>CAZAYR010000025.1:0-24744 GCA_964489365.1 uncultured Salinarchaeum sp.
AACATCCCCGCCCCTTGGATGTACGTGAAGTATTCCCTCCTAGCCTGGTTGGCGAGTTCCGGGCCACGACCTCTCCATGTCTCATTTGTATGCTTGTCCGTCAGTGCGGCCGCTATCCGCTCGCAGGCAACCCCGATGTCACTCACGATTGGGAGATCGGACGTGTAATTTGTATCAATCCTCGTAGTGTCGGTCACAACGTGAATAAGATTATTTTCGAGAGGAAGCGCGCCCTGCAGGTCCTCATCGGTCACTAGACTCGAACCACTCGTATTCGGCCCCCCGAATACTGTCCCCAGGGCAAGGATGACGTCAGCATTCGCTAATAACTTCACCGCCCCTGCTGGGAGATGTGATCCGGTCGTTCCGGCCCATCGTTCGTCTGTTTCTGGGAGGACTCCTTTCCCTTTGTATGAGGTGATGAAAGGACAATTCAAACCTTCGAGGATTTTCCGAATCGGCGCTTTTCTCTCGGTTCTGGCTGCTTCGAGTCCAATATATAGTAATGGTCGTTCACTATCATTCAATAATGATGCTGCTTCTTGATATCGCTCCTGAGAAGCCTCGAAAGGCTGGCTGTGATCGACAGTCGTGAGATCAGTTTTGATTTCATCGTGAAGATAGGGAATCCCGACCCGGACCGGGCCAGGCGGAGGGCGAAACGCAGTTTGAAGAGCGCGCTCGAGGGCCTCAGGAAGCATATTCGGATTCGTTACGTCCCAGTTCTCCTTGACTGCATGATCGTAAGTCTGCGGGTCGATCTCATGTAATGCTCCGGTGCCCCGAGATGCTGGTGGCACGTCGCTTGCGAGATGGATGATCGGAACTTGGTCTAACTGGGCATTCCGGAGCCCGTTAGTCGCATTGGTGTCGCCTGGGCCGGGGACCGTGACTGTGGCCACAGGATCTCCCGACGCTTCATAATGCCCCCAGGCCATATACGGCACGGCGGTCTCGTGCCGGGCGAGAATATACCTCATGGATGGATCGCTCTTGACAAGTTTGACAAGAGGGATCGCGTGCCGTCCGGGAATCCCGATCACCGTGTCGATTCCGTGTTGGTCTAATGTCCGGTAAACTACTTCGCTACCGTTCATGGGGGCGAAAATCCTCCGGGATATTTACGCTCTCTGATGTCTTGGAAGAGAATGTAGCCGGTGGATTTTTGCGATGAATGTTGGTGTCGGTTTAAAAGACAGTGGATGCGACTGTCACCGATGATGTTTCCTTAGTGAGATACAGGGGGACAAATTGGAACGGTAGCATTCCCGAAAACGGCCTCGGTAGTATGGGTGACTCTCCGGGAGACGGGATAGACTGGGGAGAGCGTGAGGGTTGTTTGCCGAGTAGGTGTGTTAGCGAGTTGGCCCCTAGAGACACAATTTCTCGTTGCTCACGATGTCGGGAATCGACAGGGAATCTCAGTGGATATTCAGGCAGACGTACGCAGTTGTCAAGTTCAGCTGCATCGTGGCCAGAGAAAGGTGTCTCGCCCGGTAATGGCATACTTGGTGAATTCGTTGGCGTCTATTTCCCGCACAATCAGATGAGTTTATATGAGATGAATTTTCCGAACCAGGACTCGTGAAGCTATCCCGAGGAGAGCCTGACGGTCAGAATCCCCTGCTCTTAAAGGACCTTTATCTAAACGTCCAAGAGAACCTTCATGCCGGCAATAAAATCCGCTCAATCGGAAATGAATTCCTTGTTCCAATTGTAAGAACAGCCGATCTTTATTACTACCTGATAGTTTGCCGGCGCATGTATCTGCACACCGGAACTAAAAACACCCGGCAAACGTGGAGTTACCTCTCATTCGTTCCGGCGAATCCAATAGCGAACGCCACACAGGCCAAATTTCAGCGAGTCGAGTTGCCTTGGACGGGCAATAACTGAAAGTGTACACTCTCTCGAGGCAATGCCCGGGGTTCAATCCCCGTCCAAACACTACATAAGTGATTAAATTCATATTAACAATAATTGGTACTACTCAGTGGACACTCTCCTTTTCTGAGACTGGAAGAATCACTCTGGCGCAACGATCCCGGCGAATTGCACACCCACCTGCAATGAAGAGTAGTTGACAACGCTCAGTCGACTTCCAGCACCTGCGGATTTTCCTTGATCAGATCGTGTACCTTCTTGAGCAATTGCCGATCAACGCCGTCCTCGGTCTCGGCCATATCCGCCACGAGATCGGCTTCCGCCGCGAGCTGGAGATCGCCCGCCTCCGGCGTCACCGGTTCGCCACAGTTCCCGCAGTACTCGTTATATGGCGGGACCACTTCCCGGCAATTGCCACAGCGTTCGCGCGTGGTAGAGGTCGCGTCAGTCTCCTCCACTACGCCCGCCTCGGCATAGATCTGCTCGTTCATGTCCTCGGCGGTCAGATGCTCATATCGCTCCCACATGTCCGTATCGAGCGTCCAGGCGACTCGATGCTGGATCTGTTGTTTCGTGTAGCCCTCGCGGTACATGCGTGAGATCGCCGCGTGCCGAAAACTATGGGGGTTGACCGGTTTGTCCACGCCGGCACGCTCGGCGAGATCCTTGAGGATGCGACTGAGGTGCTGTGGCGTGATCGCCCCCGTATCCTCCCCGGGGGTGAACCCACGAATCTTGTGGAATACGGCCGCCGCCGGATTGTCAGGCTGGGGATGGGCGTGCCGGATATAATTGCGGAGGGCGGCTTTGCTGTCGATGATCGGGTACGGGTGCTGGGGTGCCCCCTTGAGGCCGCTGGCGTTGGGGTTCGGCGTGTAGTACGCTCGCTCACCATCGAGCGAGAGGTCCTTGAGCCGTAACGAGCCGATCATCGACAGGCGAGCCCCCGTATCCGCCATGAATTGGACCAGCGCTGTCTCACGCGGGTGTGTGGACGCCTCGAGTAAAGCTTCGAGATCGGCCGGTTCGAGGATGTCATCCTCGCCGACCCGGGTTTTCACGGGCGCTCCAACCGTGACGTCCCCGGCCCAATCGCGGTCGAGGTAGGTGAAGAAAATCCGTAGCGCTTTCCGATAATTCCGCATCGTGTTCTCGCTCAACCCGGCGTCTTTGATGTCTGGATGGTCCCCGTGCGTGAATTGGAACAACACATCCTGGAGATCGGCCTGGCCCATGTCAGTCAGGGCTTTCTCAGCCCGCTTTGCGGTCAGACGAATCCGCTTGAGATATTCCGCGATCGTGCTGACTTCGGTGTCGGTTTTGTCCTTGAGGAAGCGGTCGATGGCCTCGTAATCGGCGGGGTCGATCACACCCTGGTCGGTTAATTCCTGAAGTGACTCCCGTTCGCGACGAAACGTCTCGTTGAATTGTTGAAAGTCGTTGAGATTCCCCATCGATAACAGGTTGATGGAGGGATTGGTTCTCAGCTGTTTTTGTCGATCCATCGGCACCACGCCTCGAAGTCGTTGGCGCCACACTGGTCCGCGATCGAGCGCAATGTCCCGATTTTCACCTCGTCATGCATCGGGACGTCGACGTTCCGGACCTCGCCCGTCTCTGGGTGTTCGTATCGAAGTCGGACATGACTTCCTGAGCGTGACACTGGCCGATAACCGAACTTGGAGAGCACCGATATGATTTCCCGACCGGAAAAACTCGTTTTGACCATGCGCTCTCAGCGCATGAACTCCGGAAGCTCCCGCTCGCCGACCGTCTCGTCGGGATCGATATCGAGTTCCGCACGGAGGAATTGGTCGGGATCTTCGATAGACTCACCGCCTCCCTCTTGGAGTTCGAGCACCTCCGCAAGCTGGGAAAGCGCCTCCGCACGTGTGCTGCCGCCGCGGGCCAGCCCCGTCTCAAGGTCCCTGGCGGTGATTGTCCCATCGTCCTCCCGGACAAACTCGACCCCATCGGGGTCATCGCCTTCGCGGGTGGTGCTGGCCATCTACTATTCATTGGGCGATATGGTGGATAAGCCTTCGGACGAGCAGCGCGAGCCGCCCGGTAGTTCCTTCCCGGCGAGTCCATGCGGGCTGCGCGCGTTCGGTAATTGCACGAAGACGGGGCTCCTTCTTGCGACCAAGTCCCTGAGTGTGTGTTTTCGCAACGTCTGGCCGCACCGGTTGCCGGTAGTGGTTTCGAGATGGGACGGAGCGGCCCCGAAGCTTGCTTGCAGTTTCCGATAATGACGAGACGTATTGGACACCGAAGTCGCGTGGGGGCGGGTTGGCACATGAAGGGAAGGCCGGTTCGCATCAATTGGTAGCCCGGCGCGAGAATCGGCCCCGATTTCGGGGTTTGGACTCCTTCTTTCCTTCCCTGCAACGCCGAACCATCCAGGGAACGGTGATGCTTAATTGAGAATGGAGCCTGGCTCCTTCAATTCAGAGTGGCTCAATCCCTTCCAACTGACGACGAGGGGGCGAAACGCGCCTACTGACGACTCAAGTGCTTTCCTCGTGAGGGGGCGTCGATCAGGATCTCTCCGGAACTGCGAACGGAAAGCTCATGGCCGTGGTATTCGAACCGGACACGTCCTTCGGTCGCGGGTCGCCCGTTCTCCTCCGGCCTCAGAACCTCGGTAAGTACTTCGGGATCGATTGTATAGAAGAGAGGCTCACACTCCTTCGCCGGGATGCCGTCAACCGCGGCGACAGCTTTCACAATCGTTTCGACGATGGGTGTGTCATTGGACCAGTCGTGCCTGGTACGAAAGGTTCCATTCTGGCCATATGGGTGGGGAACTCCCGGGCCATCGCCAGCGGCGTGATGGGTCATATTTTCAAATGAACCGCGGACACGGAGTTTTCGCGATTGCGGCTTAAAAGGGTTTGTGAGGATTGACATCAAAAGACGAACTCTCCGCCGCAGTAGGCCATGAGCGAGGCTCTCAACGGGAGACCCTTCGATCCCCCCGCCGCTCGCAGAGAAGGATACCCTCCCAGTCGTTACTCCCGATCGAGAATCGCGCGACAGATTCCGTCGATGTGCTCAATGTCTTCGAGTTCGTACGGTTCGGACTCGACGACCTCCTTGAGCTCCTCCTCGGCGAATTCCCCCTCCACGATCACCCGCCCGTCCTCCATGAGTCTCACATGTCCCAGGCTACTTAGGCCGTCAGCCATGGACCCTCGTTTCGAGGAATTAACAAAAGTGTTACTCCAAATCGATTACCGCTCCACGCTCAGCGTTTCGGGCGTCTCTCCGTCGACTCCATCTCTTCGACCGCCGAAAGGAGGGGCTTTAGCTCGTCAAATCGAGGTCCACGTTCCACGGTTCGGGACTCCCGATCCCATTCGATCAAATCAGCTTCGTCCAATTTCGGGAGATGAAGATGAACGATCGCCACTTCCGAGTCTTGCTCCCCGAAATCACACGGCACGTCTAACCGAGGACGCTCCTGGAGCTGGACGAGCAACTGTCGCCTCGTCTCGTCACTGAGAGCGCTAAACACGTCCTCCATAGGAGTGAGTAATGGAAGGCATCACAATCAACGGGGTGTCAAAAATATTTGGGCGGTCGCGAATCCGGGAGCATCCGGTCGTGCTTAGTGAATGTCTTCTCCCTCGATGTTTAGGCTCCTGACTCACGCATTTGTCGCGGGAAGTCACTGAACGTCGCCCGACCGGTTGGTGATTGCCGACGACGGCGGGGTGAGGGCACCAGCCCCTCGGAGATCCTTTCGACGACCCTCCCAGTCTAACCCGGAAGTAGGGCGGTTCGGTCGATTTCTTTCCGGGACGGCGAGGATAACGGTTACGTATTATTGTCACATCTACAAACATTTCAGCCGTCGAATTTTCCGTAAGCAATATGGGGATTGGTAACAAATGACACGGATGGTGGGGGACCCACGACAGCGCACGGTCGACGAGTGGTTTGATCTCCTGGCGAATGAGCATCGGCGAGAGTTGCTCTTGGATCTCCTCGAAAGCGATTCGAGGTATATTCATCCCCGGTGTACCGACAAGCCTGATCGGAGTTGGAGAGATCGAGGAGCGCTATACCACGTGCATCTCCCGAAATTAGCCCAGGCGAACGTGATCGAGTGGGACCAGGAGCGAGGAGCGATCGGCCGGGGGTCCCAGTACGAGGACATCCGGCCCCTCCTGGAACTGCTGACCGACGACGTGGACGGGATCGTTGCCCTGCGCGGAAATCCTCCGCGTTGATTCCGTATGGAGCCTCCCGTCCATCCGTTTCTGTAGTGGACCGTCCCGCCGCCTCAGGGCTTGGCCGGATGGTGGTCGGCCAACGGTTGGGATCCGAACGAGCCCGACTTGCCCTCCCTCGAGGTCGGAACGGTCCGGCGGTGGATCGATTACAAACTTCGAAATACGAAGAACAACCCGAAGAGGGCGAATGCCACGCCAGCTAATCGGACCACGGCGGGAAAGGACTCGCTCACCTCGATGTCACCAGGGCGGGTTGTGGTTCCAGCAGCCTTTTGACGACGGTGGAGTGCCGCGATCCAGCCTGGCTTGATCGCCGCAATTGTCCCGAATACCAAGATCACAAGCGGAACGAGGTCAACCATGCGCGGAGGTGCGAGTCGTGATTGAAATCCCTTGTGTGTCGTCACTGGCACGGTGTCACGCCCCTCGCTCATCGGGATGTCCTTGCATTCAGCACCATCGCATCTCCCGGGAACGACCGATACGCGGCCATTCACCGCACCTCCCAACCGCCGGGCGAACGGCCTCCAGGTCGACCTCGTGAAGTCGATCCCTTCCCCCAAACTCTCGACCTCGACAAAGGGAACCGCCTCGACGGCGTTGCCCGCATTTTTCTCGCGGAGAAGCTGAGCGGTCGCGGCCCGTCCCTGGGCAACGCGTCGCGGCGGCGACCTCCCACGCGTCCAAACTCGGGACGATGTATTGCCGAAGCGTCTGAATTGCCGGCAAGTCCAAGAGACGAAACGGACCACCGGGATTGTCAATCCGGTTATAAAAGACTGGGAGCAGCCGGTCTATCGAAATCCGTATCGATGAGATGCTCTACGTCCAGTATACTTCTATTACCGCTCCAAAAGGACTTTAGTTAGGACGACTTATTCCGTTGATTATGGAAGAAGATACCCTCACGGCCCTCTCCCAGCGCGAGAGCGCTTTCTGGATCGCGCTTGCCTTGATTGTGGTCGGTTCATTCGTTTCAAATAGTGGGCAATTCGGTGACATGCTCGTGGCACTCGGGATGACCATTATCGTAGTGAGAGTGCTCGTTGCCTTTTACCGTATTTTCCGAACGTCGGCTATCGCGGGGAAAATCGGCTACAAGCAAGGAAAGCAGCTCGACTGACGGAGGCGGAGGACGCGGTTTCACATCCCGTCGAGTGCATTTCGCCGCATCCGTCCTTTTCGAGTCTTCCAGGACCTGGACCTCGCTGAGAAAGGCCTTGCTGAATTCGCGGAGAATTCGTTACGCGTCGTGTCGATGGTCATCTTTGGCTCGGATTCGCGTTCTCTGACTCGGGAAAAGCGGAGATAATCAATCGGCTATTGCTCCCGAGTCAACTCCTCGCGTGACGCTACCTTACGGATCAGGAGTGACGTGGTCTCGCTGGAGTCAGTAATACTGATAGGTTTTTCTCAGGCTGCGTGTACCGAACGCGTCCTCAGCATCCGACGAGCATATTTTTCACTTCGTTATGCGGAAGGATCGAGTAGGAGCCACGAACGCTCTTACGTGTTGAGGGGTTGGCTACATTGGGACTTGCGGGGAAGACGTTCATGGCCCGCGCGGGCGTCTTCGACGACCTCGACGCCGCGGTCACCTGGCACCCGAGCGACCGGACGTCGCCTCAGCGGGGCTCCTCGCTGGCGCTTGACTCCCTGTCCTTTCGCTTCGAAGGCACCGCCGCACACGCCGCCGCGTCGCCCGAGAGCGGCCGTTCGGCTCTCGACGGGGTCCAACTCCTCAACACGGCCGTGGAGTACATCCGGGAGCACGTCGGGGACGAGGTGCGCATCCACTACAGCATCCAGGAGGGCGGGGACGCCCCGAACGTCGTCCCCGCCGAGGCGGTCGTGTGGTACTACGTGCGGGCGCCGACGCGTGACGAGGTCGAGCCCGTCACCGACTGGGTCCGCGACGCCGCCGAGGGCGCGGCCCTGATGTCCGGCACGATCGTGACCGAGCGGTACTACACGGGCTGTTCCGAACTCCGTTCGAACGGCGTGGTCGCGGACGTCATCCGGGCGAACATGGACGACGTAGAGCCGATCGCGTTCGACGAAGAGCAGGCGGCCTTCGCGGCGGCGCTCGAGGAGACGCTCTCGGCGGAGTCGATCGACTCGGCCGTGGAGAAGCTCCCCGGGGACACCGCGAGGCGGCCCGAGGGCGCCCGCTCTATTCGACCGCGGTCGACGCCACCGACGATGGGGAGACCGCCCCCGGGTCGACCGACGTCGGCGACGTGAGCCACATCGCCCCGACGGCGCATTTCCGGGCGACCGCCTGGCCGATGGGCACGCCCGGGCACACCTGGCAGGCCGTCGCCGCCAACGGGAGCTTCGGTCGCGAGGCCCTCCCGTTCGTGGCGAAGGTGCTCGCCGGGACCGTCTACGAGCTCGCGACCGACCGCGAGCGGCTGGCGGCGGCCCAGGAGGAGTTCGCGGCGACGTCCGAGGAGTACGTCACGCCGCTCCCCGAGGACGCCGAACCGCCGTTCGCACTCACGCAGGAGTCCCCTTGACCACTCCTCGTCCTCCCGAATCCCCGCTACGTTCGTACTGACCGCGACTGCCGCTACTTTGTGCTAAGTTTCTACTTGATGGACTTTCCCAATATCATTAATGATTAAATAATATCACGACCTCAATTCAGCGACAAATGAATAGGCGGTCAAGTGGCACCCTGCCGTCCCATGACCAATGCACCCGGCCAAGTTAGCGGATCGGACGGCCCGCAGGCTGCATGGAATGGTAAACAGTGCCCGAAACAGTCACGGGCTGGACTCGCTCGAGGGCCGTCAAGCACTAATCGAAGCTGCGGAGTCCCACAGTCGCCGGCAAGCCCGCGATGGTCACTTACATCACCGTAAACTTCGACATCGGGCGCCATCGGGATTCCGAGGTGTCGGGGAAAACTGTGCAAAAACGTCCAGGCGCGACTCTCCCGGACGGGTCGCCCGAAACTTATTCAACCAGTGGATGGACTCGAAAGGCCACCGGAGTAACATCCTAAGGAGTTCCTTCAAGTACAGCGGGGTCGGGGTTTGGGTGGACGGAGGTCAGGTTTACGCGACCCAGATCTTTACACGCTCGGCCCCGAGGAAACGCCGGAGTCGCCGTTCCGCCTCCGACATCTCGTTATCATTCCCGGACGTAACCCGCCATCTCAAAGGGGGCTGGAGAACCGTCACGCCTCCATATCGGCTCCGGGGTCGCCAGGTGGTGTATGGACTCGGGGTCGGGATCGCGGCGTATTCGGCGATCGTACTGGCTGTGGAACGGGCGCCGTTCGTCGTCGGGCCACGCTCCTTCAGCATCCTCACGGTCGGATTCTTCACTACGGTCGCCGCGTATCGCATCTCGCGCTCGTCCCGCCTCCGCCATATCCTCGAAAACACCCTCTACATTCCGATCGGGTTCCTGATCATTGTGATGCTCAATGGAACCCTCCGCGAAGGGGCTGATCCAGCTTCAATCCTGAATGTCTGGGGTCCGATCGCGGTGATAGGTTGGCTCGTCGGGTTTCTTGGAAGGACGATCGGACGCAGGTAACCACTCGCAATGACGTTTCGCCTTAGTATTTTAAGTGATCGGAACGGTTTTCCGGACGATCGCATGCGATGGCTCCCGACCGGGCTCGTAGCTGTCTGCCTCGTCGCGGGTATGCTCGTGGCCCCAGCCGCTGCGTTCCCGGCCGATTCGGCGACCGTCTCACAGTCAGACGGGACGGCGCCGATCGTCGTCGACACCCAAACGCTGCTCGACGCGATCGAGGATTGGCGCTCCGGGAACGCCGATACCCAGCAGCTCCTCCTCGCGATCGACTACTGGCGGGCTGACGCGACAACGGCTGACGTTGAAGCGGGCGTGACGGCGGGCGACGTCGATCCGGCCGACCGGGACTGGCTGTTCGCCCTCGCTGGGATCGACCAATCGGACCCCGATGTCGACACTGTGACCGTCGGGACGGACGGCTTCGACCCCGATCCGGCGGTGATCGAGGAGGCGCTGTCGTTCTGGACGGACGACGCGATTCAAACGCACACTGACCACGAGGTCACCCTCGACTATACGGGTGAGCCGGACGCGGACATCGTCATCAACACCACGGATAGCCTGACCTTCTGTGGTGGTGAGTTCGAGTGGACGAGCTACCTCGGCTGTGCGACGATGTTCAGTGCCGACGGATCGATCGAGGATGCCGTGATCGACATCCATCGGGATCAGAACGATATCCAGATGCGGAACACGATCGCCCACGAGCTCGGGCACGTCCTCGGGCTCGGACACGACGACGAGCCGGCCTGGCTGATGTCCATGGACAACGGGACGGGTGATGCACCGAACTGGACCGAGCGCGAGCATCCCTGGAATCACACAGACGACATTCGCGTGACCGTGGACATGGACGAGAATCAATCCGAAACCGAAACTGCGGTCAAGGACGCAATCGATTTCTACAACGCGAACCCGTCGTACCTTCCTTCGGACACACAACTCGTCTACGTCGAGGATCCGTATCGTGCGGACATCGTATTCATTGACGGACTCGCCCCGTTCTCGAATAACTTCCCGGCGTGGCCGAACTCGCAGGTCATCTATTACGGCCCGGAGTGGGATGCTGACGACGAATTAGAGCGGCTCGCGGTCGCCTACGTTCAATTGACGTACATGGGGAATATCGAACGCGTGACGGGATATTGGATCGGGCGGTTTGCCGGGAACGACGCCGACCAGTTGCCTGACGAATATCGGTGAGACACCGTCCTCGATATGGGCGACGTCAGTCCCTACGGGGAACTTCGTAGTTCGCGCGTTCGATTTCCCACCCGCGCACGGAAGCACAAATGGGTCCGAAAGAGGACGGTCAGAAGTCGATTATCCCCACTGCTGCTCCGCCGCGTCCAACAGATCAAACATCCGCCCATCATCGCTCGCGCGTGTCCGACCGGTGAGTCCTCGGATCCAACGATCTGGTAGCTCGTCCACCCCATGCATCGCGCCAACCGCCGATCCCACGATGGCGGCGACCGTATCGTTATCCTTCGTGTCGGTAACCGCTCTGACGATCGCCTCCTCGGGGTGCTCGCCATGGCGCATTAGTATATACAGGACAGTGGGTACTGTCTCGAGCAAATACGCACCCGAGTACCAGTAGTTCGATACCTCCATGACCGTCCGGTGTTCTCGATAGGCTGGCACCACATGCTGCTCGACGAATTCCGATACTGTCCCTTGGAATTCGATGGGGATCGACGGATCTCTCGGCCGGTGGGAACGATCGGTCTCCAGCCCACGCGCACAACGGGTGAACGGCTCGACCCACCAGTGGGGATCCGGCGTCACGTCTCGTTGGAGGGCCTCCCAACATAACTGCGTAAACGCGACACAGGAGGCGACCGACGCGGAGTCGCGATGCGTAATCATGGCCGACAGCGCGGTGTCGACCCACAGCCCATCAGGTTCGTCTATATACGGTAGTATCATCCCAGGAATGCGCATCAGGGCGCCGTTCCCAGCGGACGGCGCACCCGCCACGAACCATGCTTGATCCTTCTCGCGGTAATTCTCCATGAATTCCCGGACCGACCCACCGGCGCCGTAGAGGCGGCCGCGGCAAAACCGACGGGCCAACTGGTCGGGCACGAAGGACTCGTCCTCGAGGAGTTGTTCGACCGTCCAGAACGCCAGCTGTGAGTCATCGGTCGGGATCCCGACCTCCCGACCGTCATCCCGGTTCGGTTGGTAATCCTCGATATCCCCGAATCGTGAGCGACGCTCCTCCGGAAGCATGCCTTCGGTCGGAGCACCCAGCGCGTCACCGATGGCCAACCCGAGCAACATCCCCCGAACGTCCCGGAAATCGATATCGACCGACGCTGGGGCGGAATCAAACAACGGGGAACGGTTGATAGGGAGATGCCCGGTTTCGGAAAAGAACTCGAAGATATCTCGGGAATCCATGTCCCGAGAGAGGACGATAGCTTCCTATACCTTACGGCGCTGATGAAACTATATTCATCAGCATTCAGTCTTGGCAGCCTTGGTGCCGATAGCCCTCGAAGCGCGACATCGAGAGATCATCTTACATAAAATATTTCTAATCTCTGCGTTGGATTACATATCAATTCGACATGGCCGCCCGATATCTCGTCGAAATCAGATTCGGTTGTGAACTCAAACGAAAGCTACGTGAGATCATCTCGGATATCGCCGACCGATTCAACGAGTACACCCTGGTGAGATCCCACTACGTGCCCCATGTCACACTCTACGGGGCGTTCCGAACGAACCGGGAAACCCTGGTACTCAATCGAATGAGGGATGTCTGTGCCCAGTACGATGTCGTTCCGTTTCGGATCGATGGGTTCGATCATTTCGATCAGGAAACGATTTTCGCGGATGTGCACTCGTCCCGGGCCCTGCGGACACTCCGGGCTCAGTTGAGCGAGGAGCTCCAGGGCATCACCTTCCAGGAACCCGAGTACGATCACCAGCCCTGGTTCCACTTTCACAGTACGGTCGCACGAGATGCCGGTCACAAATTCCGGGAGATCTGGCAGTTCGTGAACGAACGGTATGATCTCGAGTACGAGGGGTATGTCAAGCGCATTAATCTCCTCAAGCACGGAAACATCGTCAAAGAATACAGCCTCCCCCAGGGGCGATTCCTGAGTTCCGACGCCGCGACCGCTTCACCGGCATGGGAACAAGACGAGACGATCATCAACCGACACAGGCAGCCGGGCGATCATGCCGGCCTGGTCCCGTCCCAGCCTGGTCGGCTCAGTCAGTACAGGACACGGCTGACCGACCGATTTTCGAAGAAAGAGGCGGAACGTCGGCGTCTTTCGAAGTTCCAGGATCGGCCGACGAGGACCTTCCTGAGCGGGGATCTACACTTAAACCATGGCAATATCATCGAATACTGTAACAGGCCGTTCGACTCGACGCACGAAATGAATCAGCAACTCGTGACGAATTGGAACAACACCGTTGGCCCCGATGACACGGTCATCTTTCTCGGCGATTTGGAACTGTATTACGGCGATATTACCGCACATGACTGGTTACATGCCTTGAATGGCTCCATCGTATCCATCCGCGGAAACCACGACGGGGCGAGGGGGATCGATTATCAAGACAGCTACGTGCTCGAATCGGCCACCCGCCGGTACTACTGCACGCACCGGCCCGACGATATCCCCGAGGACTGGGACGGCTGGGCGATTCACGGGCACGTCCATAACAACAACACGACGGAGCATCCGTTCATTGATGTCGAAGCTCGCCGGGTGAACGTCGCGCCGGAACTCATGTTGTACACCCCGATGTCACTCGACCGACTGGAGGCCTTCATCGATCACCTCGAACGTTCGCTGGTTTCGTTGGGCTAAGGTAAAGGCCGTCCAGGAATCCGAATCAACTGTCTAAATCATCTACGAAAGGTATGATGTTGATCCACCCCCTTCAGTAGTAACTCCTGTTCGAGTCCAATGCCGTCCACTGTTCCCCTGTTGATCCTGTGGCCGCTGGGTTAACCTCACACCCGTGACATAGCAGTAGTGGGTCCTATAGTTGCAGCACAGCCGCGTCGCCGTTCGACAACAGCTGCTGAACGTTATGGAATGACATTGCCGTGTTCGTCGATCTCGCCTTCGACGATCCGCGTCGACGAGATCCGTCGGCCATCCTCGGCCATCGTATAGGGCACGACGATCGTTTCGAGGGGATCCATCCCGCGCTCCCGTCTTCGCTCGTTGATCCGGGCGACTTCGTCGCCGGTTTCCGGAGAGACGACCAGCCCGTCCAGCGATGGGTCATCGTCCGCGAATCCGGCATTGTCGTCGAATTTCCGCATCGTAACCGACCGATCCCACCGGTCGAGTTCGGCGATGGCCCGCTCGACGGTCCGTTTCCGCTCCGCGAAGGGTGGGATCGGCCGCGGGTCGGGTGTCCGACTCTCCCGGGCAAAGCCGTCGGAACTCAATCCCACCACCACGCCGTCGTCTCCGTGTCGCAGGGCCGCTTCGAACAAGGCTCGGTGCCCGTCGTGGAGCGGGCCGAACGTACCCGCCACGGCAACCCGCATGCCCTACTTACCGGTCCGAGCCCTAAAACGCCAGTCCGAGGTCGACGATGATGGCGGCGCGGGGGCGGAGCGAAAAGGAACTGCGCGAACCTTGACGAATCAGTGGCTCGTTCAAGGTCGCTCCTTCCCGACCGTGTGCCGTGCTACAGGTGTGGAGATGCTGAGTACTCGGGTCGTCTGTCGTACATATGGTCATGCCGGATACCACGCACACCGGGCGGCCGAAGGTTCGTTTCTTTCCCGAACCAAGGATCCCAACGAAGGTGCAATCAGATGGATACGTGACCGCAGCATCTTGGCCGTGTGATGACGGCCTCGTCTACGCATACCCGAGTTGTCACTCCCCTAGCTACAAATCGCTGAACGCATCACTCGGTTCATGGGATCACCCGTGGCCGAGGCCCCCGAAGCCAGAGAGCGACAAGGGGTCAAGTTCGTCGGGTACTCGGATCTCGACGGCAAGCGGAACGCGTTCAAAATGGGGCTTCAGGAACGCGACGGCCGTTGGTATCTGTACCTCGGTCATTTCTGGAACAATGGGGTTTCGATCGTTGACGTCACCGATCCCGAGGCACCCAGCTACGAGAACTTCCTGCCCGTTCCGCCGAGCACGTCGGCCTCGCAGATCCAGGTCGCCGACGGCCTCCTGATGAATAACCTGGAACCGGCGTTCCCGTCCCATCCTTTCTACGAGCCGGACGTCGAAGCGACGACCGGGATCCAGCTTTGGGATGTGGCGAGCGATCCGACCGACCCCGACCGTCTCACGACGTACGAAATCCCCGGCGGCGGCACCCACCGGAACCACTACCACGGTGGCGACCATGCGTATCTGACCGCGGAGCCCGACGGATACGACGGTCACATCCCGATCATCCTCGACGTCAGCGATCCCGAAGAACCCGAGGAGATCGGGCGGGCGTCCTGGCCCGGGCAGGCGCCCGGCGAATCCGTCGAGCACCCGAGCGATGCGGGGGCGGACCTCCACGGACCGATGTATCCGGCAGCTGTGGAAGCCCCTGACACAGCCTACCTCCCCTACGGTGGTGCCGGGATGATCACAGCGGATCTCTCGAATCCCTCGGACCCGACCCTCGTTCACCAGTTCGACAACGGACACTTCGGGGATACGGGCGTGGGTGTCCACACGGCCGTTCCCCAACCCGGCACGAACGTGGTCTGGGTCAGCACGGAGACCACGAGCGAAGGCCGCGAACAGACGTGGACGTACGTGGCCGCCATCGACAAAGCGACCGACGACGAGGAAACCGTCCTGGGCGTGCTGCCGACGCCGACACCGGATCCAGGCACCCCCCACGAGACCTATTATGACAAGGGCGGCCGATTCGGCCCCCACAACACCTACCACTGGCAGTACACGGATGCGTACCGCGAACCCGGCGATATCCTGCCGTGGACGTGGTTCTCGGCCGGACTGCGGCTCTTCGACGTGTCCGACCCTCGGGCGCCCGAGGAAGTTGGATACTACGTCCCCGAAGACCCGGCGGAACACGCCCCGGGCGCTGGGGCGCCCTCCGAGCCGATCACGAGTTCCGAGAGCGTGCTCGTGGATCGTAGGGGGTACATCTATCTCACGGACAAGAACCACGGCCTCCACGTCCTCGAGTCCCGATTCCTCTCGTGACTGGTGGCATGCAAACCGATTGCCCCCGGAGCAGGTCCACGGACGTCCGAATTCGTCGGTGTGTCGGCTCCCAAGCTCCCTGGCGTAGGTCTGCCATGGGCAAGGTCGCCCCGTTGGCGTTTCGGGGGATCAAAGCCCCTCGATGAGTTCCCGCGCCGGATCCTGGTTGATCGCCCAGACGCCGACCCCGCCGACTTCCTTTCCAGCGAGCTCCACCTTTGCTTGCACCGAAGCAGGGGACTCGTAGGAGAGGAAGGTCTCCTCGGTCGCGGAATAAGCATACGGCACGCCGGCGTCATCGTCGACGAACCGTTCGAAGTCCCCGTCTTCGAGCATCCCGGTGACCTGTCCGTAGCCGTGCGCCCCGCCGTCCTCGAACGGCTGGTCGTACCCATCGTTTGCCGGCCCGACGCCAGTGAACGAGCGGCCGTAGAAGGGAACGCCCGCCCGGAGCTTCTCGGCGTCGATCGGGTGGCCCTGCCAGTACGCGGTCGCCGAGGCGACGCTGTTGGGCTCGGCCTCGGTCGAGAACGTCGCGGAGTTGTGGCCGGTCGTGTCCGACCACGGCCCCGCGAAGTCGTAGCTCATGATCACGAGATACTCGACCAGCGGCCCGACCTCCTCGACCGCGTAAGCCTCGTCGGCGATATACGGGAGCGCGGAGACCGCGCCACCCAGGAACCCGCCGCCACGGGCATCGAGCTCCTCGCGGAGGGCACCCATCAGCGCCGCGAAGGCCGAACCATCCTCCGGGTACTCCCAATCGACCGCGATCCCACGATAGCCGTATTCCTCCATCACGTCGACGGCTCCGGCGGCGAACGCGTCGGGATGCTCGACCGCCGGGCCGAAGTCGACCTCCATGCCGCCGACCTGGAGGTGCGGGGTCGTGCCGGCGGCGTGGGCGCGATCGGCCAGGGTGGCCATGTCCTCGCCGTTCGTGACGATCGGCGTCCCATCCGCGCCGATGTCGAGGGCGTGGAAACACACGTCGGTCAACGGGGCGACCGGCGCGTCGGCCGCGGACATCCCCGCCGGGAAGAAATACCCGTATGTGTCGCCCACTTCCTGTGGATTCGCCTCCTCGCCCTTGTCTTCCGGGGGCCCGGCGTGATCAGGGCGATTGTCGCTACCGTTGCCCCGTCCCTTTCCGGGGCCGGAATCCAAGGGCCCGATTCCGCCAAAGCCGATCAGTAACGCGCCGCCGTTGCGGATGAACTTGCGTCGTGTCGTCATAGCGATCGTGAGTTTCCGCCGGACACGCGGCCGAGCGGGTTAGGACGATACAAAGGGATGGTGGAGCCCTCCTTCGCGGGCTCCACGCCGCCCTCTCCCAGTCCAACCGCCGCGCCAGTTTGCGTGCCAGGCAACGATTAGGGCGGAGCTAACGCCGGGGTAAATACTTTCTTACCCAATTCTTATCGCAGGAAGAATGTCATGTGGGGTTAACCTCGCGTTCTAAATTCCGTTGGCGGAACCAGGCTACAATCTGGAGCGGATCGCACCGGTCACTCGTTTGGCGCGACGAACCCGGCCCATTGCGGTGTGAACCAGGGTCGCTCACGGTTCGATTGAATGTACTGTGGTGACAGACCCCTCATACGACGATGGCGGGTATCGACGAAGCATCGACCGAAATGTCCTCTCATATGAATCTTCGAATGATCGATCAGGTCGAGAAAGAATGGTCGAAAATGCATACATGGGCCTGGAGCCTACCGAATCAACGCGAATACGGAACCCAGAAGATCGCCGAGAAGCTCTGAAAGACGGTCGAATCGCCCTAAATAATGACCACGATTATTTTGGTCGGCATAGCGATCGAGCATGGCGATTGATTCAATTCAACGGCCTCGTATTCACAATCCTAATTACAGGTCTCTCTGCGACCAGATTGCCAAGCCCAATCTCCATCAATTCGCGATACTCCTTTTCGCCGGCGGCGGAGGGTTCCTCACCTCCTCGTATTTCGCGTTTAGATCCCAAACTCGAGGTCGATTGGTTGTTGGCCCCTTCCCAGATCTCCCTCGTAGTCCGCGGCATAGGAGGAGGGAGTTATCAGGAGATCTCCTTGGAGCTCTACCGGGATGGTTTAGAGAAGGGTGATGAAACGGCTCAGAAAAAGAACGATTGTATCACCTCGCTTGGGGCGTTTCCTTTGGTTGTATCGGCTTTCTAACAGGATTCGTGACGTGGGTCTTCATCTAGATTCTGAGAATGGGCGACCCTCGTCCTCGTAGCATCACAATCCCCTATTTGGCGGGCGCCGCGACTGTCGTCATCAGGCGGATGGTCGGGAGATCGTGGCTCATACTGGTTCCCCACGGAGATGATTCACGCCCTAAACCCGTCGGATGAATTTAGAAGTCACCCACCGTCCTCGAGTTCGTCTCGAGAATGACTCGCCTTGTATCCCAATTGACGGCCGATCGGCGCCAAGACCTTCGTCATGACCCGCTGGACGCTTCTCGGGAGGTCGGTCGTGTAGAATAGGTCGGGATGGGCATCCTGAATGACGGCAAAGGAGAGAGGATTCGGCATGCCGCTCTCGCCGACACGTCCCATCTGGGCGAGGGTGAACAGCGTCTCGAAGGCCTCGGCTCCGCCCATGCCAGGGCGGGCTTCGTAGCGCACGCGGGCGGGGCGATCGGTCGGATTCCAGTGGCGATGTGGGGTATCCGGCGAGAGGACGACGGCGTCGCCTTCGTCCAACGTGGTTTCTTTCCCGTCGACGGCGACCCGGTAGGTCCCCGCAATGACTTCGAAGCGTTCCTCCCAGATCGGATGCACGTGTTCGTCATCCTCCGTCAGATCGACGGCCCACCTCTCGTGGGGGAGCGCGGAATCGTCCGCGGTCGTGTTCGGGGCGGGGTGGATCGTGACTTCCGTGCGGAACGGGTCGGTCTGTGGATCGGTGGGACGGTCGACGATCCGGAAGGGGTCGGCGGCCGTCAAATCGGGCGTTGTCTCGGTCATGGGCTCAACCGTGATGATTCGTCCGTACGAATGATGCCCGGCTCGTGTATTAGTCGTTTGGTACGGTTTGACACACAATTCGGGGTTCTCACCGTTTGCGCCTGGTTGCGTTCCGTGGTACGGCGGCGAAGCGCTCACCTCGGCCGATCACGCGTCGATCGGTTCGAAGGACGCTTAGATCCCGCGGACGGTCTCGATGACCCCGATCGATTCGAGCGCCATCCAGAGTAGAAACAGCACGTACAGGGCCAGAAACCCGTACCCTTCCCGGTCGGTGAGCTCGAGATCGGTGCGCGTGAAGACGATGAACACGAGCGTGGCGAACGCCAGAAACCCCATGGTTGGGATGGCGACGAGGAAATTGATCGTCGCCGATCCGGCCAGGAGGACGCCGACGGGGATGGCCACGAGGAGATTGAACGTATTGCTCCCCAGCACGTTCGTGAGGCTGGTGACGCTGTCCTCGTCGCGGGCGGCCTGCACGCTGACGAACGCGTCGGGCAGGCTCGTGCCCGCCGCAATGACGGTGAGCCCCCAGAGGAACGTCGGCGTCCCGAAGAGCTCCCCGAGGGACAGCGCCGCCCGGACGATCCCCTCGACGCCGACGGCGATGACGAGCAGCGCCACCGCCAGCCTGCCCCACTCTTTGACCGGGCGCACGTCGATCGTTTCCGCGGCCTCGTGGTCGCTCGCATCCTGCTGGTGGAGGAAGACGTAGATGCCATAGGTGGCAAGGGGGAGGATCACCAGCGTCGGCGTCAGGATGGCCGCACTGTTCGTGCCCCCCGGGACGTAGGTCGCCCCGAGGGCGAAGACGATGAACAACACGAGAACGCTGATGACGTAGAACTGCGCGTCCTTGTGGACGATGTCCCGGGTCGCCTCCAGCTCCTCGCTCGAGAACGCGGAGAGGGCCGGGATGACCAGGAGGTTGAAGATCGCGCTCCCGACGATCGCCCCGACGCCGAGCGAGAAGTCGCCGTGGACCACCGTGCTGATGACGATCGAACTGATCTCGGGGAAGCTCGAGCCGACGGCCACGACGATGGCCCCGTGGACGGCGATCGGCAAGCCGTAGTGCTTGCTCAGGCGGGACGCGGCCCGCTCGAATGAGGTGCTGCCCTTCCAGATCACGAGCGCCGCGACGACCGCGAGGACGAGCGACCCGAGAAGCCCCGGCATCTGGCGGACTTTGTCGGCAGCCGTTGAAAAGGATGCGTCAGTGCGAACGAATCAGCTGTCTCAGCTTCACGCGCTGATCAGGGGAATCGTTGGGAACGCTCGCCGAACCAGTCGGTCGATTCCCTCTGTCGAATCGCGGTGTTCGACGGCGAACTCTTGGAACCTGTCCCGCCGCGCGTCAACGTCCCGCGCTTACAGGTGACCTACAGGACCCGCCACGCGACGCGGGGATGGAGCAGTCGGGACGGCGGTTGCTGGAGGATGAGGACCTCGGCGAATCTGGCATGTAACGTCCCGTCATCCTGTCCCCGCCGCTAGAGGCGGGCCAGATAGCGATTCACGAGGTCCGTTCCGGTCGGTTTCGGCCCGACGGTCTCCTCGAAGCGAAAGTCCGAGCCGACGGCCAACCGCCACGGGGGTTCGACCACCGCCGGCACGTGGTCGAAAAACCGTGGACCCAGATCGTCCGGTCCGCCGCTCGCGAGCACGTGATGCAATACGAGGGCCTGCAGCGCGGCCACCGACATGCCCTGGCCATAGACGGGATTGAAGCTCACGATCGCGTCGCCGATGACGACGAAATCGTCCGGGAACCGGTCGAGCGATTCGTATCGATGCCGGCGGTGGGTCGGAAACGGATGGTGGTGGATCGTCTCGGTGACCCACGGGTTGCGTGCGAGCAGCCGGGCGATCGCGTCGAACGGCAGGGTGCCCGCGAACTCGAGGAACGCGTCCCGCTCGACCGGCGGATGGTCGCCATGGACGCCCGTCAACGCCACAATCCATTGCGCGTCCTCGATGGGAAAGACGAAACAGCCGCGCCCGAGCGGGGGACTCGGCACCAGGACGAACGCCCGACGCTCCGCCGGCGGGCGCTCGATGCGGACCGAACTGTACGCCGCATCGATCCGGACTTCGTCCACGGGAGGCGAGTCGTACCCGTGGCGATCCAGCCAGGCCGGGGTCCGGCTCGTCCGGCCGGTCGCATCGACCACGAGATCGGCCTCGAGGGCCTGTGTGGCGTCCTCGTCACCCCGAACACGCACCCCGGTGACAGCGGTCCCGGATGCGTCCGTGACGTAGTCGGTGACGTGGCAGCCGTCTCTGACGGTCACGGGATCGCGGTCGGCGACTTGCTGGCGGACGACGTGTTCGAACAACGGGCGGCTCGCACAGACCACCGGCAGCGGGGTCGGGCCCCGCGCGAGGAAGTCTCCCTCGCCAAAAAAGTGCAGGTCCGAGAGGTGATCGATCATCCGGCCGCCCGCCCGGATGACAGCCTCGGTCTAGCCCGGCAAGAGATCCTCAAGTGTCGCTCGGCCGGCTTCCAACAGGACGTGGGAATGACGGCCGTGGGGCACGCCACGTCTGGGCACGGTCTCGTTCCCGAGCTGATCGCGTTCGAGGACCGTGACCGACTCGAAGCCGTCGGCGAGGACGCGCGCCGTGAGTAACCCCGCCAGGCTTCCGCCGACGACGAGCGCATGCCCGCCGAGCGCGCGGACGCGCTCGGGCTTGTAGCATCCCATAGCGGCGGGCGTCATGCGCTACCGACGGCAACACCAGTGCCTGTTACAAAGGTTCTCCCTTCAGCCCCGGTCGAGACGTTGGCCCGGGAGCAGTCCGTTTCGATCGCTCGTTGCGATCACCAGGAAATGGGTATACAATCGGATGAGTTCTGTGGAAGTATGCGCCATGATCGACACAGGGGGATCGTGCCCGCTCATCCGAGCACACCAAGAGACCCGAGTAACCCCACCGAACTGGTACCGCTGACCAGCGACGCAATGGACGCCGACGCCGACCTCCGCTCACCAGTACCACGCGTTGAGCGTCTTCGATGGTGTGTAGCTCGGAAGTGCGTCTGTCCTCAACGAGCCAAATCGTCTCGACGGAATGTGATTTCAAGAGATTTCGGAGAGAGCATATCCACCCCCGAGAAATTGAGTAAGGTGCTCGGAGCAGCATTCACGGGCACCATGATAGATACTCGCCCGACATTCATCCCAATGACTGTGGGATCGCGGTCGTCCGCGTCGGCCTCCTCCTGCTCCCGACGCCGACGATCAACCTCGTCAGGCTCGTTAAGGCCCCATTGGACCCGCCGCTATGGTCGGCGTTCCTTCTCAGCGAGCTGTGGAGCGGGGCCATCCTTGCGATCGGGTTGGCGCTCCTGACGCATATCGAGATGGTCAATGGACGACACAGGTCGGTCGACCCGGTTGAGTGAACGTCCGATGATCACCGACCGGAGCGTGCGCCCTAGTCCACAGGCCGATGATACACGGTACCTACGGGCCCTCAGGAACCCCCGATGGAGCGGGTCTTAAACTGCCCGCCTATATGGGCAATCTGGGCGAATTCGTGTTTGGCAATTAGGACATTCATTTATTACAACCCTTTTCTTCGGCGCACAGTACACACGGGACTCCCGGCGACATCGGGGTAATTGCCATTGGCATTGCCTCCGGGTCCCCGGGGCTCGTGAGCAGACAAGGCAAAACTATGCAACTCGGAAGCAACGATCCGCGTTCGCGGATCACGGATGGGAGTACAGATCGTGCAGTGAGTCCGGTCATCGGGGTTATCCTGATGGTCGCGATTACCGTCGTCCTCGCGGGCGTGATCGGGGTGATGGTGTTTGGGTTGACGGATGACCTTGGGGATACGGCGCCAAGCAATTCACTCGACATATCCGGTGATATAGATACTAATGGTGAATTTAACGTGACAGTAGCTCACGCCAACGGTGATTCGGTGAATACAGACGACATCGAGCTTGTCATCAGAGACAGTGATGGCTCGACTCTGGAAAGTTACGACGCAAGTGACATTGGCAGTCTCAACTCAGGTGATGATTTCGGAGTCGGGGACAGTTTCACTCATTCTGCGACCGGAACTGCACCGAGCGGCTCCGCAGGTGAAGTTGCGGAGTTCGAAATTATCCACAACCCATCGGACAGTATTATTGGTTCTGCGGAAATTGAAATAGAATCCCCGTAATCCCGTTGTTGCGCTTTTTTTTTTAGTGACCAAATTCCCTCTTCGAATTTCGCTGTCCCGAAAGTAAATCGTGATTCGCCAACGTCGTTGGCTTGGTACCTGCCATCCACAAAAACCGTTACCGGCAATACGTAAACCAACGATCACTCAATCCATAGGTTTCTCCGTCTTCTGAGAAAAGTACTCTTATAACCTAGATGATGTTTCCCACGATTGCTTTGCTAATATGCCATGTCGAAATGTAATATGACAGGCCATCACTTTACCCTGAGGTCAACGGAAGTAATTCCAATCGGGAAAATTTCCGTTGATTAGGTTATTAATGAATAACCTCGAGCAATCGGTCCTGACGGCAAGTCTCCCGCCTCGAGGGGCTAAATACTTTGCGATGCGAAATATAATCAATTATCTATTCATGTTCCGCCAATCGAAACCTCTTTCATTTCTGCTTCGAAAACGTGACCAACCCGCTTCGACTTCCCATGGACAAACCACTCGACGAAATCGACCGGCGCATCCTTTTCCATTTAGCCAGGGACGCCAGACGGATATCGGCCCCGGACGTCGCCGCGGACCTCGACGTCTCGGCGGCCACGATCCGCAACCGCATCAACCGACTGGAAGACCGTGGCGTCATCCAGGGTTACCACGCCAACATCGACTACGAGCGCACCGGGGGCAAACTCACCTACCTGTTTATCTGTAGTACCGACACGCCCCACCGGGAGATCTTCGCGAAGAACGCCCTGGAGGTCACCGGCGTCGTCCACGTCCGGGAGGTCATGAGCGGCCGCCGGAACCTCCACATCGAGGCGGTCGGCGAGGACAAACAGGAGATCACCCGTATCGGTCGGGAGCTGTCCAACCTCGGCCTGGATATCGAAAACGAGGCACTCGTCCAGCGGGAATACCACCACCCGTACACGCCGTTCGGACCCGAGAAACCGCTCTCGCCGACGGTCAGCAACCTCATGAACCTCCGGGAACTCGCCGGCGACGCGAAGATCGTCGACGTGACCATCCCCGAATCCGCGACACCGGCCGGGATGACCATCCAGGATCTCTCCGACGCCGGCCTCCTCGAGGACGGCCTGCTCATCGTCGCGATCGAACGCGACGACGAAGTCATCATGCCCAACGGCAATACGGAACTCCGGGCCGGGGATATCGTGACGGTCCTCTCCCAGTACGGCCAGCCGGACGGACTCACCGACCTGTTCGCCGGGCACGCCGAGGAGCAACCAGCATGAGCGACCAGGACCTGCTCGCCCACGTGCTCGTGCCGGTGGCCCACGAGGACGACGCCCGGGCGACCGCCCACGCGCTTGACGGCTACGCGGTCGGCGAGGTGACCGTCCTCCATGTCGTCGAGAAGGGCGGCGGGGTCCCCGACAAAACGCCGGTCGAGCAATCCGAGGAGATCGCCGCGGATTCCTTCGCCGCGTTCCGGCAATCCTTCCCCGATGCGCACGACGAAACGGCGTACGCCCGTGACGTCGTGGAGGCGATCTTCACGACCGCCGAGGAGCTCGACGCGAGCGCGATCGCGTTCCGCTCGCGGGGGGGCAACCGGCTGCTGCAGTTCCTCTCGGGCGATCTCTCCCTCAAACTGGTCACCGCGGCCGATCGGCCGGTCATCGCGCTGCCGCGGACCGACGCCGGGGCGTCGACGACGAGGAACTCGCCAAGGACCTGGGGCTGGTCTCGGCACTGACCATCGGGATCGG
>CAZAYR010000026.1:0-24325 GCA_964489365.1 uncultured Salinarchaeum sp.
GCGGGCCCCCTCGAGGTGGGGTTCCGCGGCCGGGTCCTCGTCGTCGGCCGGCTCGCCCGTGATCGCGAGGAACACGTCGTCCAGCGTCGGCGCGCGGACGTTGAAGCCGGTGACGGTCAGCCCGGCGTCCCGGAGTGCGACCAGGAGGTCCGGACCCGACCGCCGGGCCGCACGCGAGGTGACCGTCAGGGTGTCACCATCGGTTACGATCGTCCCGTCGCCGAACGCGTCGGCCTCGCGGGCGACCTCTGCGGCCCGATCGAGATCGGACTGGCTCGGCGCCTCCAGGGTGATCTCGAGGACGTCCCCGCCGACCTCGGATTTCAACTTGTTCGGGGCGTCCGTCGCGACGATTTCGCCGTCCTGAATGACCGCCAACCGGTCACAGAGCTCGTCGGCCTCTTTGAGGTATTGCGTGGTGAGAAACACCGTCGTCCCGCGATCGTTGATCGCGCGGAAGTACTCCCAGAGGCGGTTCCGAGCTTTCGGATCGAGGCCGGTGGTGGGTTCGTCCAGAAAGACCAGCGGGGGTTCGTGCACGAGCGCCGTGGCGGCGTCGAGGCGTTTTTTCATGCCGCCGGAGAACTCCTCGGCCTGCTTGTCGGCGACGTCCGCGAGGTCGACGAGCTCGAGGAGCTCCGCGATGCGCTCGCCGCGCTGGGCCCGTGGGACCCCGTAGGTCTTGCAGGCGAACCGGATGTTCTCGCGGGCCGTGAGTTCCTCGTCGACGCTGGTCTCCTGGGCCATGTACCCGATCGTCTCGCGGACGGCCTGTGGATACTCGGTGACGTCGTAGCCGTTGACCCGCGCTTCCCCACCGGTCGGGGACAGGAGCGTCGCGAAGACCTTGATCGCGGTCGTCTTGCCGGCGCCGTTCGGGCCGAGGAAGCCAAAGCACTCCCCGCGGGGGACGTGCAGGGAGACATCCTTGACGGCCTGCGTGCCGTCGCTGTACGTGAGCTCGAGGTTCGTCGTTTCGATGGCGGCGTCGGACCCGCCGCCGTCCAGTGATGTAGGTGACATACTTCGCTTGGCAGATCGCACGGTTATTCGAGCGGTCGGACCGCCAACGGCTAAAGCGCGTTGATTGAATATTCATTCAACAGCTGATTCCTGCTTTACCGGTGCATACCATGCCTGAGGATAAAGTGGGAGCTGACCCCGGGGATTACGTTCGCTCGACCTGGATGCGAACGTCGAATTCCGTCCGTTCGTGGCGGTCGGCATGGACGGCACGGAGGCCGAACGTGTACTCCCCGGCACCCGCGTCCTCGGCGACCGTCACCGGCAGTTCCAATACGGCGTCGACCGGTGCATCCCACACCCAGGTCGGCGGGAAGGACGAATCGCCCATGTCCGGCTGCGGGGCAAGCGACGCGTCACTGACGTGGACGGTAACCGGGACCTCTCCCGTGAGTCCCGGGATGCCCACACCGTCTCCCGCCGTCACGCGGAGCCCGGCGACAGGGCCCACTTCGGCGGAAAGGCTGATCTCCTCGCCGGGTCCGAGTCGCGGTTCGTCGACGTTCGCCTCCGGCGGTCCTTCGTCCCCGAGGACGAGCCACGCGCCGGCCACACCGGTCCCGGCGAGTGCCACACACAGCGTTCGCCGGTTCAATCGCGGCATATCCGCCGCGTCCAGCCGGGAAGGGAGCGATGTCATCGGGATCGACGGGCCGAAGAAACACGCCGAAGCTTGATAGTTGCACCGCCGAGCGATCAGTAGGTCATATCCTCGTACCACTCCAAGTCGATGGTATATTCCTCGACGAGCGCATCCCATTCGCTCGGGAGGTCGACCTCCTTCGTGACCGGCCCGGCCGCGGACATCCCGATAATGGCGCTCCACCGACCCGGCCCGCCCACGGTCACGAGTTTGATCGCTTCGGGATCCCCGTACTGCGGCGTTTGCCGGGGCGGCACCTTCGCGGCCTCCTCCGTGAACATCCCCGTATCGCTGTCCTCGACGCGATAGGAGTTCTCGACCAGATATTCCTTGATTTCCCGTTTGGTCAGGTCTGCCTTCTCGAGCTCCTCGGCGTTGTAGGGATTGAGCGCGTGGACGATCGTGCCGTTCCAATCCTCGCCGACGAAAGCCCGCATCGAGTTGGGGGTGTTCCGGATCATCCCCGCAAGGACGCCTTCGGCCGTGTTCTCCCGCGGCAGCCAGTTCAGGAAGCTGTTCGGGCCGAAGAGCGTGATCGTGCTCGCGTCCGCGTCGAAGCCGTGGGTGACGTGATAGGGCTCCCAGGGGCTCTGTTCCTCGTGTTCGCCCCCGAGGAAGCTGAATTTGGCCGGATTCCCGACGACGCCCATGTCCTTCTCGCCGGGGAACAGCTTAGCCGTGTTCTTGTAGGCCAGCCCGAGCGCCCGGGCGATGGTCCGGTTCGCGCGAAAGTACGGCCCGAAGGCGTTCGTCCCACTCTGGACGTTGATCGCTTCACGGATCGGGCCATTGACGATCCAGCTGTACGCCCAGGAGCCGGTGCTGACCGAGGACTGGATCGTGTTCGCGTTCGGATCGGCCAAGGCCTCCGCCCCCGCCACGAGGAGGGGCATGTAGGTGGGGAGACAGCCCGCCATCACGGCGTTGGAGGCCAGCGCCTCGACGGTCAAGGGGTTCTCGTTGTTGCCGAGCGTGCCGAGGACGTGCTCGCCCGGGAGATCTGTCCCGCGGAGCATTTCCGCGACGCGCTCCTCGGTGGGTGGGAGAATGGGGAGGCCGTCGGTCATCCCCTGGGCGTACAGCGTGGTGTTGATCTCGTCGAGGGACTGATCGGATCCGTCCGTCATCGACTGGTCCTCCGGGCGCCCGCGTTATCGTCGATGATCCGGTTGGCAGCCGCGCTTGGATCTAGAGGATTCCTACGGAGATTGTGAGGTGATACCATGTCGGGAAGCGATCGGTGATCGATAAATTCGTTCCGATCAGGAAGTCGCGCGCCGATCGTCGAAGCCGCCGTCCCGTGATCTCGCTGAGAACGGTGACGCGGAGAGGTCGCGGATGCATCCGGCTGTGCACTCGGCCGGTCCCTGCTGCCGCGTTGATGGCGCTCGGGTAATGGCGGGGGTCTTTGTTAGGTTGTGGCCCATCGGGGCGGGTATCGGTCGAATACTCGTTCTCGGTGACGCCCATGCGGATGAACAGCCCACGCGCCGGGCCCTGATGGCCGCCTACGAGGAGAGCGGGGCGGACCAGGCGCTCCAGGTGGGCGATCTCCTCCATTACCAGCTCCCGGCGCCGACGTGGTTCGTCGCGGGGAACAACGAAGATCTGGATGTCATCGCATCACTTCGGCGAGGAGAGGAGTCCGCCAGGGTAACGAACGCCAGGCTCCTGGCGAGTTCGGCGGTCGAGCTCCAGGGCCTTCGCATCGGCGGGCTCTCGGGTAATCACGCGCCGACGCAGTACGAAACGCCCCGCGCAGCACTCGAAGGCGGGCGCCGCCGCCACTTCGTCAAGCGGGATGTCGAACGGGCGAAGGCCTTGTCCGAGATCGACGTCTTCCTCACGCACGAGGCGCCCCATGGCCTGATTCAGCGGGATGGATACGATGTAGGATGCGCGCACGTCGATGCGATCTTGCGAGCGCTTGGCCCGGATCTCTGTCTGGTCGGCCACCACCACACGCACGTGTCCGGGAGCTTCGGCCAAACCAAGGTCGTCGCCCTCGCGCCGGTCTGGGAGAGCTATTACAGGCTCGATCCAACGTCGCTCGAACTCGCGCGGCATCCCGCTCCATAATCCATGCCATGGGTTCGCGGCCACGAGGCGCGGCAGCCCCTCGAGCCTCCCGCCGGTCGTGCAGCCGCCCCGTCGCGGAGGTTCGAACGATTCCCGAGCGCCGGACACCCGCTCGTCCGTCGCGACCGGGTGAGGCATGGTCCTTATCGGGCCGGTGGCTCGATCGTCTCCCCGTCCCCGGCGGGATCTCGGAGGGTGATACGATGTGTCGTATGGCGAGCGTGCGTTCGGCCCCATCGTCGAGCCGCCCGTTCCTCGAGGAAGCGGTCGCTGGCCGGGCATCGCTGGCAGGAGACGATCCATGGGGTGACATCGTCCGGGAGATGGCCGGTGTGGCGTTCGTGATCGAGCGCAAACTGCTCGACGGCCCGGTTTCCCGCATGTAACTCATCGAGTTCATAGTCGAGCTCCCATTCCCGGCCGCATCGGGCACACGAAACGACCGGGGTGACGTCCTCCGGCTCGTGCTCGTCCATACGCGAGCCAAGGCGCGTGGCCTCATGAATCCAGCCTCGTGGGACCGGACGTGGCGACGGCGGTTCGTCTCGTCATTGACCGGACAATCGCGGGAGACCGTCCCGATCTCCGGCGCCCACCCCACCATGCATTTCGGCGCGGCCCATCGACCGGTCGGCCGTGTTCGTCGGCGTTCCCGAGCCCAGCCCACCATCCGATCCCGTCGCCACGCTGATGATGCCGCCCGCGGTGGGGGCCGATATGGAGGTCGGCGTCACGGTCGGGGCCTCGATCGAGCGGATCGAACGCGTGGGTGACGGATTTTCGTTCGTCGAGTTCGGACTCGCGGAAGCACGCGGCGTGCCCGAGGACATCGACGTCCCGGCGCTCGAGGATGCCCTGGCGGCGACCGATGTCGCCCTCGACGTCCACTTGCCCTTCAAGCAGGTCCTGGCGACGCCGATCGACCCGCTCAACGAGGCGATCGTGACCTATCTGGACGACCTCCTGGCCTGGGCCGGCGACCGGGGCGCCCGAACCGCCGTCCTGCATGGCACGACCCGGAACCCGCACGCCGTCGAGCAACGAGAGCTCGTTGCCGCGCAGCTCGAAGCGATCACGGCCACGGGAAACGCGCATGAGGTTGAAGTCGTCGTGGAGAACGTGGGACATCAGGCCGCCGGACTCCCCCTGTCGGTGCTCGGCGAAATCGCCGCGGAGACGGACACCCCGTTGTGCTTCGACGTCGGCCACGCGTACATGGAGGACGGCAACGACGGGATCGATCGGTTCCTGCACGAGCATGCCGGCCGGGTCGCTCACCTCCACCTCCACGACGTCCGGGGACGTGGCGACACGCATATGCCGTTGGGCGCCGGGGAGATCGACTTCTCCCTCGTCGCGGAGCATCTTGCGGGATTCACCGGTACGGTGGCCATCGAGGTCTTCACTGACGATACCGCCCTCCTCGAGGATTCGGCACGCCGGGCCAAGTCAATGCTCGAGGGTAGGAGGAACTGACTGGCCGTCACCGGACAATACCTATCGATGGCGGACGATTCGACTCATTTGCGCCCCCGGTTTATCGATTGCCACGGGATCTGGGGCGACGCCGCCCACACTGGACTCGTGGGGCATATGTGCCGTGGGGAACGTCCAGCACGCGGCATTTAGGCCGGGACCTCGACGGCATCCTCGAGGTCGTCGATGAGGGCGTCACGATCCTGGCGTGCATCGATTCCGCGGGATTGCGCGAGTGCTTGTATTTCGCGGTAACTCCGGGACTCGAGCCTCGTGTCGCCTTCCAGTTCGGACTCGAACTCCTCACGGCGGTCTTCATCCCCTCCGATTTCCTCGTCAGGCTCCTCGCCCGACTCCTCCTGATCTTCCCCGGAGTCGGCGACGGGTTCGTCCGATTCACGTTCTTTGTTATCGTCTGATTCGTCCGTTTGCTCGTCGGACGCCCCGCCCTCGCCCTGGTCCGAGGCGTTCCCCGTCTCTCCTTGCTCCGATTCGTTTGTTTCATCCGCTTCCTCGGAGCCCTCGTCTCCTGACGGGAACATCTCTTGGAGACGGTCCGTGCCCTCGGCCTCAGGGCTGAGCAATTGATCCACCAGGAGCTCCACCGCTTGGGTGAGGACCGCGCTCGCCGTGCTTTCGTCCTCTTCGGCAGTGGTTTCGCCCTCGTCCGACGCTTCCTGCATGCGGCTCTGGAGGGCAGTAACGAACTGTGGGCCGAGACGCGCGCCCACGCGGCGGCCGATCATCGCACCGAGCGCCCCGCCGATCTCATCGCTGCTTGGTGATTCGATATCTTCCAACTCTTCCTCGAGCGGCGTTCCGGCGAACAGTTCCTGGTAATCGATTTGCTCGCTCAGCTCCGAGGTATCGAGGGATATCGTCTCACTCATGCTGCTTCCGCCTCAGCTTCCTCACCGCCGTTGTCCGTCTCGGTCGAGAGGAGTTGGTCCACTAAGGCCTCGAAGAACTGCGAGAGTAACTGCTCGAACGGGATCGCCGCAACGATATTCGCGCCGAGCTGTTGGGGGATCGACCGAATTCGATCAGCCAAAGCGCTCGCGAGCTCCTTCGCCCGTTGAATCGGGGATAGTGTGGGTAGCGACGGAAGCATACCCCGCAAGCCGCCATCGTCGCCGAATACCATCCCCGGACTGTCCAGAAGCCCGCTCACGGCGCTCAGGAGGTTGCCCAGGAGCTTCCCTTCCCCGGTGGCTGCGATAATATCGAGTTCGACCTCGTCGAGATCGACCTCCAACCCGAGCAGATCGAGATAGAGTCCATCGAGTTCGAGCTCGAGGATTTGGGTGTCCTCCGCTTCTGCGTCTTGCTCCTCAGCCTCCTCTTCTTGCCCGCTTTCATCCGCCTCGGCCTCTTCCTCCTCTTGCTCACCTTCTTCCTGCTCGGCCCCTTCTTCTTCCTGGGCGTCCGACTCTTCGTGCTCGGCCTCCGCTTGTTGCTCACCTTCCTCCTCGACCTCCCCTTCTTGTTCGTCCTCCGCTTTCTCTCCCGTCTCACTCTCCCTGGTGATCTCGACGTCGTCTTGGTCCTCCTCTTCGGGCGGCTCCATTTGTCCGCCGTCCGTGATCAGCACGCGGAGATCGAGATCCTCGTGGGGCGCTGATGTCTCTCCCATGGACGAACCGGGACGCGGAATACAAATAGGCGGGCTGCCTGCTATTGCGCGTTGTCGTCGATATCGGGGGTGAACGCTTCCTGGCACTCCAGACACACGTGGGATTCGACGTTCAACGCCTCGGCATTCGCGTCGGTCAGATTCCCTTCATTCGCCAGTACTGCCGCGCCGACACCGACCGTGAAGACTTGCTCCGCATTGTTACACGCGGGACACGCGACGGAGGTCCCGTCCGTGAGCGCCCCGATCCAGGTCTCGAGTCGCTCGATCCGTTCGCGCATCTCCTCGAGCACCGCCTCGTCGTGATATCCCGCATGCGCGACCAACTCGACGGCCTCGGGGACGTCGACCGGCTCCTCGATCCACGGCAATTCAATGTCTGACTGGCTCATATCTCCTGGTCCATGTCGTCACGGCGGTATCGGTGGGTGCGGTGGTAGCCGGCAAGGTGGAGGTCCTCGTCGAGCTGGAGTTCGTATCGGCCGATGATGTCTTGGGTATCCGGGATGCCGCTGCGCTCGATGACTTCAACCGCCACGACCCAGCCATCCTCCTGGGCTGATAGCTCCGCGATGCCATCGAAGGGGTAGCCGACGATCTCGCTGGCGATCTCCCCGACACGTTGTCGGATCTCCTTGATTTCGTCGTCGGCTGTTTCGTCGGGCGTCTCGGTGGATGCCTCTTCGGCTTCCTCTTCCTCCGCTGTCGACCCCTCGTGTCGGGTGATCTCGATCTGCTCGCCGGATGATGACGCGTCCTCGGTTTGCCCCTGCTTGGCTTCGGCCTCCTCCGCTCCATCCCCTTCTTCCATGTTCGTTTCCATGGATTCCTTCTTCTCTCGTGGCGCCTTTTGTTCGCGGGGACCGTCCCCCTCAGCACCCGCTTGCTGCGCGCGTTCGGCCTCTTCGTCGCCTTCCGGCTCGGCGGCGTCCTCCGCTTTGCCCTCCGGCTCTTCCGTTGGCTCAGCTTCGGCGCCATCCTCCGCGGTCCCCTCGGTATTCTCTTGGTCTTCAATCTCCTCGATCGTCTCGTTGCTCTCGTCGTGGTGATAGCAGAATTCACCGTCCCGCGCCGGTCGGGAGCACCGCTTTCCCTCCTTGGTGATCGCGATGCACTGGCGCAGTTCCTGACCCGACGACATCGATACAGCTTACCCGCTCTCTGGTGTTTGGGACCGAGACTGCTCGACCTCGATTTCCTGGAGGTCTTCCAGGCTCTCGGAATCTTCCTCGGCCGCCTCGATCTTTGATATCTCCTTGGCGTAGTGCAGGAAGGTGTCGACCGATGCGATCACGACGCGCGCTTCGACCGTCAACACCTCGATACCGACCAGCGACAGTCGCGCCCAGATGTCGATCACGACCCCCTTGTCGAGGATTCGATCGACAATCTCGACGAGGCTGGACGTCTCCGGCCGGTGCGACGATGTCGTTGCCTGGCTCATAGAGGTAGCTCCCCTTAGGTCAAATCCCACCTACGCGTTGGGCCTGCAGCCGCAGGCACGGCATGGAACCTGCCGGACCCGAATGTGACTTCCATGGGCGATATCTATACGTACGGCGTCATCGAGCAGGAGTCGATCGAACTCGATCGCCCCGGAGTGGCTGGCGGGGAGACGATCTATACCGTTGACCAGCGACCGTTCTCGGCGATCGTCTCGGATATCGAGGGTGTCGAACCCGAGGAGAGCGAGGAAAACCTCCGAGCCCACAGCGAGGTCCTCCAGGAGGTTCTCCAGTATGATGGGGGACGGCCCGTCGTTCCGATGCGGTTCGGCATGGTCTTTTCCGGACCGTCCACGCTGAAGAACGTCCTTCGCGGGTCGCGAGCCGCGTTTCGACGCGCCCTGCGGGAAATCGACGGCGCGGTCGAACTCGGCGTGAAGGCGATCGCCGACGCGGACAGTGCGCTCGCGCAGCCGGCCATCGAGGCGGCTGCTGCCGATCAATTCGAAGGGATCGCGCGATCAGTTGCGGAAAACGAAGACTTCTCCGACCGCCTACTCCTCAATCGCGCGTATCTTGTCGATCGTGAAGATCGCGAGGCATTCGACGACGCCGTCGCCGCATTCGATGCGTCCTACGACGGCCTCACCGTCCAGTACAGCGGACCCTGGGCGCCGTTCAATTTCGTCGATATCAACATCGGGGCGACGGCATGAGTCTGATCGTCGACGACTTGCTGGTCCGACCGTTCGTGTTCATCCTGGAAGCGTTACACACCCTGGCCGTCGACGAGCTGTACGATGTCGACGACACCCGCGCCTAAATCAAGCAAAACCGTATGATATACTAAATCGGCGAGCGCCCCGAAGCGGAGTACCAGGAGACGCGAGCCCGACTCCAGCAAGAGCTGGAGATTGCCGAAGCGGCCCGTGAGCAGCTGCGGCACAAATCGATCGAGGTCCGCGGATGAGTCAGGAATCGTCCGATGCCCTCGAAACGCTGTTCGAACAGGTGGATGCAGTCGAACGGGCGCTCGACGCGCTCATGGATGCCTTCGCGGAGGGGGAATCGGAATCACTCCTCGAGCAGGCCGCATCGCTTTGGGAGACGCTCGACGATCTCGAGGATATTTGGCGAACCGTCAACGTGACCGAGGCGGCTGATGCGGTCGATCTCTCCCAGCTGCCCGAGGCGATCGAAGTCGAGGAGATCGCCGAAGGGGTGATCGACGAGGACGAACCCGTGCTCGACTTGAGCCGGGTGCTGACGGCCGTCGAGCTCCGCGAACTATGGGATGCCGTGGATATGACCGCATTCGCCGGCGAGGTCAATGACCTGGACGACGTCATCGAGTACTTCACGAATGACGATGATGAGGTCGGGCTGGTCGAGGGCCTCCGGATGGAGGCCGGTCCGGCGACCCGGCAGGCTTACATGGAGGAAATGATCGCGGAGGCTGCCGAGGAATTTCGGGCGGCGATCATCGAGGGCCATCAGCGGTTCCGTGTGCTATGGGAGGAAAACCAGCGGCGCTTTGGCCACCCGGGTGGCCAGCCGAACTCCCTGAACCCGAGTGCCTACTCGACGTTGCCGCCTGGCCCTGTCGCCGATTCGGCGTCGACCCGCCTCTCGGCGGTCCCGCGGAGGGTGCGTCACTCCCGCAACGATTACGCCCCCCAACGCATCTACGGGCGACGGTTTTCGAAGGTGACGGCTGGGGACCGGGCCGACAGCGAGGGGAACGCGGCCGGAGCGGAGGCGAGTGCCTCGGAAGCGGGCCCGTCCGACGCCGAGGCTGACTCCACGGCATCGAGCGGCGAACCGACGGACGAGGCGGGGGACGAACCGCCGACGATCACGCGACACGGGACCAATGAGTAGTGCCAAACCGACCCGACAGCAAGCCGATCTGGCCGAAGTGCTCGAGCTGGTCCTCGACAAAGGCCTGGTCATCAACGCCGACATCGCGATCACGGTCGGCGATACCGAGATGATCGGGATCGAACTCAGAGCGGCGATCGCGTCCTTCGAGACGGCCGCAGAATACGGGCTCGCGTTCCCCAGCGGGACCGACATGGCCCGGGTCGCGGAGGCCGCAGACCGTGAGCCGATCGAGACCGAGGAGGGGGAGCCGATCGACCTCGGGATCGACGCCAGCGAGGGGGGCGAGTCCTTGGCGCACCGAGAACGTGCCCAGCCCTCCCGCCGCCCGGATCCCTCGACGTCCACGGAGGCACTGGACGAAGCGAACGATCAAGGTGAGGAGGGGGACCCATGAGGCAGATCTCGCTCGGGGACGAAACCGACGGGGCGTCGGGAATAATGGCCATCGTCGTCGCGGTCCTCGAGATCGTGCTCGAGACGATGCAACGGGAGGCCGTCCGGCGCATGGAGTCGGGCACGCTCACGGAAGAGGAGATCGAGCGGCTGGGCAGCCAGCTACAGGCCATTGAAGCGGAGCTCGAGGCGATCAAGGCGCGCCAAGGGATCGAAACGGACGTCGCTCGATTGCGGGGTGACCTCGACGACCTGGTGGCTGATGTCATCGAACAGGTTAGGCACGAGGAGGGGATCGGTCGATGAGCGAGTCCCGCCCGGCGGCCGAGTCGCCGAGCTTCGAGACGGGACAGTATCTCTACTGCGCCGTCAGTGCCGATGACGATGCGACCTTCGCGGCGGCCGGCATCGAGGGTGCCCCGGTGTCCCTGCTCACTGCCGACGGGATCGGGATCGTCCACCACCCTGTCGATTCGGTGTACGATTCCGACGATCTCGCGGAGGTCCGGCAGTGGCTACTCTCGCACCAACAGGTCGTCGACGAGGCGGGACAAACGTTCGGCACCCCGCTCCCGTTCCGGTTCGACACCATCCTGACGGGGAATTCGGAGACGATTCGCGAGTGGGTGCGCGACCATCGCGCGTCGATCGAGGAGGCGCTCGCGGGGCTCGATGGGCGATGGGAATATCGGGTGTCCGTCGCGTGGGATCGATCGGCGTTGCGGGCGGCGTTGCTCGCGGCCGATCCGGAGCTGCATGCGCAAGCCGAGGCCGTCGACGACGCGGAAAGCGGTACCGCGTACTTGCGAGAACAGCAGCTCGAGCAGGCAATGCGTGAACGGATGGCCGAACGGCGGGACAGGCTTGCCGCGGAACTCCAGGAACTGCTCGCGCCCCACGCCGTGGAGGTCGAACAGGCTTCCTCGGACAGCGTCCTCGGGGAGGACGACCGGGCCGCAGCCGTCCAGCTTTCGGTGCTTGCGACCACTGCGAGTGAGGAACCGATCGGCGATCGGCTCGCAACGATCGAGCAGCGAGGTCACTGCGAGGTCCGGTACACGGGACCCTGGCCGCCGTACACGTTTGCGCCCGCCATCGACACGGAGCCCGAGCCATGAGGCCGTCGAAGGACGCCGACGATGCGCTCGTGGACGTCCTCGACGTGCTGTTGCGCGACGGCGCGATGATTCAGGCGGACGTGCTGATCACCGTCGCCGACGTTCCGTTGATCGGGATCAACCTCCGGGCCGCGATTGCCGGGATGACCACGATGGAGGAGTATGGGTTCTTCGAACAGTGGGATATCGAGTCGCGACGTCGCGCATCCGAGGATCGGCGGGGTGCCGGGAGTCGTCGACCGTCCCCGCGCGTGCCATCGCAGGACGACTGAAAGCCCCGGGGGAGGGTATCCCCGGACGGAATGCGATCGGGGTTGATCGTTGTGGACCCGCTCATCACCCGTCGGCGGAACACGAGCGATCAGGTGGGGCTCGGCCCGGTGATCGTGACCTCGAGGTCGATATCCAGATCGTGCCCGGAAATTGGTCCGTTATCGATGATGTTCTGCGGATCCATCGCCGGATGCCCGATATCCCCGCCCAACCCGGTCCCGAGGAGGGCGGCGGTCATCGGCAGCGGTGGCCGACCAGGGGCCCGCACGACATCGCCGGGGTCGTCGCCGACCACGATACGCATCCCCATCCCGCCCCATTCGTGCGGGGCGCAGAACAGGTCGTACACACCTTCCTCCTCGAAACGATACAGCCAGAACCCGTGATGGGTGTTGACCGTCGAGGAGAACGGGGGGACGTCGGCGGGGACGCGTTGCTGGCGTTCCTGGCCAGGATGATACGCCGTCGCGGTGTGTTCCGAGGTATGAAAGTCGAACTCGACGATCGCCCCGGGTTCGACATGCAGGCCGACGGGGGCGAAGTGAAACGCGCCGAACTCGACCGTCAACGCCGGGAGGTTCGAATCGTCGATTTTCTCTTCATCAACGTGCAGTTCAACCGTCTCGTCGGGCGTCAGCGGCGTCGGGATCTCGTCGTCACTCGTCCCGGAGTACCCGAAGTGGGAGTCGATGACCGGTGGTCCGCTCCCGTCCTGACCGACCCCGGACCCAGGCGAGTCTCCGCGTCCAGTCACTTGCGCGGCACCCATGCCACCGATGACCGGGAGGGCGGCACCCAACCCCGCCGCCTTGAGCACCGTTCGTCGTCGGGTGTTCGATCCACCGTCCGATTCGCCGTCTGTTTCCGCGCTGTGTTCGTTCATGGGATGATCGTTGTGCCATGTCCTCGCGTCGAGGGGACCATCTCGCTCGGTATCGTGTCCATTGCGCCCGTTCGCCCCGCAACCGAGTGTTGCCACTCGACGTTCATCGACGGGCTGCATCGAGGAGCTGGTTGGTCCCATCGACGCCTTCGTCGGCTTGCGTCGTTGTAAGCATTCGCTGAATCAAATTTCACTAACCGGGTTTACACGAAGCCGCTTCGGCGACACTGTTCCGGCGCCGTCGGGCATCGATGACTGAATAGCTATCGCGCAGCGGTCGAATCTGAAGGGGGTCGCCCATTCTCGGGAACCGGGGATTTGAACTCCCGTCGTTGCCTCGAGAGCGCACATCTTGATGGGGCGGGGGGTTCATTGAACCGCTCTCCGGATGGCCCGTCGACTGAAACCACCGATTTTCTCCGTGTGAGGGAGCCATTGGGCTGGAGGATCAGGGCAATTGCCTGCGTGGGTTATCCAATTCAGATCACCGGTTTCAGGTGAATTCGGGCAAATGCACCGCTAGTCATTTCGCTGCTCTCTCAACAGCGTTGACCGACTGACAGCATAACCGAACCCCTCCCCAAACACCTAATACAGTACAATTACAATTCTCGTATATGCCCGTCGATTTCGAAACACACGAACCCGGAAACCCCCGCGTTGACCTGTCGGATGGTACCAACGCGAGGCGATTGCTGGAATTCCTGTTGGCGACTCCGACCGTCGGATATACGCCAGCGGAATTGGCAGAAGAGACCGGGATTCCGCGTGGGAGTGTTGGACCGACACTGAACCGACTCGAAGCCGCCGGTCTCGTTCGTCACAAGGAACCGTATTGGGCAGCCGCGGAAGACGATCGGATAGCATCAGCGACGGCTGCCTTCGTCGGGGTCGAGACGGCAGCTTCCACGAACAGTGATGACTGGTACGCAGAGAACGAGGGGTGGGACGAGGGATTGCCTGACCTGAGCGACGCGGAGCAGTAGCGAATGTCGTATTCGCAAGGCGCGATCGTCATCGCAGAGGACCCGTTCGGCAACAACCCGAAACGCCCGTACCTGATACTTTCGAACGATCAAGTCCCCTTCCACGGCCAAGAGTACGTTGCGGCGGTGATCACGACGGCTCGAACTGAGGCTGTTGAACTCACCACCAACAGGTTCGAAAGAGGACGGCTCCCGCGAACGTCCTACGTGTCTCCGTGGTCAGTCCTCATGCTCAAGGACTGGATGATCACTAAGCAACCCGCAGAAGCGACTGACGACACTGTCGATGTGGTACGCCAAGAACTGGAGACATACCTTCAGACCGGATAACCAATAATCAGAACAGTCACATGAGCAACTATGCAAGGGTTCGCGAGACGAACATAATTTGCCAGTTCGCTGTCCATCGTAAGCAGTTGTTTCGTCCGGGCGCTTCTCGTTGCTCTGTTAGTCTTTGTACGTGACAGGCGGGCCACACGGTAGTCAAAGTGTACTCCGACATACCACGAGAAATCGTCATCGTGCCGGCGGGCGGCGGGATCGATGCTCCCTCCGAACCGCATTGCCTCGAACATACGTTTACCTGAGGTTAGTTCACGGCGAATTCGGGAGAAGGCGAGGGGGTGGAATGCTCCGACGGGGATTAATGCACAAGATTTACGGGCAAATTTCGGGGTAGTGAAAATCGATATGAGTGCTTTAGACCGGTTTATATGGTATTTAGACAATTTTCACGACTCCTCGGTGCCTATTTGGTCATGGTGTGCCCATGCATCGCATTCCGGCACTGTTCGAAGCCAAACTCGTTTGCGTTCAGCATCGTCCTCCGGTACGAACTCGTGAAGGGCCCAGTTCTATTCGCGCATAGGCGGTGCGGGAAACTTCTGTTTGAAAACGTACGTGAGAATCAGCGAGTGATCGGTTCAGCCCTTGGCTGTTGCAGGAGGGCTTGTTTAATTTCACTTTATTGAGGGCGAATCAGTCGCTACCTTAGACTGCGTAGGTTCCGCTGTAAATTCTACCAGACCAAGTAACATTCTCGCGGCTGTGCAAGGTAGAATGCGTATCTTGCACCAGCAAGCCGCTTCAGACGACCTCTTCCAGTACCGACTCGCCACTGCCTTCCTGTGACTCCCATTCCCACTTATCTTCGACTCGAACACGGCCGTCGTCAAGCAGTTCGACGGTGCCCACCGAATGCCTACTGGCAGTTTCCCGATTCGAGTTGATCTGTGAATATCTGATATTCCACTCATTCCCATCGAACGTTCCAACAAGGTGACCATCGACGATATCTCCACCCGAGTAGTGTGCGTAAATTCGCTCACCTTCTTGCTCAAACTCAAAGCGAGTGTGGCTACTCAGCTCACCATCCTCGCTGTTTGCGATGCCAACAAGCGTCCGTCCATCAAGTGAAATATCCGTTGTCATATCCGATGGTATCCCATTGCAGTCATAAAACTAGCCGAGAGAGGTGCTCAATTCACATCTGCATCTCGCACGTCTCGCCTGACCAATAACCGAGAAGTCCGTAGCTGGGATGTTACTTCGTCCCTCTGTAGTGACCGATCCAACTCCCTTTCGGCCGGGAGCAGATGTTGAAACATTCGCGCCTTTACTGACCGTATCCGACATGACAAATTCGCGGGTTAGCTCAAACTGTCTGCCAGAGAGCCCTGAAGCTGGATCCGAGTATATCGCTAATCATCCAGTTCGATGGTAAACCCCCAATCCACAGATTCGGCTTCCTGTGGTTCCTCCCCTCGGTTTTCCAACGGACGGATGCTCGCAGCGCGCTCGAAGCGATACGACCCTGTGGGAAAGCACTCGGACGCCACCCAGTCCATGGAGACGATGTATTCGAACCGGTGGGTCTCATCTGGCTTGAGTTCGATCTGCGGGGGCCCTTCGTCTGTCGTCACTCGATGCTCTCCTAGCGATTCCCCTGGATTGTCGATACAGTTGATGGCGACCTCCTCACCGGGAGCATCCGCCGCCTGAAGCGAGAAAATCGCAATGCCTTCCGCATCGGCGTGGGCGGAGAACCCTTTGTAGTACGGCGGGAATACGCGGTAAATTTCCTCACCCGCATTCTTGACCGTGAGATGGAGGTAAGCAGCTCCCTCGTTCGTGATTTCGTCGGGATCCGCATACATGTCTTCGATGGATAACGGGAATTCCTGTGGGAGCGTATCAACATCTGTCACCACGACGTGGCGGGAAAATTCGTCCGGATCCTCGTCATGTTCAACAACTCCTTGATCATTGTTTGTTCCGTCCCCATTCGCATCGCCATCTGGATCATCGCGCTCCCCTCGCCCGTCCCGGCCCCCAAGACACCCGGCCATGACCGAAGTGGAACCTGCCGTGAGGGCCGCAAGGATGGTTCTTCGATCCAGATCAGCCATGGACATCCTTGGAACTACAATCCCAAATATGTTATCCAATGTCAAGCCTCTACTGCCTTTCTTGCAGCAAAATTTAGTCTAATAACCGCATCCGCTTTCGTGAACTATCAATTGGAGAATTATAGTGCAGTTTTATTTTGATACATTCGCGCCTTCACTGCACCGACTCCAACGTGGAAAATTAGCGGAATAGCTCAACCACCTTGGAGATCACAGCCCATGGCTGTTGCAGGAGGGCATAGTTTATTTTGAGTTAATTGTCGAAGGAGGATTCCCTACTATTGTCTGCGGACCGATCAATCCGATTCTTGCTAAATTCAACTGATGTCCGTAGTGAGGTACGAGATATGAGGCACGAATGGCCGCATGCTTCGCCAACCAAGAAAGATTGCTCTGTATAGACCTTCGGAAGATCGCAGAGATATCGCGTTCAGGAAGCAGTCTCGACACGAGTGCGATGCTCCTCCCAAGGATCTCGTTCTATTGCAGTTACCACCTCCGGCATGGGATCGACGGCAATCACCAAATGGTATGCATTGAGGATACCTGCGTCGTCACAGCCGATTCCCCGTTCCCAGATCGGTCTCCGCTTCCCTTCGAACGTAACAATTAGTTCGTCGCTGCTGGCGTCGTGCTCGATATCGTCGATTGTCGCCTCATCACACTCGTTGCCGACAACAAACGCTCCGGATACCTCAATCGTCGAATCGGTGCTGGAGGTATCGATCGCGGGACCTTGCTCGATCCCCTTATCGCCACTGACCTCCGTGCTTGCATCGAATTCTACGTCGGTGACGGGTCCCGGGGTTGGCGGGGCTTCCGTGAAGACTCGATAACCCGCATACCCAGCGCCGAGCGCCCCGAGCGAGCCAGCTCCCGCGAGCAGCGTTCGTCTATTCATACAAAATATTTCACAAAGGAATTGATAAGGATTGCCGCTGTTTCGCCTATCGATATTGAGCGATGCGGTACTCCGCTTGGAGGCAGAGGTTGATACACTCGCGCCATGAGTGTGTCAATGATAACTTCTCAGCATATCGTTAATTAATGCTGCTAAATTAGTGGCAACACCCACCTGAACCATGGGGTTATCAATCATTTGACCCGGATGTCCAAGGTAGCATGGCTCCGGGATGGTGGATAGACGAACGACAGAATGCTGGAGAGGAACACATCGACCCGGAGGAGGTCGCACGATATGATGAAAAATTACCCTTCGACCCTTCTCCCGAAGTCGACCGACTCCTGGAGTTAGGGCTCTCCACAGACGATACAATCGTTGATTTCGGTACGGGGACCGGCGTGTTTCCCATCGCTATCGCGCAACACTGTAATCGGGTGGTGGTGAGCGACGTCTCTGAAACGATGTTGGACGTGGTGCGCGAGAGATTGAAAACACATGAGACCGAAAACGTTGACCTCATCAACGCTGGATTTCTGAGCTACGAACATCAGGGGGAGCCCGCATCTTTCGTATTCTCGAAAGACGCACTTCATCACCTCCCTGATTTTTGGAAGATTGAGGCGCTAAAAAATGTCGGAGACGCACTCAAAGATGGCGGAATATTCCGCCTGCGTGATTTCATCTTCTCGTTCGACCCCGAGGATAGTTATGAGAAAATAGACATGTGGATCGATAAAAACAAGGAAGTCACGACTTTCACGGAGGAAGAGATTCACCGCCATTTCCGAGACGAATACAGTACGTACGGCTTTCTCATGGAATCTATGCTGGAGCAGGCAGGCTTCAAAATACTCGAAACAACGTACGACGGCGACTTCTACGGAATGTACACGTGTCAGTGGCAAGGGGATGAATAGAGGTAGAATCGAGTGATCGAGGCGTTGGGTAACCGAGTTGACCCATAATGGAATAGTTCTAATCTGTCGTCCTCTCACTGTTGCGTGCACCCCCGACAGTGATTGTTCGATTGGAGATATCAGTGGGGCACGCGTTGAAACATTCTCGCCTTCATTGGACCGCATCCGACGTGACAATTAGCGGGACAGCTCAAACCCCCTGTGGGACTCAGCCCTTAGCTGTTCCAACCTCCGATTGAACCAATAACGGATTGACAAGACCTGATTGAGGATTCCAGGGACCTACACATCCACCTGTATTGTATCCTAGGGAATGAGGATCGCTCCCTATTCATTCGCGTTGATTTGATAGTGCGGGGCCGTGGCATAAATGGCGAGGTGTCTCCAAGGCGCGTGCGCGCTCGAAGCCGGCGGGGGGTCGGGAACCGGTCGGGAATACGCCGGGAACTCGTCGGAATCGGTCGGGAAGCGTCGGAATCACACAATCGCCCCGCGCGAGGGGGGTGCGGGGGTCTGATACTGCTACCCCTTAGCAGTGTTTACCCGACATCACGGAGCACCGCCATTCTCCCGGATCAGGCAACAATTAGCCCTCCTCGGGCGGCGAAACTTCCCCCTCGATTGCTGCATTCGGCTCGACTTCGATCACAACCCGAGACTAGGAATATTCGCGAGATAGGCACGACGAAGCTCCTCTTTATCAATGTGGTCGTAGATGTCGATAGCATCACCCCGGCTATCGCCGCGGAGTTCCTTGATGAACTCTCGTTTCATCCCCGACCGTCGGAGGTGCGTCGTGAACCAGTGTCGGCAGCAATGGGGCGTAAAACGCTTCTGCAGATCGTCGGCGTCTGGGTCGTGCAACCCAACCGCTTCGGCGTGTTTGGTCACGACCGAATAGACGCCATTGCGCTTCAGGCGGTTGCCGGACTGATTCGTAAACAGCGCCGCCGTGCCAACCGCTTCGGTATCTCGCGCCTCGATCCAGCGCTGGAGGACGCGACCGCATTCCCCATCGAAAAAGACGCGCGTACTACTCCGTTTCGGCGTCGGCTCGAGCCGAATCGATTGTTCCTCCCAATCGATATCGCTCACGTCGATCTGGACGAGCTCGTTCCGTCGAATCCCGGTTTTCGCCAGGAGGACGATGATCGCCCGATTGCGCACGTTCAGGATCGATTTGGCGAGCATCGCCATCTCCTCGACGCTGATCAGCTGTCGTTCGGCCTGGGACTCGATGCGCCCGTTGTTCAGATAGCGGTCGCGGAATGCCGGGATCGGATTCCCTTGAACGTACCCCTCCCACGTGAGAAATTCGAAAAACGTGTTGAGCGCCGAGAAATGCCCATTGAGGGTGCTTGGCTTGAGTCCCTTGGTGCCATCACGCCCTCGGCATTCTTCCTTCAGATGCCGGAGATACCCCCGGAGATCAGTCCTGTCGACGTCGCGGACATCCCCATCCAGCCATCCCATGAAGTTGGTGAGATAGGACTGGTAGTTGTCGATCGTCGCCTGGGTCAACCCCTGCGCGTTCGCATCGATGCGGAACTCGTCGAGGAGGTCCATCTCCTCCATGTGCGCTCCGGCGGCGGGCTGGCTCGCGGTCATCCCACCCACACCCACCCCTTGGACGTGCTTTTCACGAGCCCATAGGATTCGAGCTGTTCGAGCTGGCGGTTGATCCCCTGTACGAGCTCGGTTTCCATCGGGTCGACGTTCAATCGCTCGAGGACCTCGGATCCCGAGATCCGGTCCGCGCGCTGGAGGACTTCGATCAGCTCCTGATCATACTGGCGGGAGCCTTCGAAATCCTCCTCGAGGAACGGCTGGATGCGGCGCTGCTTCGCCTCGGATTCGAGCTTTTCGATGACCATCTCCTTTTGCTGGACATCCTTGCGGAGCTCATCGAGTTCCTCCTCGAGTTCCTGGATCCGCTGGCTCTCGGCCCCCAATTCCGCATAATCGGGGCCACCCTGTTCGATCGCGTACTCGACACAGTGCTGGATGAATTTCGAGAGGGATTGGTCGGCTTCCTCGGCGAGCTCCGCCCATCGCTCCTTCCGATCGAGCGTGTCGACGTACACGTCGACGCGACGATCCTTGATCGTGTCCGTCTTCCCCATGAACGGGGATACTCGTCTTCCTTTATGTGTTTACGGGTAAAATTCATGCTCCGACGGGGATTTGAACCCCGGTCATTGCCTCGAGAGGGCAATATGATTGGCCGGACTACACTATCGGAGCGCGGCACCGGCTCGTAACCCCGAACGCGCTAAAACGATTCCGTTCTCGGCTGAAGCGGGACTTCCCCTCAGCCCATCGAGAGCAGCACGACGACCATCGAGAGATTGGTCAGTGCATGCAGAAGGACCGGCGAGGTGAGGTTGTCGTACCGGAGTCGAAGGGCGATCGGGATTGAGGCCCACGCGGCGGTCGCGGCAACGTTCGTGGGACCGCCGTAGTAGTGGATCGCCCCGAATCCCACGGCGACGATCCCTGCCGCCACCAGTGCCGGGACGTTCCGCTCGAGAAGATACCCGAGCAGTAGTCCCCGGAACAGCACCTCCTCGACGAGGGGGGCGAACACGGCCCCGACGATGACGAACGTGACCAGGAAGGAGGGGCTGGCCTCGGCGCCAAGCGTAGAGCCCCCCTCCACCCCCGTGAGGGATGCGACGAGCCCGATCACCGCAGCCTGGAGGATAATGCCGGCGGGCACCGCGGCGATCACGACCAGGAGCTCGCGCCGGGACGGTCGCCGGAACCGAAACAGCGCTTGGCGGGTCTCGGCATCGAGGAGGACGTACAGTCCGAGCAGGACGATCGAGCCGGTGACGACCGGATAGAGGACCGCATCGCCGATTCCCTCGGTGACCAAGGACTCGTAGGCCGGTACGAGCGTCGAAACGGCGCGGATGATCGCCTCCTCGAGGATCCACGGCATGGCGACCGCCAGGAGCACCAACGGGGAAAGCCGCGCCAGCGCGGCATCCCGGGATCGTTTCTCGGTCGCGGAGGCGGTGCTCATCGTCGCACCTCCCCGAGGACGTACGCCTCGAGCGCGTCGGCGATCCGCGGGATCTCCTCGGGCTCGCCGAGCATGTACCGATCCAGTGCGCTGTCCATGCCAGCGACCAACAACCGGGCCACCTCGCCGGGATCGACGGGCTCGAACACGCCGGCTTCGATCCCGTCGGCGATCGTCCGCTCGTACTCCTTCCGAAAGAGCGCGTTGAGTTCGCGCAGCTCGGTGCGGATCGGTTCGGCATCGGTGGCGGCGGCGTACAGCTCGACGATGCGGGTGGCCATCCCGCTCTCCTCGGCCCACTCGGCGAGATCGCGGATCAACACTTCCGTCAACCGGTCGAGTCGCTCGGCCGGATCCTCGGGAAAGGACTCGAAGAATTCGGCATACCGCTCGCGTTCCTGGGCGATCACTGCAGCGAGGAGTCCTTCCCTGGAGTCGAAGTGGTAGTGGATCAGCGACTGGCTCCCGTCGAACTCCGCCGCGACCGCGGACATCGACAGGTTGTCGTAGCCGCGCTCGACGAGCGCACGGCGTGCCGCCTCGAGGATCCGCGTCGCGGTATCTCCGTGTTCCTCAGGTGGTGCCATACGAGGGGACAATCGCTCGTGTCAAATAAGTGTGTTGATCGGTCGATCAATCAAGGCCGGATATTGCAAGCCCACACCCGACCAGCAACCGGGCCCGGGGAGGGAGGCCTTCGGAACCCTGGTTCTCGACCACATGAACGAGGAGCGAGCAAACGGGGCGATGGGGTCGCTCCGCTGTCGGAATGGCACGGCCTCAGAATTCTGTAATGACCTCGATCCCGCGGGTCTCGTAGTCCGTCATCGCGTCCAATCGTTCGCTGACCTCCTCGAGGGAGGCCTCGCGGGTGATCAGTTGCGCCGGCTGAACCTTCCCGTGCTCGAGCATGTGGAGGATCTCGTCGTACCGCGTCGGCGGCATGCCGACCGAGCCGAGCAGGTCGAGCTCCTGGCCGAGCATCGCCGAGATCGGCAATTCAACGGCGTCGTCCTCGTCGCCCGGCACGCCGATCTGGACGTGCTGGCCGGAGCGTCCGAGCGAGTCGATCGAGTTCCGGCAGGTCTCGGCAATGCCTAACGCATCCACGGAGATATCCGCGCCACCATCGGTGATCGCCCCCACGCGCTCGGGGACGTCCTCGATGTCCGAGGCGTTCACGGTCGCGTCCGCGCCCAGATCGTCGGCCATCGCGAGCGTGTCCTCGTCGAGGTCGACGGCCACGACGGTCGCCCCGAGGGCGGAGGCGATGTTGACCGCGGACAGCCCGATACCGCCACAGCCGTGGACGGCGACCCAGTCCCCGGCCTCGATATCCGCCCGGTGGGCGAGCGCGTGAAACGCCGTCATGAACCGACAGCCAAGCCCCGCCATCTCCGCGGCGGCGACGCCCTCGGGCAGTCCCACCGCGTTGACATCCGCCCAGGGGACGGCGACCTCCTCGGCCCATGCGCCCGGCGTCTCCGGATGGAAACCGAACACCCGCTGATTCTCGCACATGTTCGACTTGCCGTCGAGACAGCGTGGACACGAGCCGTCAGCGAGGTTCATGGCGACGGCGACCCGGTCCCCGACCTCGAAGGAGCCGACCTCCTCGCCGACGTCGATGACCGTGCCCGCGGGCTCGTGCCCGAGGACCGTGTCCTCGACGGGCCCCGTATGGCCCATCCACCCGTGCCAGTCCGAGCGGCAGATGCCGCAGGCCTCGAGCTCGAGGACGATGCCGTGCGGTTCCGGTTCCGGGCGATCGCGCTGTTCGATCGCGAGCGGTTCGCCTGCTTCCCGTACGACCGCCGCCCGCATCGTGGCGGAGCTCATATCACATGATCGATCGTGGAGGTTCTTAGCCCCGGCCGCCGATTCCCAGCAGCTGGTAACGACGGGAGGCTTGCTTCGACCACACCGGGGCACGTGCCCGTTCACTCTCTGAAGACCGGACTTCCGGACCCGGCGCGATCCGGCGCCGCCGCGTCCGTCTCCGTCCCTTAGCCCTGAGGCTCGCGATGGCTTGCTCGCACCCGATGGGAGCGAGCCCGAACGGATCTCGAACGTGTCGGGCGCCTTCCCCCGGGGACAATCCCTGACGGGTCTCGCGATGGTGGGATTAAGGCTGGTCTGCCGGTCGACTCGCTTCGAGCAATCGGTAGTGTTCGGCGTCCAGATCGGCCGCCCGGGCGGATTCGAGCTGGGCCTCGACGAGCGTGTTCTGCTGTTCGCCCCAGACCTCCGGCGGGTGCTCGTTGATGTACTCCACCCATGCCTTGACGGCCTCGAGGCGGTGTTCCCGGTGGCGCGCGTGTTTGGCGGCCAGCCGATCAAGCTCGTTGGAGTCGTTCATACTCCTCCTCGACTTCCAGTTCGCCGACCCAGTATTCAAGCTTAGCTGCCGAAAGCGATTCCTCGAAGAGGCCGAACAGATGGAGGGCATCCTCGACGTCGATCCGCGAGCCCATCCACAGTTTGTACGCGATCTGGAGCTCGATCGGTCCGACCGGGATCGTGGCATCGCCGATGTGCGCGGGGATCCGGTTGGCCACCGATGCCTCGTCGAATCGGTCGCTGACACACTTCATCTCGAGACGCGGTAACATCTCGCCGTCTCTCGCGACCCAAATGTGATCCACGAGCATCTCGTCCATCCGCGACAATGGCATCGCCGGCCCCCACATGTCGTGTTCCCGGAGGGTATCGGCTAACCGATCGATCGACCCCCCGTCTACTTGTTCCAGGAGCAGATCGATATCCTCGGTCCCCCGGGATCGCCCCGTGAGGATCGCGACATAGCCGGAGATGAACGCATGCGCGATCCCCAACCGGTCGAGGATGCCGGAGGTCTCGATCGCGAGTTCGTCGAGTTCGTTCGGGGGACGTTCAACGTACAGTGCCCCCCCGCGTAGCTCGACACCCGCCATGCCCCCCCTTTCGCGGCGGCCGACATATATCGTGGGACGGCCGGCCACCTCTCTTGTCTGTCCTGACGTTCACGCGACTCCGGCTGGCCGGTGACGCCGACGAACACGTCGTACACGCCTATGTCTGCAGGTAGTTTTCGAACATCCGCGTATGCGGGACATCGAGATCGAGCAGTCGAACCGCGTTGCCGCCGAGGATCAGGTTCAACTTGTCCTGCTCGACGTCGTTTTCCAGCGCGAATTTGAGGAGTTGCCGGTACGCGGCCCCCCAGTAATCGCACTGGTGGGCGGGCAGGCCA
>CAZAYR010000027.1:0-23474 GCA_964489365.1 uncultured Salinarchaeum sp.
CCTTGCCGGTCATCGACCAGGCGACGAGGCCCGCGCCGATCGCGCCCATCCCCATCCCGAGGGTGGTCCCCATTGCGACGCGGCCGACGTACGCGAAGTCGGCCAGGGCAATCGATCCGGCTTCCGTCGTCACGACGGACGCGGCCGTCCCGACGTTGAACCCGTACCAGCCGAACGCGAGTACGAGCGTCCCGAGGACGGCGAAAGTCATCGAATGGCCGGGCATCACGTTGGGTGTGCCGTCCTCGGCGTACCGGCCGATGCGGGGACCGAGGATCGCGGCGGCCGCGAGCCCGGCGATCCCGCCGACGGCGTGGACGACCATCCCGCCCGCGAAGTCATGGAAGCCGACCTCGGCGAGCCAACCGCCGGCCCACACGAGCCCGCTGACGACGGGGTAGATGATCGCCGCCAGGAGGATCGTGTAGGTCATGTAGGCGCGCAGCCGGGCCCGCCCCGCGACGGCCCCGGACACGATGGTCGCGGCGGTCATCGCGAAGACGCCGCCGAACAGCCACCCGACCCACGAGGACGAGTCCCCGAACAGCGTCGCGCCGAAGACGTTCGAAGCGGTGCCCCCCGACGTGATCGCGCCCGTCGTGGTTTCGATCGCCGCCCCGATGATGAAGAAGATGACAATGCCCACGGCCCACGTCAGCATGTTCTTCGTCAGCTGGTTGGCCACGTTCTTCGAGCGTACCTGTCCGGCTTCGAGCATCGCAAAGCCGGCGTGCATGAAGAAGATGAGGAACGTCACCGTGAGCACCCAGCTCATGTTCAGCCCTTCCGCCAGGGCCTCGACGTCCGAGGCGCTCGCCGCAAGGATCACGGGATCAAACATCACCCGCGCACCTCCAGCGCGTCAGTTGGGCGTTTGTACGACTTTTCTTTGGAACGGTTAGTGGTTGTCATGAGTTCTGCGATTGATGCTGGTGATTGTCCGATATTTAACGGTTGGGGAACACGGATTAAAACACCAATGAGGATTTAATCCATATTATAGTCCTTATATTGAGTCCGCGAAATTGTATACCCGTACACTTCGTCGGTCCTGAATTTGATCCTTCTCTCCGTTTGTTCTTGATCCCAGTGAATAAATCGGTATATGATTACCAAATTTGCTCTCAATCCGATCTTTGGACGAAATCCAACCATTTTTAAGACAGCCGTTTAATAATCGGACTGTACCAATGGCGACCGACGAACTCACCGCGGCCGAACGCGAGGTATTGGATCAGATCGACGAGCAGGACATCGACTTCCTCCGCCTGCAGTTCACGGACATCCTGGGCGTCGTCAAGAACGTCTCCGTCCCCGCCACGCAGGCGGAAAAGGCGTTCACCGAGGGGATCTACTTCGACGGGTCCTCGATCGAAGGGTTCGTGCGCATTCAGGAATCGGACATGCGGCTCAAGCCGGACCCCGAGACCTTCGCCGTCCTCCCCTGGCGGAAGGCCGAGGAAAGCGGGGCGGCACGGCTGATCTGTGACGTGTACAACACGTCCACGGGAGACCCGTTCCTGGGCGATCCCCGCTACGTCCTCAAGCAGGCGCTCGAGCGCGCGGCCGAGATGGGCTACACCGTCAATGCGGCACCGGAGCCGGAATTCTTCCTGTTCAAGGAGGACGAGGAGGGCCACGCGACGGTCGATCCCGCGGACTTCGGCGGATATTTCGACCTGGCGCCGAAGGACCTGGCCTCGGACGTCCGGCGTGACATCATCTACGGACTCGAGGACATGGGCTTCGAAATCGAAGCCAGCCACCACGAGGTCGCGGAGGGTCAGTACGAGATCAACTTCGAGTACGACGACGCCCTCCAGACCGCGGACAATGTCGCGACCTTCCGGACGGTCGTCCGGGCGATCGCCGCCCAGCACGACCTCCACGCGACGTTCATGCCAAAGCCCATCCCGCGGGTCAACGGATCGGGGATGCACACCCACATGTCGTTGTTCGACGAGAACGGCGAAAACGCGTTCCACGATGGCGACGACGAGTTCGACCTCTCGACGGAGGCAAAACAGTTCACTGCGGGGATTCTCGAGCACGCGCCGGCGATTACCGCCGTGTCGAACCCCACGGTCAACAGCTACAAACGTCTGGTGCCGGGGTACGAGGCCCCGGTCTATGTCGCCTGGTCGGACCGCAACCGCTCCGCGCTGATCCGCAAGCCCGCCGCCCGGATCCCGGCGGCCTCGCGCATCGAGGCCCGGTTCCCGGACCCTTCGTGTAACCCCTACCTCGCCCTCGCGGCCCTCATCCATGCCGGCCTCGACGGCATCGAGAGCGGCCTGGAGTGTCCCGAGCCCGTCCGCGAGAACATCTACGAGTTCGACGAAGAGAAACGCGAGGAGTACGGCATCGACACCCTGCCGACGAACCTCGGCGAGGCGGTGGACGCCCTCGAGGACGACGATGTCGTCTACGAGGCGCTCGGCGAACACATTGCACCGGTCTTCGTCGAGGCGAAGAACCAGGAGTTTGAGGAGTACCTCGTCGAAGTCAGTCAGTGGGAGATCGACCGGTACCTCGAGACCTTCTGAGATGGCCGACGTCCGCACGACCCCGCCGTCGCTCGCCGACCCCGCTGCGGTCGCCGCCGAACTGCAGGGGTTCATCGCCGACGCCGTCACGGATGCGGGCATGGACGGCGTCGTGATCAACCTGAGTGGGGGCATCGATTCCACGACCACGGCGACGCTGGCGGTCGAAGCTCTCGGTCCCGAGTCGGTGCTCGGGCTCGTGTTGCCGACCGAGACGAATCGCTCCAAAAACATGTCCGATGCGGTCCGAATGGCCGACGATCTGGGGATCGAACACCGCGTCATCGAGCTCCAGGATCTGCTCGACACGTTCACGAAAGTGGTCTCCTCGGTCACCCGCGACGTCCGTCCGGACCCCCTGGCGGACGGGTCGGCCACGATGACCGTGCCCGTCGGCCACCGGGAGGGCTACACGGCCGCGGTGGGGAACGCGGCCGCGCGTATGCGTATGATGGTCGCGTACTTCGAGGCCAACACCACCGACCGGCTGGTCGTGGGCACGGGCAACCGGACGGAACTTCTGCTGGGGTATTTCACCAAGTACGGGGACGGGGCGGCAGACATGCTCCCGCTCGCCGAACTCTACAAGACGGAGGTTCGGGAGCTCGCCCGCGCTATCGACGTCCCGACCGACATCATCGAGAAGCCGCCGACGGCCGGACTCTGGGCGGACCAGACCGACGAGGACGAGCTGGGGGCGCCCTACGAGCGTATCGATACCATCCTCTGGAACCTTGTCGTCGGCGAGGCGGCGCCCGTCTCGATCGCCGACGCGATCGACACCGATCTCGGCGAGGTCGAACGGTTCGCGGGCATGATCGAGGAGACCGCCCACAAGCGGACGCCGCCGCGCGAACCGGCGGAGGTCAGCTACGCCCGCGACTAGAACTCGCCCAGCCGCGCCTGGCTTTCGTCCGAGCCGACCCCCAGCCGGGTCGCGGCCACGCCGATCGCCGCCTCGAGGCGGGCCTGTTGGGATCTGTCATAGAGGACGGCGGCCGGGTGGACACAGATCACGACGGGCCACCGGCCAGTTTCAGGCGCGAGGAACTCCGTGGACCCGGCGGACGCGGTCACGGCCACGTCGCGATCGAGGAGGTGACTGGCGGCGACCTTCCCGACGGCCAGAATCACGGTCGGGTCGACGGCCGCGATCTCGGCGTGGAGCCACTCGCCACAATTGCTCAGTTCCCCGACTCGTGGATCCCGATTATCCGGCGGCCGACACCGTACGCAGTTCGTGATCCGAACGTCAGCGCGGTCGATCCCCGCGTTCGCGAGCGCTTCGTTCAGCAGCTCCCCGCTCCGACCGACAAACGGCTCGCCCGCCTCGTCCTCGGTGGCCCCGGGCGCCTCGCCGACGAGCAGCAAGTCGGCGTCGACGGGCCCGACCCCGTTGACGATCCGGGACCGGGACTCGACGAGGGCCGGACAGCGCTCGCACGCGGTGACGTCCGGCTCCGCGGATTCCATGGGCATCGAGCGGGGCCGGCCCCCCTTAGCGGCTGCGATCCCACCACCGGTCGGCGGCGCGTGCTGCCATCCGCGCGACGCGGAGCGGTTCGGGGCGGGCGTGGTCGTCGGTATACGCTTGGAGGAGCTCGCGGACATCGCGATCGGGGGGATTGACCGTCCGCACGAACACCTCGCTGTCCTGCAGGGCGATGCGTCGACGCGGCGGGAGCGCGGCGTACCGACGTTCCCGGATCGCGGCCGCGTCCCCGTCGAAGGCTTGGGCGATACTGTCCTCGAGTCCGTCGCTCTCCTCGAAGGTGACGGCGAGTGTCGGCACGGCAATCGCATCACCGATTCGCTCGAGATCGAGGATATTGAACCAGGCAAGCGCGACCCCCCCGAGCAAGCAATACTGGATATCCTCGCGATCGAGCTCCCGCCAGAGCGCGAGGACGGCGTCGGTCGCATCCAGCCCGCCGACGGTACACGTCGCAAAGGAGAACCCATCCGCGCGGCCCGCCGCAGTGACGATCGCGCCGGCAATGGTGCTGGTCGATGCGTGGTACGACTCGGCGATCCCCAACGCCCGGGTTCCCGGTTTCACCATCGGACCGGGACCGTCGAGACGTTAGTCCTCGTCTTCCTCGTCTTTGATTTCCTGGAGGCGATCGAGCAGTTCGTCACTGGAGGCTCCGTTCTCGAACTCGACGGACCCTTCATGGTCGTCCGAACGGTCGTTGATCGCCGCGTCCGTCTCGTCGAAATCCGTATCTACGGCTTGCCGTTCCTGTTCGGATTCATCGTAACTGCCGAACCCCATACATGATGTCGTATGCGACCGAACCTCAAAAACCCCCCGGCGGATCGGCACCCTAATGTCCCCGCAGGCAGGCGCCTCGACATGGACGGCCGGAACCTCACCGCCGAGGCCGAGGTGTTCACCTCGAACGCCTACGTCGTCGATGGCGATCGCCCGACGCTCGTCGACGTCGGTGCGATGGACGGGATCGTCGACCGGCTCGACGCGCTCGAGGCGGTCGTGCTCACGCACCAGCACGGCGATCACGTGGCCCAGCTCGACGCCGTCGTGGACGCGTTCGACCCGGCGGTGTACGCGTTCGACGACCATCCGGCGAGGACGCACGAGCTCGCCGACGGCGACGAAGTCCGGATCGGCAACGGGACGTTCGAGGTCGTCTATACCCCGGGCCACGCGACCGACCACGTGGCCTTCCTGGGCCCGGCGGCAGTGTTCACCGGCGACGTGGTGGTGTATGCGGATGGGGCCTTCACCGACGGCAGTTTCGGCCGGACGGACCAGCCTGGCCAGTCACGCGAGCGGTTGATCGAGAGTATCGACACCCTCCTGGAACGGTTGGACCCGGGGGTCGCGACGATGTATCCGGGCCATGGACCGAGCCACGACGGTGACATCCGCGCCGTCATCGAGCGCGCTCGGCAGCGGGCCGCGCGGCGCGAGCCGAAATATTCCGAGGACTAGGCGCTGCGCCGCTCGCGGGCCTTCGGTCGCAGGTTCCCGTACCCGCACTTCCGGCACTGATCGGCCCGGGGCGGGTTGCGGGCGTTACATTTCATACAGATGAGCTTACCGAGCGTCCGGTTCTCGGCCGCTTCGAAGGGGGCCATGTCGTACCCGGGCTTCTCCGGGGGCGCGTTAAAGGCTTCCGTCCCGCGTTCAGTCGGCATCCGCGAGGAACGTCCGGGAGTGGCGTTCGATCGACTGGCTGGAGGGGGTATCCGTCACCAGGCTCACGACGGCGAACGCCACGTAGGAACAAAAGAGGCTGGTGAACCCGTGGTGCAGCCCGAGCGGGTGCGCCGGGAGGATCCCGAGTTCGAAGAGGATCAAGAGCCCGGGACCGACAATGAGGGCGATCGCCGCCCCCCACGCGGTCGCCCGGCGCCAGAACGCGCCGAAGAAGATGGGGGCCGAGGTGGTGCCCAGCCCGACGACCGCGAAGGCCACCAGCTGGAAGATCCCGGCGGGTTCGAGCCACGCGAGAACGAACGCGAAGAGGATGATCGCGAACAGCAGGGCCTGCGTGACGCGCACCTGGCGGCGCGGGGTCGCGTGCGGGTCGACGAACGGGACGTAGACGTCCCGGCTGACCATCGAGCTCATGGTCAACGCCGTCGAGTCGGCGGTCGACATGATCGCCGCGGTAGCGCTGGCCATGAACACCCCGAACACCACCGGATGCATGAGGGTATCCACCATCAGCGGGATGACCCAGTCTGGATCCGGCGGCGACGGAATGACGCCCGGTGCCCACATGCCGAGGACGGTCCCGAAGAAGTACGTCGGCACGGCGATGATCGCGAACACGAACCCGGAGCGCCGGACGGTTTCCCCGGCGTTGGCGGAGAAGTACCGTTGGATCGTGTGGGGATAGGCCGGCACGCCGAACACGAACGCGAGGGCGAACGAGACGATAAACGCCGGCGTCCAGAGGCCGAGCTGTCCCCCGAGTGTGAGGATGCCCTCAGTCTCGTTGGCCGCCTCGGTCGCGAGGGTGCTCGGGTCCATCGTCCCCATGACGTAGGCGGTGATCCCGCCCAGGGTCCCGAAGAGTACGATCGCCTGGAGCGTGTCCGACCAGATCACACCCCGGTAGCCCGCGATGTGGATGTACACGAGCATGAAGGCCGCCATCAGGACGAGCGCGACCTCGTAGGGGATCCCCATCAAGGCGTCCAGAATGACGCCCCCGCCCCGGAGCTGCGCGGCGATCATCCCGACCATGAAGATGCCGGTGACGAGGAGGTACAGGACCCCGAGGGCCGGGCTTTCGTACCGCCGTCGGATGTACTCGGACGGGGTGACGACCCCCATCTTCCGGCCGACCTCGTAGAGCGTGCCCCCCACGGTCGCGAACACCACCGTATAGAACACGGCGGCGATCGCCAGGAAGCTGAACGTGCCCGGTCCCGTCGTGAAGACGTTGCCGCCGATCCCGAGCACCGTGAACGCGCTGAGCACGGTTGCGACGAAGGTCAGGCCCAGGATGTAGGTCCCGACCGTCCGGTCGGCGAGGTAGAAGTCATCCGGGGTATGCTCCGTGAGCCGGGACGCCGCCACCCCGACGAGCAGGACGACGAGGAGATAGAGCCCGAAAATGCCTTGCTCGACCGTGATCGGGATCATGGTTGCCGGCCCTCCCTTCCGGTCCCGGCGGTGGCGATCCAGGCAAGGACGAACAGCACCGCCACGATGCCGACCTGCAGCCACAGCCACGTGGGGAGCCCGGCCACCGTGCCGGTGAACTCGCCGACGACGAAGAGATGTGCAATAGCGATCGCCAGCATCGCGGCGACCGCCAATACGAACCGTTGCCGATTGCCCGCCGTCGCGCTACGGTCGACGTGAGACACGATTATGAGATCGATCACCACCGATCCGCGATAAATTTTCCTAAATCCCTTCAGATGTGGTTATTGAACAAGAATTTTCTTCAATAGCGCCCTTTACGGATTGTCTGCGATCGTTAGCCTTTGCAGGGTCGACGGCGTGGGGGCGTTCGAGGCGAATGACCGTCCTGCTGCTGGGGATCGGTGCGGACACGACCAACTGTGCACCCACGCCGCCCATATACGAGGACGGCCGGTTCGAATACATCCCTATCCCCGAACGTCTGGGGCCGGCGGGCACGACCGAACAGCGGACCTACGGGAATACGACGCTCCGTCACCGGGACGCGCCGCTCGCCAGGGTGGTCGAGACCATCACGCCGGGCGGCCCCGAAGGCCCACGGATCCGCGGCGAGGAGCTCGCTTCGTGGCCCTTGCACTATGACCCGAACTTCGAGGCGCTCACCTACGGCGAGACCTACAGTCGGCCGGCGTACACGAAGCGGTTGGGCAAGCTCGCCCCGGGTGACATCGTCGCGTTCTACACCGGCCTCCAGGCCGAGCCGGAGGCCCCTCGGCACCGGTACCTCATCGGGGCGTTTACTGTCGAGACTGTCGTCGACTGTCGGCGTCTGGCGGGGGGCGACACGCGTTTCAGCGCGACCGATCAGGCGTCCCGGGAGGCTCTCATGGAAACTTTCGCGGCGAATGCCCACGCCAAACGGTACGCCGCGAACGGGGAGATCGTCGCCCCGGACGACGGGCTCGTGCTCGTGAACGGCACGACGCCGGGTGGACGGTTCGCGCGGGCAATGCGGATCAGCGACGGGACGGCAGGACCCCACTATTACCTGGCCCCGGAACTCGACGAGCGTTGGGCGCCAGCACCGAACGGAAACCCGCAACGGACCGCGTATCTGGGCGGGGTCAAACCCGCGCACCTGCTCGATGTCGAGCCGGCGCAATTCTGGGCCGACGTGGCGGACTATCGATAGTTAATCAGCCGTAAGGTACTCCTCCTGGATGGCGACGACGTCCGCCGAGTCGTCGCAGGCCGCGTACCGCTCGAGTGGCTCCTCGTTCAGCTCGAGGAATGTATGGCCCCATCGGAACTTGCCCAGAAGCGTCTCGGCCCGTTCGTCGTCGCCAAGAATCGCGAGCGCGCCCGCGAAGGCTTCCACCGTCGTGAGCGCGAACGGCCGCCCGTAGTTCACGGGGTTGGCCGCCACGAGGAAGGGAAGCGCGCGTTTCGCCCCGTCGAGGTCGAAGCGATCCGGCTCGGCGCTCTGCCAGGAACAGTCGATCGCGATCAGGCGCTGGGCCAGCGTGGCGTCCGAGGGGGCGAGTGCCTGTTCGGCGTGGGGATCGAGCACGACGCCCCGGGGGACGGCCCCATCGTGTTCGTGCAACGTTACGAGCCCGAATCGTTCGAGCTTGCGAGCGGTACACTTCTCGGGATCGTCGTCGCCCACGTACCGGACATGCAGCTCCACGGGCACCCCTACGGACGGCCGCGCATAAAGCTCGGTTGCGCTATTGGTCGCCGACGGCGGCCTCGCCCAGTGCGTCGTGGCCCGCGATCGTCTCCTGCCCGTCCATGTACGGCCGGAGGGCGTCGGGAATCGTGACGGTTCCATCCGGCCGTTGATAATACTCGAGCAACGCCACCATCACCCGGGGCACGGCGGTGCCCGAGGCGTTGAGCGTGTGGACGTACTCCGCTGACTCGTGATGTTCGGGCCGGTACCGGATCCCCGCCCGCCGGGCCTGGAAGTCCTCGAAGTTCGAGGCCGAGGAGACCTCGAGCCACCGTCCCCCCATCTCGGGGCCGTCGGGCATGTCATCGGCGGGCGCCCACACCTCGAGATCGTACTTTTTCGCCTGGGAAAAGCCCATATCGCCGGTACACATCTCGATGACCCGGTAGGGAAGTCCGAGCCGCTCGAGGACCGCAGCGGCTTCCTCGACGAGCGTTTCCAGATGCTCGTAGCTCTCCTCGGGCTCGACGAAGTTGACGAGTTCGACCTTGTTGAACTGGTGGACGCGCACGATTCCGCGGGTCTCGGTCCCGTGCTCGCCGGCCTCCCGGCGGAAGTTCGGGGAGTAGGCCTGATACTTGACCGGCAGCTCCTCGCGGAACAGGATATCCCCGGCGAACATGTTCGTGACCGGCACCTCGGCCGTGGGGATCAGCCACCGGTCCTCCCCCTCGATCCCGTAGGCGTCCTCGGCGAACTTCGGGAGTTGCCCCGTGCCGGTCATGGCCTCGCTGTCGACCATGATCGGGGGGAAGACGTCGTGGTAGTCCTGCTCGCGATGCACGTCGAGCATGAACTGGATGAGGGCGTGCTCGAGGCGCGCACCGTCCCCCTTGAGGAAGTAAAAGCCGCTACCCGTGGTGCGTGCGGCCCGCGCCTCATCGATGATCTCGAGGCGCTCCCCGATCTCGTAGTGGGGAACCACCGGGTCGGGGAGGGCCCGGCCGTCCTCGAACCCGACCCGGCGGACCTCGACGTTGTCCGATTCGTCCTCGCCGATCGGCACGTCCTCGTCGGGGATGTTCGGAAGCTCGAGCAGGGCGTCCTCGAGCTCGGCTTCGAGCTCGTCGGCCCGGGCTTCGACCACCTCGAGCCGTTCTTTCAGCTCGGCGGATTCCGCGATCGCCTCCTCGGCGGCCGCGTCCTCGCCCTCCCGTTTGAGCTCGCCGATCTTCCGGCTGATCTCGTTGCGGCGGTGGCGAAGCTCGTCCCCCTCGGCCTTCAGGTCCCGCCACTCCTCGTCGATCGCCCGGATCTCCTCGAGGTCGACGTCCGTGACACCCTTGACCTCGATCGCCCAGGCGACCCGCTCGGGGTCCTCGCGGAGCATCCGGCGGTCCAACATTAGACCCGAATTCAGGTCCGGGCAAGAAAATCGTGTCGTCTCCGCACCGAGGACTAACATACGCCCGGGGCGTATCCCCGGATGATGACCGAAACGGCGACGCTCGGCGGGGGCTGCTTCTGGTGTGTCGAGGCGGCGTTCAAGGAACTCGAGGGGGTCGAGTCCGTGACCTCCGGATATGCCGGCGGCGAGACGGACGATCCCACCTATAGGGAGGTCTGTTCGGGGCGCACGGGGCATGCGGAAGTCGTCCGGGTCGAGTACGATCCAGACGTGCTCTCCTTCGAGGACGTCCTCGAGGTGTTCTTCACGGTCCACGATCCCACCCAACGGAATCGGCAGGGCCCCGACGTGGGCAGCCAGTATCGCTCGATCGTCCTGGCGGAAACCGACGCGCAACGTCGGACGGCGGCGGCATTCATGGAAGCTCTCGACGACGAATACGACGACGAGGTCGTGACCGAGCTCGACGACCTCGAGACGTTCTACCCGGCCGAGGAGCACCATCAAGACTACTTCGAGAAGAACCCGAACGACGCCTACTGTCGGATGCACGCCCAGCCGAAGGTCGAAAAGGTCAGACAACAGTTTGCCGCCACGACGGACGCCGCCTGACACTCCGCGGAGGCGGCAAGCGAACGTTCATTCCACCGGGGGCCAATCGTCCCGCATGGAGTTCGGTGAGGTCCGTCCGGTCGAGGAGGGCAGCTGCGACGACCTCTATCTCGTCGAGACGGGCATGTACGACACGGCGGGGTATGGCGCGGTCTACATCCTCGACGCCGAGCGCCCGGCGATCATCGAATCCGGGATCGGGACGAACCACGAGCGGATCCTCGAGGCATTACCCGAGGTGGGTCTGTCGGCCTCGGAGGTCGCCCTGATCGCGGTGACCCACGTCCACCTCGATCACGCGGGCGGGGCCGGATTCCTGGCGAAGGCCTGCCCGAACGCAACGGTCGTCGCCCACGAGATCGGCGCGCCGCATCTCGTGGATACGGAAGCCCTCGTCGAGGGCACGAAGCAGGCGGTCGGGGAGCAGTGGCAATACTACGTCGAGCCGGAACCGGTCCCCGAGGATCGCCTGGACCCGATCGCCGGCGGGGATGCCATCGACCTCGGGGATCACCAGCTTCGGGCACTGGCGGTGCCGGGGCATGCGCCCCACCAGGTCGTCTATCACGATCCGGCGATCGCGGCGGTGTTCACCGGCGATGCCGCCGGGATCTGGATCCCCGAATGGGAGGAAGTACGCCAGACGTGCCCGCCCCCGCAGTTCGATCTCGACCAGGCCGTCGCCGACCTCGAGACGATCGCAGGGCTGGACCCGGAGACGCTCCTGTACTCGCACTTCGGCCCCGCGCCGTATTCGGATGGACTGCTCGAGTCCTATGAGGCGAGGCTGGCCGAATGGGTTCGGGACGTCGACGAACTGCACCGCGAGCTCGGGTCCCGGGACGCCATCGTCGACGAGCTCTTCGCACGTTCCGCACTCGAGGAGGTCTGGGGAGCGGAGAAAGCACGGGGCGAGATCGAGGTCAACGTCGACGGCGCCCTGACGTATCTGGAACGTATCCGGGGCGAGGAGTGAAATAGCCCCGGTGGATTGTGGGCGGCATGTCGTGGCGGGAGGCGGAGGCCAACTACGATGATCCGGTCATCGGCGATAGCCCGATCCCGGAACTGTTCGAGAATGCCGCCGAGCGCCATACCGATGCGACATACCAGCGCTACAAGGGCGGTATCCACGAGCGATCGGTAACGCCCGACCCCGTCACCCCTGCCCCCGACGGGGCGTTCGGGACGCTCACCTACGCCGAGGTCCGCCGGATCGTCCGGCATCTCGCCGCCGGGTTCCGAGCGCTGGGGGTAACCCACGGCGATCGGGTCGCGGTCCTGTCCCGCACGCGAATGGAGTGGGCGCAGGCCGACCTCGCTGTCCTCGCAGCGGGCGGGGTCGTGACCACCATTTACGACGATGCGTCCACGAGTACGATAACGCATATCCTCGAGGATGCCGATGTCGAGGGCGTCGTCGTCGAAGACGCCGCCCGGGAATCGCGGGTCCGTGAAGCGGTGGCGGACCCCGGCTTTCTCGTACAGATCGACGCGTCCGTCGACGAGGGCACGGACGCGATCACGCTGGGCGAGCTGCACCGACGCGGCCGAAAGGCCTTCGAGCAGTCCGCCTACGGGGACTGGCTCGACGCAATGGGACCGGAGGACCTCGCCTCGATCGTTTATACCAGCGGGACCACCGGGCGACCGAAGGGCGTCAGGCTGACCCACGGCAACCTCCGGGCCAACATCAACCAGATCCGGAAGCGCTACGGGCCGCGCCCGGACAAACCGGCCGCGCTCCCCACCCTCGATGCCGACACCGTCTCGGTCTCGTTTCTGCCGCTCGCACACATCTTCGAACGGACGGTGGGCCATTTCTCGTTGCTCGCTGCGGGCGCAACGGTCGCCTACGCCGAGAGTCCGGATACCCTCCAGACGGATTTCCAGGCCATTCATCCGAACATGGCGACGAGCGTCCCCCGCGTATACGAGAAGATCTATGCGGCGATCCGGGAGGAAGCCGAGGGGTCGGCGGTGCGGGAGCGTATCTTCGAATGGGCGGTCGACGTCGGGAGGCGCTATCACCGAGCCGAGGATCCGGGCGTCGTGCTCTCTGTCGCGCATACGATCGCGGATCGGCTCGTGTTCCGTCGCGTGAAGGCGGCGCTCGGAGGCGAGCTCGAGATGCTGGTCAGCGGCGGGGGCAGCCTCTCGCCCCACCTCGCCGAGCTCTTCGACGGCATGGGACTACCGATTTACGAGGGGTACGGCCTGACCGAGACTTCCCCCGTGCTCACGGGGAACCCGGTCGAGGCGCCGAAGATCGGCACGATCGGCCCGCCGGTCGTCGATCTCGAGACCCGCACGGTCCCGGTGGCCGGCTGGGAGGACGAGGCCGTCGGCGAACTCCATGTTCGGGGCCCGAACGTCGCTCCGGGCTACTGGGAGCTCCCCGACGAAACCGAACGCGCCTTCGACGCGGACGGCTGGTTTCACACCGGCGACATCGTGCGCGAGCGCGCCGACGGGTACTTCGAGTTTGTCGAGCGGGCCAAGGAGGTCATGGTGCTCTCGACGGGCAAAAATGTCGCGCCCGGACCCATCGAGGATGCCTTCGCGGCGAGCGAGGTCATCGAACAGTGCATGCTCGTCGGCAACGACCGGAAGTTCGTCGGTGCGCTCATCGTGCCCAACGAGGCCGCGGTGCGAGCCCGGCTCGATGGTGACCTGCCTCCGGACCTGGACGCGCTCTTCGCCCGGCCGGAGGCCCGCGCGGTCATGGAGGCCGAAGTGGAGGCGGTCAACGCGCATCTCGACCCCCACAAGACGATCAAGCGCTTCGAGCTGGTCGCGGAGGAATTCACCGCGGAGAACGACCTCATGACACCTACGCTCAAGAAGAAACGCGGGCACATCCGGGACCGCTACGCCGAGAAGGTCGAGGCGATCTACGCCGATGCCTGATGCGAACGGAAGGATTTTCCCCGATCCGACCCGTCACGCGGACACATGAGCGGGATCGCCGTGGACGTCGATTACAGTGACGGCACCGACGAATCTCCGGAGGATTATCCCGGGATCGACACCAAGCTCGAGAAAGGCATCGAGGTGAGCCGGACCGCCCTCGAGTCCTATGACAACCCCGCCGTCATGTGGACCGGCGGGAAGGACTCGACGCTCGTGTTGTACCTGGTCCTCCAGGTCGCCGAGGAGTACGGGTACGAGCTGCCACCGGTGGTCTTCATCGACCATTTCCAGCACTTCGAGGCCGTCGAGGAGTTCGTCGATCGCTGGACCGAACGGCTGGACCTCGAGCTCATCGTTGCACGTAACGACGATGTGGGTGCGCTGGCGGACACGCCGGGCGAGGAGATCGCGGTGGCGGACCTCAACGAGCGCAACCGTCGGGAGGTCCGCGAGAAACTCGAGTACGAGGACACCTTCCCGTTCCTGCTGGACACGTATGTGGGCAATCACCTCCTCAAGACCGTCGCCCTCAACGACGCCATCGAAGGCCACGAGATCGACGGGATCCTTTCGGGGGTCCGCTGGGACGAACAGGAGGCCCGGGCCGACGAGACGTTCTTTTCGGCCCGTCACGATCAAGACAAGTACCCGCCCCACGACCGGATCCATCCGATCCTGCAGTTCGACGAGCGGGCTGTCTGGGATGCCACCTGGCACTTCCTGGTCCCAGATATGGTGCCGAGATTCCCCGAGGAGGGGTACGTGCCCGAGGACGAGTCGGATCTTCCCGCGGGGCTCACCGCCGAGGACATCCCGATCAGCCCCAAGTACTGGGACGGCTTCCGGTCGCTGGGCAGCGAAGTGAGCACGGAACGGAGCACGGACGTGCCCGCTTGGCAGCAGGACCTCGAGGATACGGTCGAGCGAGAAGGCCGTGCACAGGACAAGGAGGAGCTGATGGGCCGGCTTCGTGATCTCGGATATATGACGTTCCCTCTCGTCTCCGTATGGCTCGCAGAAGCGCTTGTCACCATCATTTGAGTGTTCCTCGAGTTTTTAATTTGAGACGGAAGGAAGGTCGGTGTGGTTGATCAGGAAAAAGTTGTGTCACTGTACGAGGACGGGAAAACACAAGCGGAGGTAGCCGAGATCGTGGGGGTCACGCAGGGATACGTATCGATGATCCTGAGTGAGCATGAGGTAGCGACCCCGTTCACCAAATGGTGGGAAGTGGACGAGGTGGCATTCCTTGAGAAACATTATCCACCCGAAACGGAGGAGGAAAAACAACGTATCATCCGAGAATTGTGCGTGGAGGGAAGAACCTGGAAAGGAGTCCGAGATAAAGCCGATGCTCTAGGCTTAACAAGATCGAACGAGGAATTCATGGGAAGTCGAGCGAACCGGAATGTCCTCGATCGCATCCGGAATCGGGTCGAAATAGACACGGCCGATCCGCAAGTCGGGTATGTGGTGGGTGTCCTTGATACGGATGGTTATACGGATAACGTTGGCCAAATCGGCCTCGAGGCCAAGGACAACGAGTTCGTCGCCAAGTTCTGCGAGACGCTATCGGCGTTAGGGTTTAACCCAAGCGTGAATGCTTCCCATCGGGGGCCCGAGAAACAACTTCTGTATGCGTGCTCGAAGGAATTCGTCGAGTGGTATCAGAACGAACTGGACCGGTTCGAAATGACGGATCCGCAAAAGCGCTTGTACCTCGAAGGAATGCACGAAGGAGACGGGACAATACATCAGACCGGCTATTGTATGATATGCTCCCAAGACCGGGAATTCAAGGAATTCATCGCGGATTTCCTGGAAAATGAATTCGGATTTACTTCAAGAATTTGGCAAGATGGTGTCGCCTTAGTCCCCAGGGCTCAAAGGGAGCGTTTTTTGTCGTTGATCGATCCGGTCGTCAAAGGGCCTGAATACTACGAGGATGATCGGCGACAGCTCGGAATCGCCCTCCTGTCCGTTTGGCAATTCCTGGAAAAACGTGGTCACCCATCCCCGTCCGACCGCGGTCGCACCACGTTCGCCAACGTGACGACGAGCCCGAAGAACCAGCCCAGCGGGAACGCGATCCCGAGCCACATCGCCGCGTAGGCGGGCCCTTCGAGGGTGTAGTTCCCGCGGAGGTATTCGTTGATCGACGCCACGGAGAGGGGGTTGTCCAGCAGCCAGACCGCGAAGTCGTAACTCGGCTCGAGGACGTACGGTTCCAGGGCCGGGGTCACCAGCGCCGCAACCACGGGCGGGAGGAAAAACGCCGTCATCGCGAAGGGATACGCCAACACCACCGAGGTCACGCGACCGTCCCAGCGTGACGTGAGGTACGCGAGGGCCCCCGAGATGACGGCGACGACCCCGGCGGCGGTGATCGCGTAGAACTCGCTGGTGGGCAATCGGATCAACGCGACTGCGGAGAGGATGCCCCAGGCGACGACGAAGACGCCGGTGACGCCGATGATGCCGAGGCGGGTGGCGGTGCTGTCAAGCCGCACCACGTAGAAGCGCGTGGCGAACCCGAGGAGGACCAGGGGATACAGGACGGCGACGATGGGCGCACCGATCGCGTACCAGAGCCAGTAGAGGACCTGTCCCGAGGTCGTCTGCGGACGCCACCGGCCGAGGACGTTGTGGGTGCGCTGTCGGGGGAAGGCAATACTCATCCACCCGTCGTGGAGTCGGCGGAGGTCCACGCGGATGGCGCGGACCAACGCGCTACCTCCCCGCGCTGTGGCCATGTTAGCGGCCATATCCGCATCGGCATTCAACGTTGCGGGTCCCGCGTTCAAGTATGATGCAGCCGGAGGTATCGCAGGAGGAGCGGGAGGTCCCCGAGATGGATCAGCTTCCGCATGGCCAGCCGGTCGCCGTTGTTGATCGCCGCCAGCGTCTCCAGGTCGAGCGACCGCATATCCCGCATGAGCCGATCGTACCGCTCGTTGGAGGCGAGATAGAGCAATCGCGTCATCGCCAAACGCGCGTCGGCCTTCGGGGCGACCCAGTCGTGCCAGAGGTCGTCGTACGTCGCCATCGCGTCCGCCGAGGTGTCGGGCGGGGATGGCGTGAGCGCCGCGTCGGCCGTGATCGCGGCTGCGCGCCCCGATTTCATGCATTTGTGGATGCCCTCCCCCCATAGGGGATCGATGGATGGGACGGTATCGCCGATCGCCATGAAGTTCGCCCGGCTCATCCGCTCCGGGGGCTGGATGTGCGCCGAGCCGCGATGGGTTTGCCTGTCGGGGATCCGGTTGGCCTCGACCAGTCGTGGATCCGTCTCCAGCCAGCGCTCGAGATAGTCGTCGATCGTCATGCCGGCGTCGGCATTGTCCCGATACGCGTCGTTCTGGATGTAACAGAGCCCCACCTTGGCCGTGTCCTCCCCGGTATGGAAGATCCACGCGTAGCCGCCCGGGGCGAGGGCGTGGTCGAGGCGGAGCATCATGGCGTCCGTGATATCGCCGAAGTCCGGGTGGTCGGTCCGGACGCCCTCGAACTCGAACTCGATGCCGATGGCCTGGTTTTCCCGCTCGAGGTCGCTGACGTCAAGCGCCCGGGCGAGGGGGGCGCTCGGCCCCGTGGCGTCGACGATGATGTCCCCATAGACCTCCCGATCCCCGTCGTAGCGCACGCCGACGATCTCGCCATCCTCCATGAGCGGCTTGGACACCCGGGCGTCGAAGCGATACTCGGCCCCACGTGCCCGCCCGTCCTCGACGAGCCACCGTTTGAAGGCCCCGTAGTCAAGCACCGCGCCCGCCTGCGCCTGGGTGAAGTGATCGTTCGGCGACTCCAACACGACGGCCTCCGTGAAATGCTGGACGACACGGTCGGGCACGTTGAAGGAGGCCATCATCGAGGGGAAGGTGCCGGCCGTGGACTTGTTGCTCTGCCGCGGGAACTCGGCCTCCGGCTCGGTCTCCAGGACGAGGACGTCGTGTCCCCGGGCGGCGACATCCCGGGCACACTGGCCGCCGGCCGGGCCGGCCCCGGCGACGACGACGTCGTACCGCTCCGGCATGACACGGACTTTTCGCAAGATCGTAATGAGTGTTGCTCTACACGGCCTCCTTACCGCCGACCACCGGTCGTATCGTACTTGTAAGTCGCCTGGTCGGGATCGATCCCGAGCTCCTCGGCGACGGCCTCGGCTTCCGTTTCCGGCTCCGCGTCGGCCTGCTGGCGTTGTCCGGCCCGCTTGAAGCGCTCCCGGAGCCGGGGCGGCATCCGGAACTCCCCGGTGGGCAGCGACATGGGGACGACCGGGTCCTGGTGGTCCTCGCGCTTGGCCTCGAGCCGGGACTGGAGGGCTGCCGGCGGCGCGTCATCGTCCATGGCCTCGAAGCCGAACTGCGCGAGATAATCGGGTTCGGGGGCCAGCGCGTACACGGTCTCGAAGTCCTCATCGCCCGCGTATTCGATGAGCCGCTCGACGACGTGGGCACCCACGCCCTGGTTGCGCCACCCATCGAGGACGCCGATGCTGGTGAGCTCGCAGATCCCCCCGTCTTCGCGGTGGATGCGGATCCGACCGAAGCCGGTCTTCTCCCCGGATTCCTCGTCGATCGCGATCACGTAATCCCTCGACCGGAACGCCCGCTCGTCGAGGCCCATGGCCTCGATATGATCGAGCAACCAGACCTCCTCGCGGTTTTTCGCGTCCCGGACGTACATATCGGGTGCTACGAAGAGCCGGCGATAAAACCTTTCGCGCACCGAAAACCCTAATCGCGCGGCTGGGGAACCTCCCGGACATGGCGGACGAGGACGAAGCGGAAGAACCGTCCGTGGAGCTCGGCGAGCCGGCGACCGTGGAGGGGGCCCCCCTCGGCCGCATCGCCTCGCGGCTGAGCTGGCCGCGCTCGCGGAGTGCCGTCCTCGAACAGGAAGGGGAGACGACGATCCGGACGAGCGACGGCCCCCGGGCCCTGTCGGATATCGTCGCGGAGGTCGAGACGCCATACTTCGCGACCCGCCAGGAGTTCATCACGGCCGTCCGTGAGGTCATTGGCTACGGTCCCGTCCCCACCAGCGAGTGAGCGGGGCGGTCATGCTCGATCGCCTGAGCTGGGTCCAACGCGCCCTGCTCGCCGGTGCAGCCTTGCTTCTGGTATGGGCGATCTGGCCGGCCGGCGGCATGCGCCTCCGGGTCCTCCGGGACGTGCTGGTCTATCTCGTCGGTCCTCTCGCGCTGGGGATCCACCACGGCCGCCATATCGGCTGGCGGGTCGACCGGCAGGCGCTCCGCCATGCCGCCGTGCTGGCGCTGTTCGTCCTGCCGTTTTACGTGGTCGGCTCGACGCTGCCGACCATCCGGGCATACTACCCGATGTGGCGTGTGACGCCGGCGCTGGGATCCTTTCTCCCCCATGCGCTGACCCTCCTGGTGCTGGCAGTGGCCGCCGAGACCTATTACCGGGGGTTGCTCTGTGTGGGCGTCCGGGAGATCGGGTTCAAATGTGTCTTCATCAGCCCCGTCGTGTACGCATTGGTCCACGTCGGCAAACCACCTATCGAGGTGGTCCTCTCTGGGCCGACGGACGTCCTCTTCGGGGCGGTCGACTACCACGCCGACTCGATTCTGCCCTCGGCGGTCGCCCACGGCGGTGGGCTCATCCTGTTGGACTGGCTGGTGCTCCACGATCCGGTCCTCTCGCCGGAACTGGTGGTGCGCGCGTTGTCCTGGATGCCGATTCCGCTGTGAGCTAGCCTTTTCTCCGTCCGCGCCCCAGGCCGACCATGAACACGCCCATCGACCCGACACGGATCGGACCCGACGATATCGGCGAGCATGCCGTCGAACTCGAAATGGGCCATAAGGAGGCAATTGAATTCGTCCGCGAAGTTTGCCAGGAGGAGGGCTTCGGCGTCCCCGTCGAGTTTTCGCCCTCGGAGCTGTTGGCCGAGAAGGTCGACGCGGACCGCGCGCCGTACTACGTACTGGGCGCCTGTAACCCGGCGATGGCCGACCGCGCCCTCGATGAAACCCCGGATATCGGGGCCCTGTTTCCGTGTAACATGATCGTCCGCGAACTCGAGCCCGGGCGCCAGGAGGTCTATCACGTCTCGATCATGCGGATCGCCCGGCTGGTCGGGATGGCGCCGGATTCGGAGGAATGGGGAGCGATCGTCGCCGAAACCGGGCGGATGGTCGAGGCGACGTTCGACCGGCTTGCGGCGGAGACCTAGTCCCCCTCGGCGACGGGCTGTCGGGTCTCCTGGAGGTGCAACAACTGGAGGCCGGTCGCGGTCCGGTTCGTCTCCCGGACCCAGATCGAGCAGGTCCGGCGCTCCTCCCCCTCGGTGCTGCGAAGGACTTTCACGAAGGTCAGCTGGTGGAGGTCGTACATCGAACGCCGTTCGGCGATGTCCTCGACCTCAAGGCGAGCGCGCTCGAGTTCCCCGCGCTCGGCGGCCAGCGCGTCGACGTAGCCCCCCGCGTCGTGGACGACGCCATCGGGGGTGATCGCGGTGAAGTCCCGGGCCATCGCGTTCTCGAGCGGCTCGACGTCGTCCCGGACCCCGGCGAACCAGTCCCCGAGCATGAGGTGGAGCCGCCGGACCTCCCGCTCGGGGTCGACGTCGTCCACCGAATCGGTATCCATGCCAAACGGTATGCCCGTGTGACCCAAGTCGATTTCGTTCAGTCCTCGACGACAACGCCAAGCGCCGGGGTCGTCCAGCTCCCGTCCGCGGGCCCGGTCACCACGAATGCGACCTCCGTCGTGCCGGCGGCCACACCTTCGAAGGTGACTCGCTCGCCGCCGATCGACAGGGTGACGATTTCCTCGTCGACGCCCGTCGGGGCGAAGTCGTACCCCTCTCCACCCCCGATCGGGAGCCGCTCGGCGTCGGAATCGTACAGCAGGATCACGAGCTCCCGGGTCTCGCCCACCGCGAGCGTCAACGGCTGGAAGTGCCACTCGCCGGCACCCGTTTGGTGGTAGTGGATTTCCACCACGCGATCGCCCGAATCGGGATCCTCGAGGACCACCGGATAGTTGTGCCGCAGCTCCGTCTCGCCGACCATCGGCCCCGTGTAGTCGGCGCCGTCCCCATCGTCCCCGTTCCCGGACGCGTCGTCGCCGTCGCCGAGACAGCCGGCAAGCCCCCCAGCGATCACGACGGCCACGATCGCCCGGCGCGTCGGCATCGGTCTACTGCATGGCCGGGATGGCTTCCGGGTGGGCCACCCGCTGGCGGTTCAAGGCGCCGAGGTTGTCCGCCGCGCGATCCACGACATCCTCCATCGGCCCGCGGACGGGACTGTCCTCCATGCGGACCACCGGCCCGGCGTCACCCTCGGCACTAAAGTCCGGGTGCGTCGGGATCGTGCCCAGATGGGCGACGTCGAAGTCTTCACAGATCTCGACGGCCCCGGGGCCGGCGTAGAGGTCGTGCTCGTCCCCGCAGGAGGGGCACTTGAAGCTCCCCATGTTCTCGACGATCCCGACGATCGGGGTGTCGTGCTTGCGGAACAGCTGCAGGCCCTTCCGTGCGTCGTCCAGGGCCATGCGCTGTGGGGTCGTCACGAGCACCGTGCCGGCCACGGGCAGCGTCTGCAACAGGTCGAGCGAGGCGTCGCCGGTGCCCGGCGGGAGATCGACGACGAGATAGTCCAGTTGGCCCCAGGTGACGTTCTCGAGGAAGTGGTTCATGACCTTGTTCACGATCGGGCCCCGCATGATGGCGGGGTCGTCGGGATCCTCGAGCATGAAGGCCATGCTCATGACCTTGACCCCCTCGGCCTCCGGGGGGACCAGCTGATCGGTCTGGGGATCCACGCCGGGCTCTTCCTCGACGCCCAGGGCGTGGGGGGCGTTCGGGCCATGGATGTCCGCATCCAGCATCCCGACTCGTGCCCCCTTGGCGGCCAGGCCGGCGGCCAGGTTCGCCGCCACCGTCGTCTTGCCGACCCCGCCTTTCCCGGACGCCACCGCGATGACGTTCCGGACCTCCGGGAGGACGGACTCGTCGAAGCCGTGTTCGGCGCCGGCCGTGGCACTCAGTTTGGCTTCGTACCCCGCCGATTCGACGGCCGCACGGATCTGCCGGCCCAGCTCGACCTCCGCGGGGGCGAACGGCGTGTTGAAGACGACGTCCACGTGGGCCTCGCCGTCGACGACCTCCACGCGATCGATGAGGTCCATCGTGACGATATCCTCGCCGTTGAGCGGATCCTCGATCTCGCGGAACCGCTCGAGGAGTTCCGACGATTCAGACATCCGTGGCCACCCCTTGCGGTCGCATTGTCGAAAGCAGGGCGGGGAGGCGTTTGTACCCGTCGAAGCTCAGCCCGCGTAGAAGAGGCCGCCCTCGAAGAACAACAACCCAATGAGGACGGTCACAATGTAGAAGGGGACCCAGAGCGCGAAGATGAGCCCGATGAAGTAACCAAGCCCCATCGTCGCCCGCTTGACGTCGCTTGGTTTGCCGACGTACCAGGCGATGAGCGCCACGTAGACCGGGAAGAGGATGATCCCGAAGATCAGCCAGGCGCCGACGGGGAGGCCTTCCCAGTAGTTGAGCGGCGAGACGGCACCGTCGAGCCCGATCATGCGCCCACCTCCTCGTCGTGGTCATCTTCCACGGCGTGGAGCTCGACCACCGGGAAGACCTTCGAGACCACGAGGAAGAACACGACGACCAGGGAAACGGTCCCGAGCAGCCCGGAGAGCTCGACCAGGCTGGGCATGTAGTCGCCGGGCACGTTCCGGTAGAGCTCGAAGCCGGCATACTGGATCCCCTCGGTCACGAACAGCGCCTTCTCGAGGAGCGTGGCCGTGAGGATCGCGAAACTGGCGACGACGGCACTGATCGGCGACCAGAACCGCGGTTTGAGCGTACTCCCGAAGATGAACCCGAGGACCAGGACCGCCAGGACCATCGAGGTGATGTAGACCGGCGAGTGCAGCGTGGCTTCCGTGACGTGGGCGACGCCGAGGGGCGCGGCGAAGGTCCCGCTGATGCGCTGTTGGAGCTGGAGCCAGAGGAACAACAGCACGAAAAAGCCCAGCCACTGGGTCAGCCCCCGCAGCATGTCGTCGGTCAGGAGGTGATACCAATCATAGCGCGCACGGAAGGTGTACGCGAGGATGATCACGCCGCTAATGGCCGACGAAAGCGCGATCGTGAGGAACTGCGGTCCCTGGATCGAGTTGAACCAGCCGGGCATGGACGGGATCAGCTGGAAGAGCCAGGGAATGACCCCGCCGTGGAGCAACAGCGGCGCGAGGATGATGATCGCCAGCGCGAGCCACCACACCATCCGCTCGACGATCGGGTCCTCGCTCTCGTCGTAGCCCAGCGTGATGACCTTGTAAAAGGGCTCGAACAGCCCGGGCAACTCATCCCGGAGGCGGGTGACGTCGTATCGGAGCGTCAACGCCAGGTACGTCGCCGTCAGCACGAAGTACAGCGTGATGACGGTCACGTCCCAGATGAGCGGCGAGGAGAAGACCGTCGCCGGGTAAGCCAGGATCACGCTCCAGACGAGGCGATCCGGCCGTCCGGTGTGCACCAGGATCATCGACCCCGCCATCGTCAGCGCGGCGATGGTCAGCAGTTCGGCGAGGCGGGCCACCGGTTGGTACCGTTTCATCCCGAGCAGGCGGACCGCCGCGGACAGGATGATCCCGCCGTGGGCGATCCCGACCCACCAGATGAACATCCCGATGTAGA
>CAZAYR010000028.1:0-23418 GCA_964489365.1 uncultured Salinarchaeum sp.
TACGACGACTGGTTCACGTACGTCTGATCAGTCGATCCTCGCGGTCTCGCCCGCCATCGTCTCGAGCACCTGGAGGACGCCGGAGTTGTCGTCCCGCCCGTAGCCGAGTTCCACGGCCGATTTGTAGAGCTCGTGGGTACTCGCCGTGGTGGGCATCGGCACGCCGAACTCTTGGCCGGCCCGGTTGGCGATCCGGAGGTCCTTGTACTGATACTCCGCGAAAAAGCCCGGCTCGAAATCCCCGCGGATCATCGATGGGGCCCGGTGATCCAGCGTCCAACAGCCGGCCGCGCCGCCGCTGATCGCCTCGACGACGGCCTCGAGGTTCGCGCCCGCCCGCTCGGCAAACAGGAGCGCTTCGCTGACCGCGGCCATGGTGTTCGCGACGACGATCTGGTTGCTGGCCTTCGTCACCTGTCCGGCGCCGTGATCGCCACAGTGCGTGACCGTCTCGCCGAGCACGGCAAGGATCGGGCGGACCTCCTCGAGGACCGATGCCGTCCCGCCGACCATGATGGAGAGGGTCCCCTCGATGGCGCCTTCCTCCCCGCCGCTGATCGGTGCATCCAGCATGGCGACGTCGGCGTCCCCAAGCTCCTCGGCGAGTTCGCGGGTGACCGTCGGCGAGATCGTCGACATGTCGATGACGATCGATCCCGGCGTGGCCCCGGCGATGACCCCGTCGTCCGCGCGCATCACTCGCGCGACCACGTCCGAATCGGGGAGGCACGTGATCGTGACGTCGGCAGCCGCCGCCGCGTCTTCCGCGGATGCGGCCCGCTCGCCACCCGTCGCGACCAACGCTTCCATCGGTTCGACCGAACGGTTGTAGCCGATCACCTCGTGGCCGGCCTCCAGGAGGTTTTCGGCCATCGGTGCGCCCATGATCCCGAGTCCGATGACGGCGATCGTGCGATCGACCATACCCGCCCGGGGGGATCCCCGCCGAATAAACGTTCGTCCTCGGCTAACGCCCGACCCAGCGTAGCAGCGCCAGCGTCCCCTCGAACAGGGCCACCATCGTCAGGGCGATGATGATCGGGGCCATCCCCGTCGGGTCCGGGCTGGAGATGAAGGACAGCCCGAGGAATGCCCCCCAGAAGTAGAGGCGCTTCTCGGCCAGCCACTGGCGGCTCGTCAACCCCATCATGATCGCCAGCATGATGAACAGCGGGATCTGGAAGACGATCGCCAGATAGCCCATCAGGATCAGAATGAGGTCGAATGTCCGCCCGAGTGCGAACGCGATGGCGCCGGCCTCCTGAGAATAGGTAAGGAAGTACGTGAACAGGGCCGGCAGCACGATGAAGTACGCGAACAGGACGCCGACGATCCCGAGCACGAGGCTGGTCGGAATTGCCGCGAGGTAGTACCGCCGCTCGTTCCGGTACAGGCCGGGGCGCATGAACGCATAGGTCTCGTAGACCAGCACGGGCAGCGCGACGACGAGCCCGGCGAGGCTCGCGACTTTGATCCGGGTGAGGAGGAATTCGAGTGGCTGGTAGATCCGCGGCTGGACGCTCTCGTCGGCCGGCAGCATCTGGTACCAGAGGAAATCGACGATCTCCGGGGTAAACGGCCAGGCAACGAGGCTCACCGAGCCCGCAACGACGATCACGACCGCCAGCCGCTTGACCATCTCCTCGATATGATCGGCCAGCGGCATCTCCTCGTCCTCCTCGGGCCCTTCGATGCCGAACGAGGAGTCCAATTCCTCGACCGCCGGCGTCGACCGGGATTCCCACGGTGCGTGGGCCCCCGGCTCCTCGAAACGGGGCAGCAGGTGCTCGTCGGTCGCACCGTCCACCTGCGGTTCCGTTTCGAACCGTGGGAAGACAGCATCGGCTGGGGCGTCAGTTGCCATCGAGGAACCGGCAGTTGCGGTTCGCCCGTCCGACTCGTCTCCCATCTGATTCCAGGCTAAGTCGGGACCGCGTTATAGCCTTTCTTTTGCGATCGTCGGGGGCAAACGCTGAAGGGCACGTTCGCTCGATACCGCCCATGCGGTATCCGGATGCGGGAGCACTCGCGGACCTGGTCGACGCCCAACCCCTGCCCGAGTTCGCCCGCCTTCGCTACGAGCCGCCCACCCCGCAGGTCGCGGACCTCGTTGGCGCGACCGAGGATGCCATGATCGCGCTGGCGGGTGATCTTCCGGAAGGGTCCGTCGTGGCGCTCGGCGTCGGAAGTCGGGGCATTACCCGGATCGAGGCGATCACCGAGGCCGCCGTCGCGTGGTGTCGCGATCGGGGCCTCGCGCCGCGAATTATCCCCGCGATGGGGAGCCACGGGGGAGGGACCGCCGAGGGCCAACGCGCCGTCCTGGCAGAACTGGGCATCGAGGAGGGGGCTCTCGGGTGTCCCGTCGATGCGGGGATGGCCACCACCACCGTGGGGGAGGCCGCCGTGGGTGGCCACCGGATCGAGATCCCCTTCGCCGAGTCCGCGCGCTCGGCGGACGCGGTGATCCCCATCAATCGGGTGGCGCCACACACCAGCTTCGCCGGCCGCGTCGAAAGCGGGATCTGCAAGATGCTCGCCGTGGGGTTCGGGAAACGTGAGGGTGCGCGGGTGCTACACCGGTATGCGCGTTCGGTGGGCTTCGAGCCCACCCTCGAGGCGATGCTGGCCGAGATCCGCGAGGCCGTTTCGGTCCCCGGTGGGATCGCCATCGTGGAAAACCCGGACCAGGAGCCCTGCGAGATCCTCCCCGTGACCGGACGTCCCCTGATCGATCAGGAAGCTCCCGTCCTCGCCCGGGCGCGAGCGCACGTCAAGGCGCTCCCCTTCGACACGGTCGATCTTCTCATCGTGGACGAGATGGGAAAGGACGTCGCCGGGACGGGCATGGACCCGAACGTGATCGGCCGGGGCAAGGCCGACCCGGCCGGCCGCCTGCCAAGGATCGAACGGATGTACGTCAGGGGGTTGACGACGGCGACGCAAGGGAACGCCAACGGCGTGGGATTTGCCGACGCGGTCCACCGGGAGCTCGCCGAGGCGGTCGATGTCCGATCCACGTACGCCAACGTGCTCACGAGCGGGTTCCCGGAAAAAGCGGCGCTGCCTCTCGTGATGCCGACCGACGAGCTTGCCGTCCACGCCCTCCTGGGCAGCCTCGGAGTCGTCGCCACGGAAGAGCTGCGGATCGCGTGGATCAGAACCACGGCCGACCTCTCGCCGATGTGGGCCTCGGCGGCGCTCGTCGAAGAGATGGACCATCCGGACGTGGATGTGTCGGGACGGGTCAGCGTTCGCTTCTCGGACGGCAGCTTGGAGCGTACACGGGAAGATTCATAGCCGCGAGTCAGCTACCCCTGTCACGATGTCGAGTGCCGTCGATGAGGACACCGCCCAAACCCTGGCGTCCGGCCGCGACGCGATCGGTGGGATCCTCTCGACGGCGCAAACGGAACTGCAGAAAGTGTTCATCGTCTTCGTGGTCGGGTTTCTCGGGACGTTCTCGGCACTTCGGGTCTTCATTTGGGACTGGCTGAAGGCGGTCACGATCAGCGGGATGGACGAAGCGACGAGTGCGGAGGTGGACATCATCGTGACGACCCCCTTCGAGGTGATCCTCCTGCAGGCGAAGATCGGCATTCTCGCGGGGATCCTGATCGCCCTCCCCGTTCTGATCTTCCTGTCGCGCCGCGAACTCAAGGAACGCGGGCGGTGGCCATCTTTCCGGATCTCGCGGACGCGCATGGTGGGCCTGGGGATCCTCTCGGCCGTCTTGTTCGTCGGCGGGATCGCCTACGCGTATCGGCTCTTCTTCCCGTTCATGTTCGAGTTCCTCGCCTCGCAGGCGATCAGCGTGGGGGTTGATCCCACGTACGGGATCGTGCAGTGGACGGAATTTCTGATCCTGCTGACGCTCTCGTTCGGGTTTGCCGCGCAGCTACCGCTGGTCATGACCGGGACGAGTTACGCCGGCCTCGTCAGCTACGAGAGCTATCGGGACAAATGGAAACACGCCGTCGTCATCATCTTCGTGTTCGGGGCCTTCTTCTCGCCGCCCGACCCGTTCACGCTGCTGATGTGGGCGGTCCCCCTGATCGGCCTGTACGTGTTCAGCCTGGCCCTTTCGAAGCTGGCGACGAACGTGCGTCGGGCCGGCGGGGCCGACACTGCCCTCGGCGGGGCGTCCCGGATCCGTCGACGGGCGGCCGGGCTGCTCGCGATCGGCGTCCTGGCCGGCCTCGTCACGACCGTGGCAGTCCAGGCCGGCCTTCTGGAAATTCTCTACGCCGACGTTCGCCCGCTGCTGCCGGAGTTGGTGCGACCAACGGAGCCGCTCGGCATCGGCGCGCATGCCGCTCGGTTCGGCGACGCCGGACCGGTCCTTCTCGGCCTCTACGTCGGCGCCCTCGTGGTCGCCGTACCCGCGGTGATCATTGCGGTGATCGTGCTCCGTCGGCCGGTGTACCCGCCCCGCTCCCCCGACGATCCCGAGCGGGTCGATCTGAACCCGCTGCCGGCCGAGCGCATCCGCGAGCTTCCCGAAGAAGTCTTCGGGGCGATGACCGAGGAGGAGGCCACCGAGTACGCGAGCAATGCCCTCGAGGAAAACGAGCAGGAGAAGGCCGAGCTCGTCTTCGAGCGCTACGATCGTGCACATAGCGGCGACGAGGACGAGGACGGGGAGGAGGCCACGGAAGACGAGTCGGGCACGATCGGTGATACGGCCACGGGGGTCGTGTCGGCGTTCAGCGAGGACAAGGACGAGGAGGAGATCGGCGGGCTCATCGACGATTTCCGACTCATCGCCGACAGCCTCCGCTCGCGGATGTTTCGGATGTTCGCAGTGTTTGGCATCGTAATCGCGGCGGTCTTTACGTTTCTCTACCAGGGCGGTATCGAGTACATCAGCGACGATTTCATCTCCCGACTGCCCGATGCAGTCTCGCCGGAGGAAGTGAATATCATCGCGCTCCACCCGGTGGAGGTCCTGATTTTCATCGTGAAGGCCAGTACGATCGTGGCGATCCTCGCGGTGGTTCCGATGATGCTGTATTATGCTTGGCCGACGCTGACCGAGCTGGGGTGGGTGAGCGCGCGACGGGATATCGTGTACAAGTGGACCGTGGGCATGCTCCTGACGCTGGCGGCGGGCACCGCACTCGGCTATTTCGTCGTCGCACCCGGCATCATCTCGTATCTCGTGTACGATGCAATCAGCCACGGAATGGTCATCTCGTACCGGATCAGTTCCTTCGCGTGGCTGATCATTTTCACCACCGTCGGGATCGGCCTGTTCGCGCTAGTCCCGTTCACGATGTGGATGCTCTATCTCTCGGGGATGGCGTCCTACGACGCGATGCGGAACCGGTGGCGCGAGGTCACCATCGCGGCGTTTGCCTTCGCCGGGGTTTTCACGCCGGCCGGCGTGCTCACGATGTTCCTCGTCGGGATTCCCATGATGATCTTCTACTGGGTGGGGCTCGTCGTGCTGTGGCTCGCCACCCTCGGTGGCCGACGCGGGCGGTACGCGCATCGGGAGGTAACATGAGCGTCCTCCGGACCCCCGCGTAACCATGGTGGACAGTGACCCCCTGCGGATCGGGCTGGCGGCCGGCTTTATCGCCGCGCTCGTAACCGCGCAGTTTCTCGCGGTAAAAATCGTGGCCGTGTCGCTGCCGTGGACGATCCCCGTCGTGGGCGACGCGATCCTCGTGCCCGCCGGCGTGGTCGCGATCGGCCTCACCTTCCTCGCGACCGACTGTTACACCGAGCTCTACGGCGGGCGAGCGGCCCATCGACTCGTGAACGTCGGGTTCGGGACCCTCGCGCTGATGCTCGGGCTCCTGTGGCTGGCAATCGTCCTGCCAGGCTCGGAGATGGGGGTCGATCCGGCCCTGTTCGCGGACGTGCTGGCCCCGAGTACCAACGTCGTGCTCGGCGGGCTCCTGGGCTATCTCGTCAGTCAACACTGGGACGTCTTCGTGTTCGATACGCTCCGCAGACGGACCGGGACGCCCTACCTGTGGGTTCGCAATCTCGTCTCCACGGGGACCAGCCAGGCCGTCGACACGACGATCTTCATCCTGATCGCCTTTTGGCTGGCCCCGACCGTACTGGGGTTCGGCCCGTCGCTCCAGCCGGCGGCCCTCGCGTCGTTGTTGCTCGGCCAGTATCTCGCGAAACTTGCCATCGCGCTGCTCGATACGCCGTTCGTCTACGCGATCGTCGGCCTCGCCCGGCGACGGGAGCCGCATCGGCCGCACCCGACCGTCGGTGATTAACGTCGCTGTGCGAACCCGAACCGGGCCTTCACGTCGGTGATCTCGGCCTCCAGCACCTCGCCGACCTCGGTTCCGGGCACGAAGATGGTGTACCCGTCGACCCTCGCGATGCCGTCCCCTTCCTGGCCCTCGTCTTCGATGCTGAGCGTCAGCCGGTCCCCTGGGGCCACCGGCGCGTCCACGTATCCCTTGCCCACCAGGTATAGTTCGGCGGAGCTCTCCCGCGAGGCATCCGGGCTCGTCGCCCTGACGTACTCGAAGGTCGACTCGAGGCGGTCGCGGAACGACTCGGTATCCTTTCCCTGAAAGACCTTCACGACGAAGTGCCCGCCGGGGGCGAGTACTTGCTCGGCGACACCCAGGGCTTGCTCGGCCAGGTGGGCGGCCCGGGCTTGGTCGAGGGCGTACTCGCCGGTCATGTCCGGCGCCATATCCGAGAGGACCACGTCGGCCTGGCCGCCCGGGAGGTAGTCGCACAGGACGTCGACGGTGGCCTCGTCGGTGACGTCCTCCTGGACGGTCCGGACCTCGGTCGCTGGCGCATCGATGGCATCGATGCGCTGAAAGTCGACGCCCACGACGGTCCCGTCCGCCCCGACGGCCTCGGCCGCAACCTGGAGCCAACCGCCCGGCGCCGCCCCGAGATCGACGACCCGATCCCCTTGCGAAAAGAGCTCGGCGGCGTCGTCAAGCTGGATCAGCTTGTAGGCGGCCCGCGAGCGGTAGCCCTCCTGTTTGGCCTTGTTGTAGTAGTGATCGCGACCGTTTCCCATCGCTTACCACCACAGCATGCGAGCGTAGTTGGAGGACTTCGCCCTGCTCATATCCCTTCGAAGCTCCCGGTCCTCAAATGGGTGACGTTAGGCGGGCGAGCATGGCGGCGATAGCTCGAATTCACGTCCTGTCCCGCCACGCGCGAGCTCATCCCGAGGCGGATCGAAGCGGGCCGTGTCCTCGACACACGGATCCGGGAAGGCCTTTGTAGCCACCGGGAGACGGCTGGACCATGGTCGAGCACGCGTCTGCGCTGGACGTGTACCGCGAGGCCCTCCCCGTGATCCTGGTCAGCCTCGTGGCCGGACTCTTTGCCGGCACCATGCTCGGGACCGACGCCATGCGGAGCGGTATCGAGCGCGTACCCGGTATCCTCATCCTGCTCCCAGCGTTCCTTGCGACCCGCGGTGGCGTGTATGGCTCGCTCGGGTCCCGTCTGTCGAGTGCGCTCCACCAGGGGCTGATCGAACCCCGATTCGAGGGCAGTCCGCATCTCCGGAACGCCATCCTCGCGTCATTCGTTAACGGGATGGTGGTCTCCGTCGCGATCGCGTTCGTCGCGTATCTGGTCCTCCGCGTGCTCGGGCGGTCCGGCAGCCTCCTCGAGCTCGTGGGGATCATGATCGTGGCCGGGTTTTTGTCCGCGTTGCTCATGCTCTCGGTGTTGATTTCGGTCGTGTTCCTGGGCTACCGGCGGGGCTACGACCCGGACAATCTCGTGGGGCCCGTCGTGACGACCCTCGGCGACGTGTTCGGCGTGTTGTTCCTCCTGGTCGGCATCTACCTGGTCGGGTTGGTGGTATGAGCGTACAATCCGGCGGCGATCGCGGCGGGAACGACGGTGACGAGCGAGAGCACGATCCGGATTTCTCGGCGGAAGACATCGTCGAGGGCATGCTCGGGGACCCCTGGTCCGTCCGACGGATGGTCATGACGATGGTCCCGCTCCTCACCGGCCTCGCGGTCCTGCAGATGATCTCCGGGGCGGTCCTGGGGGAGTTCGAAGAGGTGCTCCTGACCTACCCGGCGCTGCTGATCCTCGTCCCGGTTCAGATCGGCACCGCGGGAAACTTCGGCTCGATCATGTGTTCCCGGCTCTCGACGGAGATGCACCTCGGGGTGTTCGAGCTTTCGCCGACGAACCCGGGCGTTCGGGCGACCAGCGGCGGGATCGTGGGCCTCGGGTTGACCGTCTACACCATCGTCGGGCTGGCCGCCTGGGGAATCGCCCGGGTCCTGGGCGGTACGCTCGGGTTGGTGGAGGTGATGACGATCTCGCTGGTGAGTGGCATGCTTCTGGTCGCGTTCGTCATCGCGATCAGCCTCGCAGCGGTCCCACTGTCCTTCCGACTCGGGTTCAATCCCGACGACACGACCATTCCCATCGTGACCAACGTCGCCGACATCACGGGCGTGCTGGTGCTCTTTGCCGTCGTCGTGATCGTGATCTGAGTGGCGGTCGAGCGTCGATCGATCCGTGGGGAACGTGCAGGATGCGGCCGGGGCGATGGCCGTCCCCAGGGCCCCCAATACATCGCGCTCGGCGCGGCGTATTCTCCCATACTCCGCATATCCACGCGCCGGTCGGGACGACCGGGCAGATCCCCGACCCGGCCCAAAGGGGAGTTTTTAACGTGGGTGGTGCCAAGAGATCCTACATGTTCAACGCGATCGTTCGCGCGGCCACGCTCCAGGAGATGCTGGGGGCCGTGGAGACCCTCGTCGAGGAGTGCAAGATCCGGCTCGACGAGGACGGGATCTCGATCCGCGCCACCGACCCGGCGACCGTGGGGATGGTAGACGTCTCGCTCTCGGCGGCGGCCTTCGAGTCCTACGAGGCTGACGGGGGCGTCATCGGGGTCAATCTCTCCCGACTTTCGGATATTGCCGGGATGGGCTCGGGGGACGATACCGTGGTCCTGCAGCTCAACGAGGAGACGGGCAAACTCGAGATCGAACTCGACGGCCTCGAGTACACGCTCGCGTTGATCGACCCGGATTCGATCCGGCAGGAACCGGATATCCCGGATCTCGATCTTCCGGCGCGCGTCGTCCTCGAGGGTGCCGACATCAACCGGGCCGTCCGGGCAGCCGACATGGTCTCCGATCACGTCGCCCTCGGCGTGAACGAGGCCGATGAGACCTTCTACGTCTCCGCGGAAGGCGATACCGACGATGTCCACCTCGCGCTCGCCCGCGACGACCTCATCGACCTGCGCACGGGCGAAGCGCATTCGCTGTTCAGCCTCGAATATCTCAAGGATATGAACGGGGCGATCGATTCGGATGCCGAGGTCGTCATCGAGCTCGGCGAGGAGTTCCCGGTCAAGCTCACCTTCCAGATCGCGGAGGGCCAGGGCGACGTCCTGTACATGCTTGCGCCCAGGATCCAGAACGCCTGAGGTCGATGGAGCGCCGCCACGCACGCTATCCGTTTCTGGACGACGCCAAGGACGCCGTCGAGGCGGCCGAGATCGATCCGTACGACATCGTGCAGGGGGACGCCTCGCCGGTCCTCGATCGCGCCATCGAGCGTGTTCGGTCGGCTATCACCGACGGCCGGGTCTCCGATCCCGTGTCCGCGACCCGGGTCGAGGTCCTCTCCTATCCGATCGCCCGCATCCTTGTCTCGCTCGTCGAGAACCCCGTCCTCACCGACCGGTACGCGCTCGCGGAGGCCCGGCGGGCCTTCGCGTTACTCGAACGGGAACTGGACCCCGGTCCGGAGCTCGAAAGCGTCGACCGGGAGTACACGACCCTGCCGGACCTCTTCGTGGAGTTCGACCTGGCGGATCGGGTGCGGGAGGTCGAGGGAGGTTACGAGTTCGCCGTCACCGCGTACCTCCGGCTTTCCACCGAGCTGCGGGGCGCCGAGTGGCGGCTGGTCAACCGCGCGCTCGCGGACGGGACCGTGCCGATCCAGGAGACCGAGCTTCGTGTTCTCCTCCGGGAGGCGATCAGGCTCCGGGTCGCGGACGGCCTCCCGCTCGACGTCCCCGAACCCATCGCCGAGGCACTCGAGTCAGAGGTCAACGAGATCCGGGCCTCGCTCGACAGCGTCTCGATCCCGAGCGACATCGATCGCGTGGAACCCGACCTGTTTCCGACCTGCATGGCCCAGCTCCATCGGCGAGCGACCAGTGGCGAGACCCTCGGTCCTGACGAGCGCTTCGTCCTCGTGGCGTTTCTCTGTGCGATCGGCGCCGACGAAGAGCGGGTCCAGGCGCTGGTGGGTGGCGATGCGGCTAGCACGCGAGAGAACGTTGCCTACCAAGTCGAGCGGGTCCACGGGCAAACGCGATCGACCGCGTACCCCCCGCCGAGCTGTGAGACCCTCGCGGCGATGGGGATCTGTCCCGAGGATGGGGGGTGTCGCGAGCACGGTCACCCCCTCGCGGCGTACGCGGCACGCCTCGCGGCCGCGCGGTAGCCTACTCCTCCATCCGGGCGAGGTAGACCCCGATCCCGGCCATCAAGAGGATGAAGGACGCGATTACGCCGACCAGAACGATGCCACCGGTCGGGGACAGCTCGGTCCGATCGAAGAGCAGGCTCACCACGACGAGGGCCACCACGAATCCGCCGACGGCGCCGATGGAGGCGACGATCTCGATCAGTTGCCCCCGCTCCATCTCCATGGGGACGGTTTCCGAGGATGACGCAAAAACGCTTCGAGAGCGCTAAGCCACGAGGTCGGTGATGGCGGTCCCCTCGTCCCGGGCATGTTCCTTTTTCACTCTGTAGTTTCCGCCGTCGGTGACGTGGAGCTCGCCAGGATGGAAGAAGTACCAATCCTCGCGGTCGAACCGGACCCCGATCCTGGCCTTCGCGCCGAAGTTCCGAGCGAAGAACACGAGCCCCTCGACCTCCTCGCCGGTCAGGTAGATCGGGTTGCCGGAACTGGATTTGACCTCGATGGCGTAGAAGCGCTCGCCGTTTCCGGCGAGGACATCCGGCAGTTCCCGCTGGGTCGCGCTCCCGCTGGCGGGTGCGCGCATGACTGCGAATCCCGCATCGTCGAGGGCGTTGACGAGTTCCCGCTCACGACGGTCGCCCTTCGATTGGGACATCACCGTTGGTACCCGCTCCGGGCTATAAGATGATTCGGGTGACCGTCCGGATCCCCGAACGGAGGGGTGGCGATTAGACCCCCAGAAGCGTCCCGGTCGCGCCGGCTTCGTCGATGTCATACATCACCGAGAGGAGATAGATCACCAGCTGGAAGAGGTTCATACCGGCATGGATCCCGATGGGGACGAGCAGATTCTCCGTGCGCAAGTAGGAATACCCCATGACGAGGGAACCGCCGAAGAGCACGACCATCGAGACGAGGATCGAGATGTTCCCCTCCGCGCCCAGTGTATAGGACGGAAGGTGTGGCAGGACGAAGATGAGGCTTGCAACGACGACGGCCGTGACATTCGCGAACGAATCGTACAGCCGTTTCTGCACGATGTTGCGGAAGAGGAACTCCTCGGCCGGGGCGTTGAACAGCACGACCACGACCATCATAATGAGAATCATGGTGGTGTCCTCGCCCAGCAGCAGGACTACGTCGCTGTCGGCCGCCGGCAGATCGAGCACGGTCGCGACGATGCCGATCACGAAATAGTACACGATCACGAGGACGATCCCGCCGACGATCCAGACGGCGTCCCGGCGATCCGGCATCCCCAGGTCCACGAAGCCGGTCCCCCGACCCGTGTACCGGAGGTAGGCCCACCCGGCCACCACGAACCCCAGGAAATTCGCGATGAGGTAGGCGGTCAGGGCTGGTCGGCTCGCTTCGTACACGTTCTCGAGAACGCTCGGATCGAGGATCGCCGCCGGAATCACGGCAAGGCTCGCCAACAGGAAGGCCAGCACGAACACGGCGATACTCACGAGCACGCCACGGAGACGGCTTTCGTACTCCAACACGACGTCTCGGTCTGGGGGCCCGACCCTAACGCCGTTTTCGGTTCGGGGTGCGCCCGGCCGCTCAGGTCCCGTGATCCCAGGAGCCGAGGTATTCCTCCTGGTCGGCGGAGAGCGTATCGATCTCGACGTCCTCGGCCTCGAGTTTGATGCGGGCGACCTCGCGGTCGAGCCCGTCCCGCACGGGATGGACCCCCGGCCCGTATTCGTGCTCGAGGAGGTCGCGCGTACAGACGACCTGGACCCCGAAGCTCTGGTCCATCACCTCGACCGGATGCCCCAGCGAGACCGGACTCGCCAGGTTCACCAATCGCCCTTCGGCGAGCACGTTGAGGCGCCGGCCCCCGGGCAGCTCGTACTGTTCGATCCCGTCACGGACCGTCCGGACTTCGTCGGCCAGCGCCGCGAGTCCCTCGAGGTCGATCTCGACGTCGAAATGCCCCGCGTTCGCGAGCACGGCGCCGTCCTGCATGAACTCGAAGTGTCGCGGCGTGATGACGTCCCGGTTCCCCGTCGTTGTCACGAAGATATCGCCGACGGCGGCGGCCTCGTCCATCGGCATGACCTCGTAGCCTTCCATGTGGGCCTCGAGGGCACGCCGGGGCTCGACCTCGGTCACCACGACCCGGGCGTTCTGTCCGGCCGCCTTGCTCGCGACGCCCTTCCCGCAGTATCCGTACCCGGCCACGACCACCGTCTTGCCCGCCCACGAGAGGTTCGTCGTCATCGCGATCGAGCCCAGCGCCGACTCCCCCGTCCCGTGGACGTTATCGAAGAGCCGTTTCATCGGTGTATCGTTGACGGCGATCATCGGATACCGGAGCGCGCCGTCCTCGTCCATCGCCCGAAGGCGGTGCACCCCGGTCGTCGTCTCCTCACAGCCGCCGACGATGTCCTCGATGAGCTCCGGGTACTCCTCGTGGATACGAAAGACGAGGTCGCCGCCGTCGTCGACGGTGAGATCCGGCCGGGCGTCGATGACGGCATCGATCGCGGCGTAGTACCCCTCGTCGTCGACGCCTCGCTTCGCGTACGAGCGCACCCCGTCGACGGCATCGAGCGCTACGCTGACGTCGTCGTGTGTCGAGAGCGGGTTGCAGCCGGTGATCGCCACGTCCGCGCCGCCGGCCGCCATTGTCTCCACCAGCACCGCCGTCTTGGCCTCGACATGCATGGCCATACCGATCGTGATCCCGGCGAAGGGCTCCTCGGTTCGACACTGTGCCCGGAGCTCGCCGAGGATCGGCATGTGCGATCGCGCCCAGTCGATCTTCCGGCGCCCCGACGCGCGTGCCTCCTCGGGAGCGTCAACCCGCTCTCGAATCCGCGCGGCGTGATCGGTCATACCTCCCCTGTCGGGAGCGCCGCAAAAACCGTACCGGGTCTCAGCTCGCGACTCGCGCGACGAGCGCCTCCGCGGCACTCGCCGCCCGATCGATCACCGCGGACGCCTCGAGGGTCTGGACCTCCCGGTCGCGCATCAGGACCGTGCCATCACAAACCGTATGGCGCACGTCGCTCCCCTGCACGGCGTACGCGAGGTGGCTGACGAGATCGTGATGCGGGTGGAGTCGCGGCGTCTCGAGGTCGACGACCGCCAGGTCCGCCGGGCGCCCTTCCTCGAGTCGACCCGGCCCCAATCCAAGGAGCTCGGTCCCCTCGGCCGTCGCCATCTCGACGGCCGCCTCGGCCGGGACAGCGCGGGGATCGTCCGCGGCGAGCTTGCCGAGCAACGCGGCATTCTGGAGCTCGCCGAACATATCGAGATCGTTGTTCGAGGCCGCGCCGTCCGTGCCAATCCCGACGGGCACGCCGGCCTCGCGGAGTGCGCTGACCGGCGCCATCCCGCTGGCGAGTTTCATGTTCGAGGTCGGGCAGTGGACGATCCCGGCATCTCGGTCCGCGAGGAGGTCGATCTCCGCCTCGTCGAGGTGGACGCCGTGGGCCAGGAAGTCCCCGGGAGCGAGGAGGCCCCGCTCGTCCGCGAGGGGAAGGGGTCGGCGGTCATGAGCGTCGACGATGGGCTCGACGAAGGCTGGCGATTCGTTGGCGTGAAAGTGGACGGGGATCCCCCGATCGCGTGCCTCGGGGAGAAACTCGCCGAGTAACTCGAGATCCACCGTCGTGAGGCTGTGGGGCATGTAGGCGGTGCGCACCCGGCCGTCGGCGGCCCCGTCGAGCTCCGTGGCGACCTCGAGCCCATGGCGGAATTCCTCGCGTGCGGCTTCGGCATCGGCCTCCGCCGTGACCATCCCGTAGCCGAGTCGGGCCCGCAGGCCGGCCGCCTCGACGACCGCGGCGATCCGGTCGACCTCGAAGTACATGTCACAGAACGCCGTCGTCCCGCTCTTGATCATCTCGAGGACCCCCAAGGCGGCCCCGGCGCGCACATCCTCGGGGGTGAGCGCGGCCTCGATGGGCCAGATGTCCTCCTCGAGCCAGCGATCGACCGGTTTGTCGTCCGCATACCCCCGGAACAGCGTCATCGCGACGTGGGTATGGGCGTTGACGAGGCCCGGCATCACGAGACTGCCGTTGGCGTCGAGCACGTCCGCGCCTCCCGCTCCGAGGTCGGGGCCGATTTCCACGATCGTCCCGGCTTCCCGATCGACGCGGACCTCCGCCTCCCGGACCTCGAGGGCGGGCGTGAGCACCTGCCCGCCGGCGATCACCAGTTCGCCCATACCGGGCCTTCATCGAAGGACCTGATAAAGCGGGGTGTTGCCGCGAAAAGAAAGAGGGATCCTTGTGGCCGTCATCGTCCCGGCCATGCGCATCGCGGTGCCGAACAAGGGACGGCTCCACGAGCCGACCGTCGATCTCCTGGAACGGGCGGGGCTGCCGGTCGTCGACGGGGCCGACCGGAAGCTCTACGCGGATACCGTCGACCCGGAGGTGAGCGTCCTGTTCGCCCGGGCGGCGGATATTCCGGAGTACGTCGCCGACGGGGCGGCGGAACTCGGGGTGACCGGGCTCGACCAGTTCCACGAGGCCGGGGTCGAGGACGTGGAGCCGTTGCTCGATTTGGCGTTCGGCGAATGTCGCCTGGTGCTGGCGGTCCCCGAAGACGGGGAGCTCGAGGACATCGGGCAGCTGTCCGGCGGGACCGTCGCCACCGAATTCCCACGCATCACGCGGCGCCACTTCGACGAGGCCGGGGTGGACGCCAATATCGTCACGGTGACGGGCGCCACGGAGGTCACCCCGCACGTCGACATGGCCGACGCCATCGTCGACATCACGAGTACCGGGACGACCCTCCGGATGAACCGCTTGCGGGTGATCGACGATGTCCTCGAGAGCTCCGTCCATCTGATCGCCAGGGAGGAGGTCGTCGCCGAACCCAAAGTCGAACAGATTCAGACCGCGTTCCGGGCGGTCCTGAACGCGGAGGGCAAGCGGTACCTGATGTTGAACGCGCCCCGCGACCGGCTCGACGAGATCAAGGAGCGCATTCCGGGACTGGGGGGCCCGACCGTCATGGATATCGCCGGGGACGAGCTGGTGGCCGTCCACGCGGTCGTCGACGAGCGGGATGTCTTCGAGACGATTAACGAAGTCAAGGCCCTCGGTGCGAGCGGCATTCTCGTCACCGAGATCGAACGGATGATCGAATAAGCGGCGTCGCGGCGGGGCCGTTACGCCTCGAGGAGGCCGAGGTCGCTGAGCTGGGAGGTGATCTTGTCGACGGCATGCTCGGCATCGGCGGGTTGTTTCCCGCCGGTGATGACGAGTTTGCCGCTGCCGAACAGCAGCGCGACGACGGAGGGTTCGTCGAGCCGGTAGACCAGGCCGGGGAACTGCTCGGGTTCGTACTCCGTGTTTTCCAGGCCGAGCCCGACCGCAATGGCGTTCAGGTTGAGGTTCCGGCCCAGATCCGCGCTCGTGACGATGTTCTGGACCACGATCTCGGGATCGTCCTCGACCTCGATCTGGAGCTCGCGGAGCTTGTCGAAGACGATCTGGAGGCTTTCGTGGACGTCGTCGGTGCTTTTGGCGCCGGTGCAGACGATCTTGCCGGAACGGAAGATGAGCGCGGCCGACTTCGGATGTTGGGTCCGGTAGACCAGCCCGGGGAACTGCTCGGGATCGTAATCGGCGCCCTCCAGGTCCATGGCCACGCTCTGGAGGTCGAGTTCCTGGCCGATACCTGTCGAGGCCACGACGTTCTCGATGTTGATGGTCTCCTTGGGATCGGTCATCACGTATTTAAACGAAAGGAGTTACCCCTTAAAAAGATTGGTGACACCGCCTACAAGTCAGCACCATCGGGTATGGCGATCAACACGACCGCTACACTGATTGGGTTCCTCGCGCTGTCCTCCAGTGGTGTACATCTTCGAGCTGATCGGGGAGGACGACCCCTTCGCTGCCTACGAGGCCGCGGCCGTGGCGGAGGGCCTGACCGTGACAGCCCCGGGCGTCGCGGTCGGGTCGGGTCTCCCCGGCCGGGTCGAACAGCTCGCATGGACCCGGACGGTGTCCGACCTGCTCGCGCGGACCCCGGCGGACCCGGACGCCAGAGGGGCCGGCCTCGAGGATTGCGCCCTCGAGGGCGCCGGCACCGCGGCGGTCCGTGCCCGGGCGGTGCGGGCGGCGGTCGCCGATACTCAGGCGATCGAGCGCCGACTCGGGGCGGTGCTGGCGGCCAGCGGCTTCGAGATCGACCTCGAGTCACCGGATCGCGTCCTCCGGGTCCTCGTCTCGGACGGCGAGGCATTCCTGGGGTGGGTCCTGGCACGGCCGGGCGGGGACGTCGGGCGGCGCCGCCCCGCGGACCGGCCCGTCTTACAGCCCGGCCGCATGTCCCCCCGGCTGGCACGGGCGCGCGGGAAAATCGTAGGGGGCGGGCCCGGGCCGCGCGTGCTCGATCCGATGTGTGGCACCGGCGGGATCGTCCTCGAAGCGGCGCGCGTCGGTGCGCGGGGCGTGGGCCTGGATGTCCAGGGCCGGATGGTCCGGGGGACGAGACGGAACGTGCGTGCCCTCGGCGAGACGGGCGCGCACGTGGACGTGGCGGTCGGGGACGCCCGGTCGCTCCCCCTGGCGGAGGATACCGTCGATGCCGTCGCCTTCGACGTGCCCTACGGCCGCCAGTCCCGGGTCGCCGGGGACGACCTCGTCGCGGAGGCCCTCGCGGAGGCCTCCCGGGTCGGCACGCAGGCGGTGGTCGTCGCCGACCGTGATCTCACGCCGGTGCTGGACCGTAGTCCCTGGCGCGTCGAGCAGGCGTTCGCGAAACGGGTCCACCGGTCGTTAACCCGCCATATCGTCCACCTGGGCGGCGGCGTTGGCGAACCTTAAGGGCAGCCGGCGGAATGGGCGATCCATGAGCACCGTCCAGGAACGCGAGGACATCGACGAGGAGTACAAGTGGGATCTGGAAAGCATATTCGAACGCGACGAGGCGTGGGAGGCGGCCTACGACGAGGCCGAAGGGCTCCTCGAGGAGCTCGGCGCGTACGAGGGGCGAGTCACCGACGATGAAACGGCCTTGCGGGGCACACTGGAGACCTATGAGGCCCTCATGCGCAAGGTCGGGCTCGTGTACGCCTATGCGCGGATGCGGCGGGACGAGGATACCTCCGCGGACCGGTATCAGGCGTTGACATCGCGGGCCCAGTCGTTACATAGCGAGGCAGAGGCGGCGGCGAGTTTTATCGAGCCTGAGATCCAGAACGTCTCCTGGGATCGGATCGAGGACCTGCTCTCCGCCGATCCGGATCTCGAGGAGTACGCACACCACCTCGAGGACATCCACCGGATGCGTGAGCATACGCGGTCGGCGGAGGTCGAAGGGGTCCTGGCGGACCTCACGGAGGTGGTCGGGGGACGGGACGTTTACACGATGCTCACGAACGCTGACATGAGTTTTCCGACCGTCACGGATCCCGACGGCGAGGACGTCGAGATCACGCTGGCAAACTTCGTCGAACTCCAGAAGGAGCCCGACCGGGCGTTCCGGGAGACCGTCTACGAGGGCTTCTACGATGAATGGGCGGAGGTCCGGAACGCGGTCGCCTCGGGTTATGCAAACAGCGTGAAGGCCGACGTCAAGTTCGCGCGCCAGCGCGGCTACGACACCGCACGGGAAGCCGCCCTCGACGAACCGAACATCCCCGTCGAAGTCTACGACACGCTCGTCGAAACAGTCCGGGACAACCTCGACGTGTTGCAGCGCCATGCGGGCCTCAAGCGCGAGGAACTGGGCGTCGACGAGCTGGCAATGTGGGACATTTACATGCCGGTGACCGCATCGGAAAGCCCCGAGATCCCGTACAAGGAGGCCACCGAGCACGTCCTCGCGGCCATCGAGCCGCTCGGCGAGGAGTACCGTCGACGGACCGCAGAGGGACTGGAATCACGGTGGGTCGACGTCTACGAGACCCCGAACAAGCGATCGGGCGCGTACAGCGGGGGCACCTACGACACCCAGCCGTTCATCCTGATGAACTACCAGGAAACGGTCGACTCGATGTACACCCTCGCCCACGAGTTCGGACACTCCCTCCATTCGGAGCTCTCGAGCGAGGCCCAACCGTACGTCTACAGCCAGTACGAGATTTTCATTGCCGAGGTCGCAAGCATGGTCAACGAGACCCTCCTCACCCACCATCTCATCGACACGGTCGAGGACGAGCGGCTTCGACGGCACGTCCTCAACCAGTATCTCGAGACCTTCCGGAACACGCTGTTCCGGCAAGCGATGTTCGCGGAGTTCGAGCATCGCACCCACGAACGGGTCGAGGCGGGGGAGGCCCTGACGCCGGATGGCCTCGATGACCTCTATCACGGCTTGAAAGCCGAGTTCTACGCGAACTGCGAGACGGACGAGCGTATCGCACGAGAATGGATGCGCATCCCGCATTTCTACCGGGCCTTCTACGTCTACCAGTACAGCACCGGCATCAGCGCCGCCGTCGCGATCGCCACCGACATCCTCGAGGAGGGGGCGCCGGCGGCCGAACGCTATCTCGAGTTCCTGCGCGCGGGGTCCCGGAAGTATCCCCTGGCGTTACTCGATGACGCCGGTGTGGATATGCGCAGCGCCGAGCCGATCACGTCGGCCATCAACGTCTACAGCGATTTCCTCGACGAGATGGAGTCGCTGATGCGGTGATCGGACGGAAGCGGCGAGGCGCGCCCCAATCGAAGGCACTTTTTAGGGCAGTCCCTTAGCCCGGCGCGTGCCATGGCGAAGGGACCCACGTTGCCGGATCGACCGCAGTTGGAGGTGAACCCCGAGATGAGCGACGAGGAACGACTCGACGTCCTCGAGTCACACTTCGTCGACGTCGCAAGACAGAACGCCGAGCTGCAGAACCAGCTCGAGCAGCTCCGGGAACGTCGTAGCGCACTTGAGGAACGCGCCGAGCGCCTCGCGAACGAGAACCGCGCGCTCAAGAGCGCACCGACGTACGTGGCGACCATCGAGGACGTACTCGACGAGGAAGTGGTCCTTCGCCAACATGGGTCAAACCAGGAGGTCCTGGTATCACTGCCCGACGAGATGGCCCCGGATCTCCGGCCCGGGGATCGGGTCGCCATCAGCGAGTCCTTCGCCATCGAGACCGCCCTGGAGACCGAGACGGATGCGCGAGCCCAGGCGATGGAGGTCGAGGACCGGCCGGACGTCCGGTACGAGGACATCGGCGGCCTCGACGAGCAGATCCGGAACGTCCGCGAGACCGTCGAGATGCCCCTTCAGGACCCGGATACCTTCGACCAGGTCGGTATCGATCCGCCCAGTGGGGTCCTCCTTCACGGCCCGCCGGGCACCGGCAAGACGATGCTCGCCCGGGCCGTGGCCCAGCAGACCGACGCGACGTTCATCCGGATGGCCGGCTCGGAGCTGGTCCGGAAGTTCATCGGGGAGGGATCGCGGCTGGTCCGTGATCTCTTCGAACTCGCCGACGAACGCGCGCCGTCCGTCGTCTTCATCGACGAACTGGACGCGATCGCGGCCAAACGGACCGAGTCGAAGACGGCCGGCGACGCCGAGGTCCAGCGCACGATGATGCAGCTGCTCTCGGAGATGGACGGCTTCGACGACCGCGGGGACATCTACCTGATCGGCGCGACGAACCGCTTTGACATGCTCGACCGCGCCATCCTCCGGCCCGGGCGCTTCGACCGGCTCATCGAGGTACCGAAACCCGACGCCGAGGCTCGACGGGCGATCTTCCGGATTCACACGCGTTCGATGACCGTCGACGACGATCTGGACTACGACCGCCTCGCGGCCGAGACCGAGGGGGCGAGCGGCGCGGACATCAAGGCCATCTGCACCGAGGCCGGCATGTTCGCCATCCGGGACGACCGCACCACCGTCCGGATGGAGGACTTCCAGGATGCCGAGGAGAAACTGACCTCCGATGACGCGGTGGGGAAACCGGTCACGCCGTACGTGTACTGATCGGGTTTACCCAGGCGCTTCTGATTCGGTCGCTTGCTGCGATGGAACCCCTATTTGCCCCAGAAGGGATCGGTGCGGCGTTTCCGTTCGAGGTACATCCGGAGCGCATCGCGTTCGTCCGGCGGAATATCGTCCTCGAGCTCCTGCTCTAAGACCTTGGCGTGACTTTCGGGGAGCTGGACCCAGAGCTCGTCGCCTTCCTCGATCTGCCGGCCCACGGTCGGACCGTCGATGGCGACGCTGACGCGGTCGCCGGCCCGCGCCGTGTCGACGTCCTCCCCGGCATCCTGGATGCCCTTGAGGACGCCCACACTCCGCTCCTCCTCGCCGTCGAAGGCGATGACCGAGACGTTGCGTCCGAGCGTGCCCTCGAGCACCTCGACGCCGACGACGGCCGGGTCGTTCTGCCGGAAGGTGTGATCGGGGAGGAGTTGGAACCGCGCGGGGCGGACGATATTCTCGAGGACCGCCTCCTGTTGGCGGCTATCGATCGCTTCGACGTATTCCTCGTAGTCCTCGACGAGGCGGTAGATGACATCGTCGGTAAACAGTTCCACGTCGGCCTCCTCGGCTTCCTCGGCTGCATCCTCGAGCACGTCGACGCTGAACCCGAGGATTGCCCGATAGCGTGGCTCCTCGACCGTGCTGGCGACACTCACATCCCGGCGGGCCACATCGCCAACCTCGGCGCGGAGGATCGGGATCTCGATCTCTTCGAGCGCGTCGCCCATCGCCTCGAGGCTCCCGAGGGTATCGGCCTTGACCACGACCCCGTCGTCGTCCGTCGGGACCGTGAACGCCTCCAGGGCCGCCTCGACCTCGTCGACGACCGACGCTCGGTCGCGATCGCCGATCACCCGGACGGGCGCCCCCGCCATCGAGTCGGCCAGATCCGGGGCGGCGATCTTGATCCCGGCCGCGGCGGAAATCCGGTCGACCCGATCGAAGGCTCCCTCCGTCCGGATCTCGGTCAATGGCCGCGGCTGGAGGAGGGCGCGGACGTCCGTCACGATCGTCTCGCCCATCGAGCCGACCACCATGCGATCGTCCTCCGTAATGCGTCCGTCGTAGAGGATGACGTCGATCGTCGTCCCGAAGCCGCGCTCCTCGGTGACTTCCAGCACGGTGCCGGCTCCCGGCCCCGTGACGTCGACCGCCATCTCCTCGCGCATGTATCGCTGCGAGAGGCCCATGAGCACCGCCAGCAGGTCCGGCACCCCCTCGCCCGTTTCCGCGCTCACCGGGACGACGCCGATCGTTTGCTGGAAGTCCTGGAGTCGCCAGTACAGGTCGGCGGGAAAGCCCGCGTCGCTCAACTCGCCGATCAGCTCGTAGAGCTGTTCGTCGAGTCGGCTGCGCGTGCGGTCGCTCTGCTGTTCGTAGGTCTCTTGGATCGGCGTGGACTCTTGGACCGACCAGCCGGGGACCGTGTCGATCTTGTTTGCGGCGACGACGAAGGGCGTCTCGGTCTCCCGCAGGATCTCGAGGGCCTCTTCGGTCTGTGGCTGACAGCCGTCCTCGATGTCGACGACGAGGATGGCGATATCCGCGAGCGCGCCGCCTCGGGAGCGAAGCGTCCGGAATGAGTGATGCCCGGGCGTGTCGATAAACAGGAGCCCCGGCAGGTCGAAATCGGACGGGTCGACGAGCCCGCCGGCCACCTCGGAGACGATGTCGAGGGGCACCTCGGTCGCCCCGATATGCTGGGTAATCGCGCCGGCCTCCCCCTCGATCACGGTCGAGCCCCGGATCCGGTCGAGGAGGCTGGTTTTCCCGTGATCGACGTGACCGAGGACGGCGACGATCGGGGTGCGTAGCGCCGACTGTCGCGTTTCTTCCTGTTCGGACACGACTCCCACCTCTGAAAGGTCGCTAGCTTGGGACTGAGGTGCCGTGCATTTAACTGTTGTTAGCTGACGGAGCACCTCCGATGCCCGGTCCCGGGGATGGCGATATCAGGCGACGTTGAAGCCCTTCTCGCGAAGGAAGTCCTCGATACGACCGACGTGATTGCCCTGGAGCTCGATAGTGTCGTCCTCCACGGTGCCGCCGCAGGCGAACTTCGATTTCAGGTCCGAGGACAGACTCGACATGTCCACATCACGCGGGTCGAAGCCTTCGATGACGGTAACCTCCTTGCCGTAGCGACGCTCGTCGATGCGGACCGTGATTTGTTGGGATTCCCGGGCTACGTCTTCACAGACACAGAGTTCTTCGGGGAGCCCGCACGTCGAGCAGACTTCCGCACACATTACGTGGGCCCTTCTACCGAGCGAAGCTTCTTAAGCGTGCCGGGGACCGTCAGCCCGGGACGAACCCCCCGCCGACGCCGCCAACGAGCTCGTCGACCGTCCAGAGCACCTCACGCGCGCGTTCGCGCTCGATGGCCTCCCCCCGGAACTGCGCGGCCTCGTATGCCTGGCCGACCGCCAGCACCCGCGGGTCGAGCTCGTACTCGTCGTCGAGGGCCGTTAGATACGCTCGGGTGGATTCTCCGGTGCGCCGCGGTCGGTAGCGACGCGCCAAATGTTGTTCGAGGCGGCGCCAGGCCCGCACGGTCGCCGCGCGGGGGTCGTCGACGGACGCCCGGAGCCGGAGGCCGAGTGCGTACCGGAGGTGGGACGGAAGCCCGGACCGGCGGACACCCGCGACCGCCCCGACTGCCAGGACCGCCCCGAGCGCGAGCCACTCGGTCGGTGGGAGCGCGGGCGACTCCTCGTCCTCCTGTTGTTGCTCCTGGAGCTGTTGGGTCGCCTCCTGCTCGATCGCGGCGACCTCGGCAAGCGTGACGAACTCGTCGTCCCCGAACTCCCCGGATGAAAGGTTCGCGTCGACGCCTTCCATCCCTTCGAGTTGTTCGGTCGTACAGACCGCGCGCGCCTCGGCGAGGGTGAGGTTGCCGGATTCGATGGCCATCGGATCCTCACAATGGACCGCGAGCTCGTGGGTCGTACTGTCCTCCGTCGTGCCGTTCGACGAGTTCGTCGCGGGTGGCGTCCACTCCTCCTCGGATTCCTCCGTATCCACGGTCTGCCGTTCCTCATCGCGTGCCTCTGCGAGGAGCTCCGC
>CAZAYR010000029.1:0-23305 GCA_964489365.1 uncultured Salinarchaeum sp.
CGCCCACGTCGTCGTCTCGTCGAGGCGCTGCCGCCACGTCCCCACTCGGTCTACCTCTCCGCGATAGGCGTGGGCCATCACCGAACCGAGTCCCGTACTGTCCTCAACCATTTCGCGGCCGATCTCGCGTTGGTCTGGTGTTGTCGGGTCGAACTCATCGCTACCCGAATCAGTCATAGAGGGAGAGACACCACCTCGCTCCATAAGCAGTCTTGACAGCAATGTGAGTGTCATGTGCTGCGAAAGGACACGGATCTATTCGGCGGGGGCTATCGGGTTGCGGAATAGTCACAGGGGATTGATGCGCGGTTGTGTACCTGCCCCCATTTTGGCAATGGATATGGAATGTATACAGTGATATTCCTGAACAACACTTCTACGCCAGCTGTGAAAGGGGGTGTCCTCCCCCTCAGGTTGAGTGTCGCTCGATCGCTAGTTGCGGGTCGAATTGCTCAGCAGGCGGAGGTCCAGGAGCCGCATAGCGGTCCGCTCGACGCACCGTTTGCTTAGGTACGTACGCTTGACCAGGAACGTTCGTAGACAATGAGGGCTACGACGGCGATCAGAGTGACTACCATGATGAGTTGGCCTGTGATATTCATCAGCAAAACCAGCCATGTCATGATCTCCGTGCTCGGGTACTCGGAAGCCACTCCAACTGTAAACATATAGAGAAGGATGAGCTCCAGCGAGTGAAGGAGCGACTGTGGTTCGTTCTCGACGGTTCTCATGCCGATGTTATACGCGAATGTGAACGTGAGAAGGATCGCGAAAATCGCACCGACGTACAGTCCGATCCGGCGGCGCCATCCGTGCATGTGCGGTCTATAAAGCCCCAAGTACTTAATAATCTGTCATTATCGTCCAAACAGCGATGGCCAGTGTGCTCTGTTCGGCTGTGCGACGTCGTCCTGATCAATCGAACATATCATTATCGTACACGTATTCGGACTTTAACCTGAGGAGTTGGTTGTCGATACGCATACACGACTTCACGTCCCCGCGACAGCTCTCACGATATCGCCACCGAGAGCCCTGACGGTCGACTCTTTACCAACATCCTCTTCCTCAGTTCGAGGGACTCTATCTAACGCCTGGAGAGAACCGACCTACCTGCGGTGATGTTCCGTCAATCGGAAATGAACTCGTTACTCCGCCAGTCGACGCCGTTGTTCGACCCCGAATCGGTCGGTCCTTCGACGACCTCGACGGTCGCCGGCCGTTTCTCGCCCTCGACGATCCGGGTCGCCTCCAGGTCGCCGTCCTGGGCGGTGATCGCGGTGAGCGTCCCTTTCTCGGAGAGATAGGCGATCTCGCGGAGCACTTCGAACATCTCATACTGCAGGGCGCTGTTTTGCAGTACTGTTTCGCGATCGCCCTTGAACGCCGCGTACTCGACGAGCTCGGATGGGATCTCCTCTTCGTCCTCGCCCCATCGGGGTGGGCCCGCGGTTCCCATCTGTGCCTCGGGCTCTTCCTCGTAGACCCGCACCTCAGTCACGCTCGCCTTGAGCTGGGCCGGCGGTGTGTACTTGCTGACGATTCCCTCGTCCGGCACGGCCTTGATGATCAGCGTGTTGTTTCGCCGAGTCAGGTCGATGCCGACCATATCCTCGGGCAGGTCAGGATCCTCGAGGTACTCCTGTAACTCCTCGTAGGGAAGTTCCAACGTCGAGTGCAGTTTAAACACTTCTCCTGTCATAGTTAGGGGCGAGACGGCGGGGAACCGCCGGGGTGTCGGGGAATACGGGACGGAAGCATTTAGCGGCTATCCTTTCCACCGGCCGCCCGCCGGAGAAAGAAACCCGCGAGTGCTTACGCGGCGTTCAGCGTGCCCGCCAGGTCGCCCCGTTCGTCGAGCTCCGCCAGGATGTCGCTCCCGCCGACGAACTCGCCGTTCACGAACGTCTGTGGGATCGTCTCCCACCCACTGTGCTGCTCGAGCGCTTCGCGAAAGGCATCGAGCGCCTGGAGCGTATCGACGACCTCGAAGTCCTGGCGGTGTTGGGAGATCAAATTCAGCGCCCGCTGGGAGAACCCACACTGGGGCATCATCCGATTCCCTTTGATGAATACGACGACCTCGTTGTCCGCGATGGCCTCGTCGACGAGTTCGGTGACTTCGTCCGGATCGAGTTGCTGGTCGGGCTGGAACGTCATGTCGACCGCTTGGACGCGGGAGGGAAAATGTCTTGCGCGTTACCGATCACGACCCACGGGGATCACCTGCACGAGCGAATGGATGGGCACGCCCTCGAGTTCGTCGACGCCACGCTTGTCGACGAGCACCGCGCCACACACCGGTTCTCCTCCGGCCGCCCGGATCGCCTCGATCGTCTCCGTCATCGTGGTCCCCGTCGTGATGGTGTCATCGACCACATAACACGGGCGCCCCCGGATGGTCGCGAAATTCCGGGAGAATCCGCCCTCGAGCTCGCCCATTTCGCCCTCCTCCCACTGGTGTTTGCGGGGCGCGTACGTCGCCAGATCCGTGTCCAGCCGGTGGCCGACCATCGTTGCCAGGGGAGCACCCGCCTTCTCGATGCCGACCGTCAGGTCGACGTCCTCGCCGTATTTGCCGAGGAGGTCCGCGATGGCCCCCGCGACGTGGCCGAGCCGGGTGCTGTCCCGGCCGATCGCGCTCCAGTCGACGTGGACGTCCTGGACGCGATCCTGGGGCTCGGCGCCCTGGCGCTCGTCGGTTCGCTCGACCAGCCAGCTCGCCGTCTCCCGGGAGACGTGCAACTCGTCCGCGATCTCGCCCTTGGAGAGCCCCCGCTCGGCCAGCCGGGCCGCATCCGCGATGAGGTCGTCGACGTTTTTCATAGGGCATCGAAGGGCGCGGCTGCCTAAAGGCATGGGCGGTCGAACGCACCATTTAGGGAGCGGAATCCCCTGGAGCGCATATGCGACGGTACGATCTGCTGTATCGGATCTACGCGGATTTCGACACCGCGACCCTCCGGGAGTATCAGCGTTTCGTCGATATCTTCCCACCCGCCGACTCGCGGATCGCCCTGGATTTCTGGGAGCGCGCCGACAGCGAACTCGGGGCGCGCAAGGAGGAGATCGCCCAGGCCACGCCAGGCGGTCGTCCGCTGGCCGAGATCGCCGCCCGTGTCACCCGCGAGCAGGCCTTTACCGCGCTCGATCTCCACGCCAAGTACGGCCGCCCCGTCGAGGTGCTCGTCCTCGATGTCGACGAAACTTTGCGGTCGGCGGGCTCGACGGACAACGAGATCCCCCGCGGGACGCTGGCCGTGCTTCAGGACTTCCACGAGCGGGGCGTCCCGATCATCATCTGCACCGGACAGACCTTAGAGAACGTGAAGGGCTTCGCGATCCAAGGGTTCGGCAGCTCCGTCGTGCATTCGGGGAACGTGAGTATCGTCTACGAGAGCGGCACGGGGGTGTTCACGCCCGGCCATGGCACGGAGACCAAGCGGCTGCTGTACGAGGATCTGGATGAGGGGATCGTGGCGGCGTTCGACCGGATGCGTTCGCGGGTCCTTCGGGCGGCCCCCGCGCGCGTGCGCCGGGAATGTCATCTCCAGGGCAACGAGTTCAATATCACGCTCAAACCGAACTTCCCGACAGGCAGTGAGGAGGCTGTCGAGATCATTGAGCAGTCGCTGGTCTACCTTTTGGATATGCTCGGTGACGAAACCACGGACGCCGATGGTGCCTCCCGGTGGGCACGGGCGTTCTACGCGGCGAAGGATCCGGAAATCGCAGGCGTGCTCGAGGCAACGGGGCAGGCGCCCGACGTCGGGACGGAGGCGATCCCACCCGAGGCGCGGAAGACGTTCGAGCGGATCGACGTCGCGCTCTATCCGGGCGACGCCGCGGAGATCAGCAGCCGCGAGCTCAACAAAGCGGCCGGGGTTCGCGCAGCCTACGACGTATTGGGGCTCGAGCAACCCTTCGCCGCAATGCTCGGCGATAGCAAGAGCGACCTCCGAGTGATGGAGTGGTTGGCGGTCGAGGACGCGGGCATCGCGGCCGCCCCGGAGCACGCCTCCGGTCAAGTACTCGAACACGTTCGCGGCACCGATGACCTCGTCTTCCCACCCGGTCGGAGCGTCGACATCCTCCGGACGATCGACGCGCTGAACCGCCTCGCCGCGATGGCGGATTAATCCCGGTGGCGCTCGACCAGCTCGACAAAGCCCGTCGCCCGCTCGGTGAGCTCGTCCCAGCGTTCGTTGGCAATGATCGCCTGGTCGACGAGCGCGCTTCCGACGCCGATCCCGGCCGCCCCCGCCTCCAGGAAGGCCGGCGCGTTCTCCCGGTCGACCCCACCGGTTGGGAGGATGGTGAGCTGGGGGAGGGGGCCGTGCACCGCCTGGATGTGGTCGGGCCCGACGGTCGTGGCGGGGAACAGCTTCACGGCATCAGCCCCAGCCGCGTACGCCTTCGTGGCCTCCGTCGGTGTCATCACGCCCGGAATGACGGGGACGCCTGCGCGGTTGGCCGTCTCGACGACTTCGGGCGCGAACGTCGGGCTGACGACGAACTCCGCCCCATGGCGGAGCATCGTGCCGGCGGTCCCGGCGTCGAGGACCGTTCCCGCACCGACGGCCACCGAACGGTCCGCCATGGCCTCGGTCACGCGGTTCAGAGATGCCATCACCCCGGGGGTCTCCGCCGTCACTTCCACTGCCGTGATCCCGCCGGCTGCGAGCGCCTCCGCGGCCGCCACGGCGTCGTCCGGCTCGACACCGCGCATCACGGCGATCACGCCGCCCTGCAGAATGGTCTCGAGCTGTCGTGAGCGAGCGTCGGCCATACGACCGACAGGGGCCGCGACCGCTTAAACGTCAGTCGTCCGCCGTCACTGGCCCCTGCGAGCTGGGGGTCTCCTCGGGTGCCTCGATGCTCGGCGGGTACCTGCCCCGATCGAGTTTCAGGTCCGACTGGGGGCGTGCCATGCAGGTCAGTGCATACCGTTCGGCCTCGGCAGCGCTCAGCCCACGCGCGGCCGGCTGGGTGACCTCGCCCTCGACGATCTCGGCCGAGCAGGCCAGGCACATCCCCACGCGGCAGGAGTACTCCTGGGCGATCCCCTCCTCGATACATCGTCGAAGGATGGTGTCGGTATCGGCCACCGTAATGGTCTCGCCCGTCCCGACAAATTCGACGGTGTACTCCGCCATATGCCGCCCTACGCGGAACGGTGCCAAAAAATTTCGTTCGCTCGGGGACCTCGAGTAAGGGGCCCCTGAAGCCAGCTGAGGGGTCGTGGAGGCGAACTTGGGCCGGAACGCCTTGCTCGTATCATGGTGTTCTCACCCAGCGACGGGCCACAAGCTCCCATCTTGGCACACCCCGAAAGTTCGACCGTCCGCGCTTCGTTCAGGGAGATCGAACCGGGGGGTGGGCGGACGGAGCGAATTTCCTCGATACGGACACGAATGTTGGCGAGGGTTAGGCCGTTTCAGTCGTCGGACTCGCGTTTGAGGACGGACTCGAGACCTGGGAAGGGTAGGAATGCCTCCCTTCCCCGTGCTTTCTCCTTCATGAACCGGTGCCGAGAGGTGACCCAGCCCCCACGACCGGCGACTTTTATTCTCGAAACCAAACTAAAGACCATGTCGTGGTTCGAGAAAGCGGGCGTCTACTACCTTTCCGTCACCGTTCTATTCGTCTCCATGTTACTCGGTTGGGGGATCGGCGTGGGAATCGGCGTATTTGTGTTTGGTTCCAACCCCGACTCGTATTATGCGATCTTGACTGTGGGGATTGTGGGAGCTATTCTGGTCGCCTCAATCACGTATTTCCGCGTCATAAATCACCTCGACGGCTAATCGTTGGAAGCGCATTGTTCACTGCCGGGTGGCACGCCAACGGTTCGCCGGCGTGACTGCGGACCGCTCCTAAAGAGTTTAGGCGCAACCCCTCCCAGCCCGGGGTATGGCGACAGCCGCGGACGGGGACTCGGCGAGCGCGCCCGCCCGGGATGACTCCTGGGACGTGGTCGTCGTCGGTGCCGGGACGGCGGGCAACTACGCGGCGGCGACGGTCGCGAAGGCCGGCTACGACGTGGCGATCCTCGAGCGGAAGTCCGAAACGGAGGCCGGCCACATCGCATGCGGGGACGCCCTCAAGGGGGCGACGGATTTCCCCGACGCCATCCCCCGGGATTACCTCGAGCCCGCGATTACCAACAGCGAGGTCGATCACGGCCGCTTCGAGATCCCCGACCACGATACCGTCCTGGAGATCCCCGTCCCCGGCGAACTCGCGGTCGTCGACCGGTGGCGCTACGGAAAGTGCCTGATCGAGGGCGCCAGGGATGCCGGGGTCGATTTCCAGTTCGACACCGTCGTCCAGGGCCTCGAGCAAGCGACGGATGGCCGCGTAACCGGCGTCCGAGCGGGGCGGAACGGGGACATCACCACCTACGAGGCGGAGCTCGTCGTCGACGGTGCCGGCGCGCTGTCGATCCTCCAGGACGACCTCGACGCCACGGGCACGACCTTCGACACGAACGTGCAGTACTCGCAGTTCTGCTCGGCCTACCGGGAGATCGTCGAGGTCGACGAGGAGGTCCCCTGGAAGGACGCGCTCGTCTTCAAGCCGACCGACCGGGCCGCGGGGTATCTCTGGTACTTCCCCCGGACGGGCACGGAGATCAACGCCGGGCTGGGCTTCCAGATGAACGAGGAGCCCATGGAATTAGTCGAGGTACTCAAACGGGATCTGCGGAACCGCACGGAGTTCGCCGGGGCTCGGGTCAAGGATAAGCTCGGCGCCGCGTTGCCCACCCGACGGCCGTACGATTCGGCGGTCGCCCCCGGCTTCATGGCCGTGGGCGATGCGGCTGGGCACGTGAACCCGACGACGGGTGGCGGGATCGCCGGCGCGGCCTACGCCGGCGCCTACGCCGGCCGACAGGGCATCGGGGCGATCGAGGGTGGATCCGTGGGGGAGGCCGACCTCTGGGCCTACAACGTCAACGTCATGGAGCACTTCGGCGCGCGATACGCGGCACTTGACGTGTACAACGTGCTCTCGACAGCCGTGGACGTGGACGAGTTGATGGGGTTGCTGGCCGCCTTACCCGGCCAAAAACTCGCGGAAGCCCTCTACGGTGGGACGACCGATCTCGGGCTCGGCATGAAGCTCCGAATCGCGATCGACAGCTTCGGGTACTGGGGCTTGATCCGGAAACTCTACCGGACCAAGAACCTGGCCGACGAGCTGCTCGCCCACTACGAATCCTATCCCGATCACCCCGACGGCTTCGACGCCTGGCAGGCCGAGCGCGACCGGATTATGGAGCGCATTTACGAGCGGACGGGCGCGGATCCCAAATACTGACCGACGGTTCAAACCCGAGCACGGCACCAAGGGGGGTGATCGGTCCCCATGTCCCAGGCCCTCCACTTCGAGACCGACGTCGACACCGACCGCCCGCTGTTGGGCCTCCTCCGGCCGCACCTCCGGGACCATCCGGTGCTCCTCGCGGTCGGTGCGCTCGCGGCGATCGCCAGCCCGGTCGCGGGCCTGTTGCCGATCTATCTGGTCGAGATCGTCATCGACGGCATCCTGCTCGAGAATGCGCCGTTCGCGTTTCCGTTCATTCCTCCGGAGTGGTTACCGGACGGCGCATTATCACGGATCCTGTTCGTCGCCGGCGCGATGGTGGTGCTCGCGCTGGTCGGCGCGGCGACGGCCTGGCTCGGCACGTGGTGTTGGGGATGCGTTTCCCAGGAAGTCCAGCACGCCATCCGCACGGAGACCTTCACGGCCCTCCAGTCGATCGATCTCGGTTTCTTCGAGGCCGAGCAGACGGGACAGCTCGTCAACATCCTCAACGACGACGTCAACCAGTTAAACCGGCTGCTCGAACGCTCGACCGCCCAGGCGGTCGAGATCGCCGCACGCTTCGTCGCGATCGTCGCGTTACTGTTGCTCCTGCACTGGCAACTCGCACTCGTACTCGTCGGGGTCATCCCCGTCCTGGCCCTCACCGCTCGTACGTTCGTCCGCCGGCTCGCGCCGAAACACCGGGAAGTCCGCCAGCTGGTCGGGGCGCTAAACGCCCGGCTCCACAACGTCATTGCGGGGATGGCCACGGTCAAAGCCTACACGCGTGAACCCGTCGAGGCGGACGCCGTCGCGGACGTCTCCCGGGCGGTCTTTGCGCGCCGTTGGGCGGTCATCCGGATGCGCGCCGCGTTCTATCCCGCGATGACGACCGTCCAATGGGTCGGCTTTGCCGCCATCTTGGCGCTGGGGGGCGCCTGGATCCTCAACGGGCCCCCGCCGGGATTCTCCCGCCCGTTACGGGTCGGCACGCTCGTCTCCTTTCTGCTGTTCAGTCAACAGTTCACGGAACCGCTCGTTCATGGGGCCCAGCTCGTCGACGAGTTTTACGACGGCCAGGCCTCGGCCCGCCGGATCGTCGCGCTCCAGGATCGCGCCGAGGCATCGTCACCGTCCGGTCGCCGGTCGCCGGACGACGCCCTTGATGGGACGATCGAGGTCGATGACCTGTCCTTTGGCTACGACGATCGGGACGAGCGCGTCCTCGAGGACATCTCCTTCACGGTCGAGCCCGGCGAGTTCGTCGCGATCGTCGGGCCGACGGGCTCGGGCAAGACGACGATCGCTCACCTCCTGTTGCAGTTTTACGAACCCGACGGGGGCGCGGTGCGGATCGGGGGGTACGACACGACTGCACTCGCGGACGAAACCGTGAGAGAGACCTTCGGCGTCGTCCTCCAGGATCCGGCGGTGTTCACCGGGACGATCCGGGAGAACATCCAGTACGGGCGCCCCGACGCCGACGAAGTGGCGATCCGGCGCGCGGCCGAGCGGGCCGCTGCCCACGAGTTCGTGCGCGACCTCCCCGACGGATACGATCACCACCTCCAGGAGGGTGGGGGCAACCTCTCCGGCGGCCAGCGCCAGCGTCTGGCGTTGGCCCGGGCGCTGATCTCCGAACGCCCCTGTCTCCTACTCGACGAGGCGACCAGCCACGTCGATCTCGAGACCGAAGCGGCGGTACAGGAGACGATCGTGCATGCCGACCGGACGACGATCGCCATCGGACACCGGCTCTCGGTCGCGCGTCACGCCGACCGCATTCTCGTCCTCGAGGACGGCCAGATCGTCGAGCGTGGCACGCACGCCGAACTTCTCGATGCCCGAGGCACCTACGCGTCGCTCTGGCGGCTGCATACGGGGGCAGCGCTCGATCCGCTCGCGGCGGACTAGGGCGGGTCGGCGAACACGTCCAAAATCGTATCCGAGAGGACGTCGACCCCGATCGGGATGCTCTCCTCGTCGACATCGAACGTGGCGGTGTGGTGACCGCCCGGGTGATCCGAGCCGATGCCGACGTAGCACGCGTGCCCGCCGCGCTCCTGGACGTGGCGCATGAGAAACGTCGCATCCTCGCTGCCGCCCAGTCGGTCGCGCTTCTTGACGGTCGTAACCCCCGTCGTCCCCCCGGCGATCTCCTGGACCCGGGTGACGAGGGCCTCGTCACTTTGGGCACTCGGTACCTCCGGCCCGAGGTCGAGCTCGACGTCACAGTCGTGCATCTCTGCCGCGGATTCGAGCACCGTCACGGCGCGATCGCGCATGTAATCGCGGAGGGGTGTCGTCCCCCCGCGCACCTCCCCGGCGAGCATCGCCCCCTCCGGGACGATGTTCGAGGCCGAACCCCCTTCGATCCGCCCCACGTTGACCCGCGTGATGCCGTCGTTGTGGCGGGCGATACCGTAGAGGTTCTCGACGGCGGTGGCGAGCGCCTGGACCGCGTTCCGCCCGAGCTCCGGGTGCGCGCCGGCGTGGGCCGCTTCACCTGCGAAGGTCGCGGAGATATTCGTGACCGCGAGAAAATCGTCGATGCCGGCCACAACCTCGCCGGTCTCGTGATCGAGCCCGACGTGCACCGCGAGGAGGTAATCCACGTCGTCGAGGTGCCCGCCCTCCACGATCGCCCGCCCGCCGCCGGCCTCCTCCTCGGCGGGCTGAAAGATCACCGAAAACCGTCCCTCGAAGTCGCTGTTCGCCAACGCCTCGAAGACTCCCACGCCGATGGTCGCATGCGCGTCATGTCCACATGCGTGCATGGCCTCCTCGCGGGTCGAACGATAGCCTTCCGCCGCCGGGGCATGCTCGGGCTCGTCGGATTCCTGGCGAAACAGCGCATCGATGTCCACCCGCAACGCCACGTGGGGGCCCTCGCCGCGATCGAGGACGCCGATCAGTCCCGTTTGCCCGCCGGCCAATCGCTCGACGATGTCGGCGTCGGCGCCGTCGGCGAGCGCTCGCTCGGCCCAGCGCTCGATCTCCCCCTCCTCCTCCGGGACGCCCCACCGGTAGTCGGGGTCGATCGCCTCGGGCCCGAGCAGAAGCTCGTCGGCGCCGATCCGTTCGAGCTCCTCGACCAGCCGAGCGGTCGTGTAGAACTCCCGCCACGCGGGTTCGGGATACTGGTGTAACTCCCGTCGCAGCTCGACAAGCCGGTCCAGGTCCGCGGTACTCGCCATGCGCGCCGGTGAGGCGCCGGGAGGATAAAGCTCAACGAATGGAGCCCGCCTGATCGAGTTCGATCGCGACCTGGACGCTCGAGGGATACGAGCGCTCGGCCATCGAACGGGCAATGGAATCGTAACCCTTGACCTCCATATCCCGCGTGTAGACCGTGTAATCCCACGAGGGGAATCGGTCGCCCTCGCCGGTCAGGCGCTTGGGCAATTCGACGGAGACCTCGGTTGGTGGTCGGGGATGCGGGCCCGTTAACTCCGCGCCCTTCCGCGTGACGAACTCCTTGAGCTCCCCGACCGTCTCGTCGAGCACGACCCGGTCACCGCTCCGGAGGGTGATCTTCGTCACGTAGGTCATCGGGGCGCCCTCCCGGGTCGTTCGGCAGCGGGCGCCAAAAGCGACACGTTCGGCTCCGCGCGCTCCGATATTCTCAATACGATTCGTCAGTTACCTGGTGCTAAGATGCCAGTCGAAGCGACAAGCGCCGGGGCGATCCTCTTCCGGGATACCCGGGGCGAACGCGAATACCTCCTCCTCAAGAGCCGCCCGGGGGATTGGGAGTTTCCGAAGGGCGGCGTGGAGTCAGGGGAGGAGCTCCAGCAAACCGCCATCCGGGAGGTACGCGAGGAGGCCGGGATCGACGACTTCCGGCTCATCGACGGCTTCCGGGACGACTACGATTACGTCTTCCAGGCGAACGGGACGACCATCCACAAGACCGTCCACCTGTTCGTGGCCAAGTCCTTCGAGGCCAGCGCGGAGCTGTCGAAGGAACACCGTGACCTCCAGTGGCGCGACTACGAACAGGCCATCAACACCGTGACCCAGGACGGCCCCCGGGACATCCTCCGGGACGCCCACGATTACCTGGACGAGATGGACCTCTAAGGCGTGGTCCATTCGGAGTTCGAATTCGAGCTGCACGCCTGCCGGTGGGCGGAACTAGCGTGGCCGCCGGACGGGAATCGAGACGGCCCGGTCGTCGTCGCGCGCCAGCTGGGCACGGGCCACCGCCGCTGGGACACGATCGTCCTCGAGTGCGATCCCTCGGGGTTCGAGGCCCGGCGGCGTTTCGGGGTTGCACACCTCGATTCAGATCTCCTCCACGTCGTCCGCCACGCACCCGACGAATGGGCGTGGTACCGGGACGCGTTGCCGGAACCGGACTACCCGTGGCGGTACGTCCGCGAGGCGGTCCACGAGGCGGGCGATCGTGGTGTCATCGAGACCCGGCGACGGGACAACCGGATCGAATTACGTCGCAAATGGACGTATCCAGCCTGGGTCGATCGGCTCATCGCCATCGAGCACAAACCGGACCTGGACGCCAGCGCGGCACGCTCGCTGGCCGCCCAGCTGCAGTACGACGTGGCCCTCGGGCTGGCCGACGAGGTCTGGCTGGCGACGGAAGCGACCGACGATCCCGTGCCGCCCGCACTCCTCGAAGCAATGCCCGTGGAGGTCGGCATTCTGGCGCTGGACCCCGAGGGCCTGTCGGCCGAGGTGGTCTGGCATCCCCGTGGCCTGGAGGTCGATAGCACCGGAACCCGGATCGTGGAGCGTCCCGGCCGGGACCGGTCGGCCGCCCGGATCGAGTTCGTGTCCCCTGAGGAGAAGCGCGCCCGTCGGCGCGAGATCGCCGAGCGCGCCTACGAGCGGGGCTGGCGGACCTTCGGCGATCACATGCGGACGGACTGCCGACACTTCCAGCTCGCCCCGGAATCGCTCACCCACGAGCCGTACTGTGCCGCCAAGGACCGCCCCCAGCGGGCGGCCGAGTGCCACGGGGACTGTCCGGCCTTCGAACCGGAGCCGCCGGGTTGGCGGACGGAGGGCTGGCCCATCGCGGGCGGCCCCGGCCGGGGGATCAGGGAGCTGCTCGACCGGCAGCGGGCGCGTCGGCGCTGATCAGGCGTCGGCCATCGCCTCGACGGTGATCTCCCCGCGGGGTCGGGCCAGGACGTAGGTGGGGACCATCCGGTATTCGACCTCGACGGCACCCTTGCGGCGCAGCCGCTGGAGTGCGTTGCGGACGTCGTCGACGTCGGCCTCGGTCCTCTCCAAGGCGTGCAGCGTGGCGACGACGCTCATCGACCGCCCTCCGGGTTCCGGCAACACCTCGAGGATCCGGCGGTCGAGTTCCGGCACCCGGATCACGAGCGCGCCGTCCCGGTCGCCCTCCACGCCCGGTTCGACGTCGACGAGGTCATGGGCCTCCTCGGTTGCCCGGATGAGGCTGTCGTCGTCGCGGTAATAGTACTCGCCGAGCGTGGATTCGAGGTACTGGTGGACCGCGCTGCCGCTGTCCATCCCCCATCGTTCCTGCAGCTCGGCGTTTTTCGTGGGCTGCAGCCGCACGACGTCCGCCAGTCGCTCGCGATCCTCGTCCGACAAGGACATCCCTCGATCGGACGTGACCGACCGTATTTCGGTCTTTTGGGCTCGGACGAGCTACCGGGCCACCCCGCCGACGATCGCCTCGAGGTTCCGCCGCATCCCCCAGTCGAACCGGCGGTCGAGGAGAAACGACGCCAGCGCGTAGACGATGACCCCTGCTGGCACGAGGAGCAGGAATTCGACGAGCGGTGGCAACGAGACCGCCGAGCGGGCCGCCCACAGCAAGCCGAACATCGTGACCGCCGCGATCCCCGGATAGGCGAACTCGCGGTAGACGTCCCGCATCCGCATCCCCGTCGTCCGCCCTATGAAGTAGACGTCGATCGGTAACATGGGGAACATGTACACCCCGACGACGACCGCGGCTGTCCCCTCGATGCCCCACGTCGCCGTGGCGGGCCAGATCAACGCGCCGATACACACCACCCGGACGACCCCGAGCTTGGTGACCAGGTCCGGGCGGCCGATCGCCTTCCACAACGAGCCGAAGTTCCGCGTGATCGCATGGAAGAGCCCGTAGAGGGCCAATAACTGCATCGTGCGGATCATCGGCGTCCATTCCGCACCAAGCACCGCGGGCACGAAGCTTGGGGTGACGAGTGCGATGCCGAGGGCCATGGGGAACGCCAAAAAGGCGGTAAATCGGGTCGTTTTGAGGAACATGTCCCGGAGCTTGGCCGAATCCTCCTGCAGTTCTGCGTACGCGGGGAAGGTGATCCGGGAAATCGACTCCGAGACCTCCGTTGACGGGGCATCGGCCAGCTGGTAGGCGTACTGGTAAAACCCCAGCGCGGTCGCCGAGAGGAACCAGCCGACGAACGCGTCATCCCCGCGACTGTAGAGGAAGTAGATGATCGAGCCGGTCGTGATCCACTTGCCGTAATCGATGAGTTCCCGGGCGTCGGCCCAGTCGAATCGCGGCCAGGGCCGATAGTCATCCAGGAGGTACGACAGGACCGTTCGGACGAGCTCGCTGGCCACGAACGCGGCCACGAGCGCCCAGACGGTCGGGGAGAGGAGCGCCCAGCCGACGCCGACCACGAACTGGGCGAGCCCGCCGCTCGCACTGTAGACGAACTCCTTGTGGAAGGCGAGATCCTTCGAGAAGTACACGACCGCCGGGTTGCGAAGCCCGTACAGTAGGGGGTTTAACCCGATCAACCGGACCACCCAGGTCGCTCGCGGTTCGCCGAAGAAGCCGGCGATGTAGGGGGCGCCGAGAAAGAGGACGCCGAAGAGCAGCAGGCCCCGCCCGGCCTCGAGAGACCACGTGGTATCGAGGTACGAGTCGACGTTGTCCTCGTTATTGTGGATGAGGGCGGCGTTCACGCCGATGTTGGTGAACTGTTTCGTCGCGGCGAGGCTCACGAGCGCGATGCCGAGGAGCCCGAAGTGCCGGGGGGCCAGCAGCCGGGCGAGGATGACCAGCATCAGCATCTGGAACCCCCGGTTCGCGACCTTCAGAGCGGTCATCCAGACCCCGCTCTTGACGGTCCGTTCCGCGACCGACCCCCTCGGGATGAGCCGCTCGAACACCGCCCGCAGGCGCTCCTTCATGGTGCAGCCGCTCCCAAGCCCCCGGGGGACATTCGTCCGGACCTGGCGCGAAGAACCACTAAGTTAGCGAAGTAATAATCGTGTATGGCGTTGCCGTCCCCCGATCGAAGCAATTTTCCAAATTCGGCCCTTTCGGGTCGCCACATGGAGTTCTGCGAGGAGTGCGGATCGATGATGGTGGCCGAAGGGGACCGCTGGGTCTGTCAAAGCTGCGGGCACGAACAGGGGAAAGCGGAGGACGGCGAGTTCGTCGTGACGCAAGGTCAGGAAACCAGCGAGATCATCGAATCATCCGCCGAGGACGCGGGGCTGCCCACGACGGAGGTCACCTGCCCGGAGTGTGGCAACGACCGGGCGCAGTTTTACATCCAGCAGATCCGCTCGGCCGACGAGTCAGAGACCCGCTTTCTGATCTGCACCGAGTGCGAGCACAAATGGCGTGAGGACGATCACTAGGGGCGCCGGCCGATCGTGAGGAACCCCGTATGGCCGACCGGCGCCGTACTCGGCCGAGTGCCGCGGGCATCCACGTCGAGTTCTCGCTGAATGGTTTCGAGCGCCCGCACGTTCGCGACCGCATCCCGCGCCGCTTCGACGACCATCCGGGCCCCTTCGACGAACGGTGAGTAGGCGGCGAGATAGCCCCCGGGGACCAGAAGCTCGTCCGCGCGGGCGGCCAGCTCGTCGGCATCGCCCGTATCGAGAGTCAGAACGTCCACGGGATCGAGATCAGCGCCCTCGAGCGCGTCCCGGGCGTCGGCGGTCCGGATCTCCACGCGGTCGGCAAGCCCGGCCATCCCAATGTTCGAGCGCGCGGTCTCGGCGGCCTCCCGATCCCGCTCGAAGCTGAGCACCTCCGCCCCCGTCATGGCCATCCCGGCCGCCAGAACGCCCGTCCCGGTCCCGATGTCGAGCACGCGGTCGCCGGTTCGGACGCCGGTCATGCCACAGACGAGCCCGACATCGCGCGGCAGCATCGGCGCACCCGATCGCTCGAAATGCTCGAAACAATCCGGCAGCCGGAGGCTCCGGACGGCGAAGGTGTGCCCGAGGTGGGTGTCGAGTTCCGCTCCCGGCGCGACGTCCGCGGGGATCTCGAGGACGCCGAGGTCGGTCTCGAGGCGTTCCCCCGGCTCGCGAACGTACTCGCGATCCTCGTACACCAGGCGGACGGCCACGCTACGAGAGGCGGGCGATCGCCTCGGCGAGATCGCCGTCCGTCGCCTCGAGTGCCTCCCGGGCGGCCTCCGTAGATTCCCCCGTCCGCTCGACGACGAGTTCGATGTCGTCTTCGGGGATCGCGTGAGCATCACCGCCGCCGCCACCGCCGCCCTCCCGGGCCTCCGGCTCCCCGACGATCTGGAAGGTTCGCTGGCCCTGGGCGTCCATGCGGGTGACCTCGGGGCTATCGAAGTAGAGCACATCGCCCGATTCGGTGTGGATCTCGACTTCGACGGCGTCGATCTCGTCCATCTCGATGCCCATCTGTTCCATCATCTGCTGCAGTTTCCGTGGATTGACCCCGCCGCCTCCGAACATACCCGGGGCGTCGCCGGCCGTCGCCAAAAGCGTGCCGCCAGCCTACGATCCGGCCCACTCCTCGCGGCCTTCCCGCATCGCCACGGCCACGCCGCGTCCGAAATCCCGGATACCGGTGGCCGAGAGCTCCGTCCGGCCGACTCCCAGGAGTTCCGCCCCGTCGTCGTCCACCACGAGCACTTCGTCGTACGGCCGGATCGCGGGATCGACTCGGGTCACGAACTTCGCGAAGGCGTCCTCGCCCGACCGGACGAACGGCTCGCTTTCCCGGTCCACGTACACCCGGTAGGCCGGCGACTCGAGCCCCTCGGCCAAGCGGACGCCGCCGGCGAAGCCGAGGGTGAAGCGGCCGTCCCCCCCGAGGGTGACGAGCCGCCCGGTCGGCCCGATCAGCTGACGCGGCCGCCCCGACCGCGAACGACGGATCTCGATCTCGAGGTCCGGAGGTAACAACCCCTCGCCGGCGCCGGCCCCGAACTGATAATCCGCGATGGTGCGCAGTTCCGCGAGCCCCCGATCCTCGCCCATCGCTCCCAGCACCGGCCTGTCCGGGTTAGTAGATGTCGGTCGCCGTCACGGGTTCCCACGTCGGGGAGAAATGACCTGCCTCGTTCACTCCCCCGACTCGAGGACATCCAGGGGCGGTGGTTGGGTCGCGAGATGGGTATCCTTGAACCCGGTCGGGTACTTGAGCCCATACCCCATCAGTCGATCCGCGCCGATGTGGGCGATCCAAACCAGGGCGATCAGGAGTGCCGTGGGACTGTCGAACCAGTAGGCTCCCGCGCCGAGCAAGAGTGGGAACGCGTACGTATGGACGGCATTGTAACTGCGACTCCCCCAACGAGGCCCGGCCAGATACCCGAGCATGGACAGGTCCGGTGCCAAGATCAGGACCAAGAAGAGCCAAATCGGGCCCTCGAGAACGATATACCCGGCGAGTGCGATCCCAACCGCGACCAATCCTTCCAGGCGCAAGAGCACGCGCGGCTGCATACGTCGACGACTGTATCCAGGTCGATATGGTTGTGGGGGACCGGAGATCCCAGCGGCTGCCCTGACGACTATAGGAGGAAACGGTCGGAATCCTCGCTGAGATCGGTGTATTCGTCGGCGGCCTCCACGAGTTGCTGGGCGGTCGATCCGCCGAAGGCCATCACCTCGACGCGGACGCCCTCGTGGCGAAGATGCGAACAGAGGCGCGTGAAGTCCCCGTCGCCCGTACAGAGGACCACGACGTCGACGTGGCTCGCCAGCGTGATCGCGTCGAGACTCATGCCCACGTCCCAGTCGGCCTTGATCGATCCGTCCGGGAACCGCTGGATGTCCTTGACCTTCGTCTCGAAGCCGATGTCCGCCAACGCGTCGAAGAAGCTCTCCTCGTCCTCGGACTCCGCGCGGATGACGTAGGCGATCGCACGGGTGAGCCGGCGGTCCGCGGCCGCCGCCTCCAGGAGTTCGCGGTAGTCGACGTTCCGGGAATACATGCTATGCGAGGAGTGATAGAGGTTCTGCGCGTCCGCCAGCACGGCGACGCGCTGATCGAGATGCAGCTGCCCCATACCGGGCCCTGCGTGGCCTGGAGTAAAGGTGTTCGCGGGTTTCCCTCAAAACCATTATATCGCCACTCGCACAAGTGCCCGCCAATGACCGCGTCGACGCGCGGGACGTGCGCGCCGGGCCGGGCCGGCAGCACGGCGGCTGTTCTAAAGCGGGGTGTCCGGTGAGGTCCACGGCGGGGCTGGCATCCCCGTCGCGGGCCCGTCCCGGCGGCGAACTGGCGAACGAACGGCGAACCCACGCACACGAGATATGACCCACCACGAGCATCTCACCACCGGGGTGTATCCGGCGATGATCACCCCATTCGTTGCGGACGGACGTATCGATCACGACGCCCTCGCGGCGGAGACACGATTTCTGGAGGAACGCGGCGTCGACGGGGTGGTTCCCGTCGGCTCGACCGGCGAGAGCGCGACCCTCAGTCACGACGAACACGTCGAAGTGGTCGGGACGGTCGTCGAGGCCGCCGAGGACGTGCCGGTGATCGCGGGCGCCGGCTCGAACAACACGCGCGAGGCAATCGACCTGGGCGAGGGTGCGGCCGCCGCCGGGGCCGACGGGCTCCTGTTGATCTCCCCGTACTACAACAAACCCGAGCCCGACGGCATGCAGGCCCATTTCGAAGCGATCGCGGACGCCGTCGATCTCCCCCAGATCGTCTATAATGTACCCGGGCGCACGGGTCGGAGTATCGAAGCCGAGACCACCGCGGCCCTTGCGACCCACGATCGGATCGTCGGCTACAAGGCCGCCAGCGGCGATATCGGGCTGATCGACGAGGTCCTCGATCTGACGACCGGCGAGGAGTTCGAGGTACTGGCTGGCGACGACGTGATGACCCTGTCCCTCTGTGCGATCGGCGGGACGGGCGTCGTCTCGGTCGCGGCGAACATCGATCCCGTTCGCGTGGGCGCCCTGACCCATGCGGCCCTCGATGGTGATCTGGAGCGGGCGAGGCGGTACCACCGGGAACTCTCGGAGCTGTTCCGGGCGATCTTCGTCGAGACCAACCCGATTCCGGTCAAGGAGGCGGTGGCGATGATGGGCCGGTGTGAACCCCACCTGCGCTCGCCGCTCTCGCGACTCTCCCCGGATCACCGCGAGGAACTGCGGGTGCTCCTCGCCGAGCTCGAGTTGCTGGACGAGGTCCCCACACAATGACACAGCTTGCGGTGACGGGTGGGACCGGCGCCATGGGTCGGACGGTGCGCTCGGTCGCCGCGGACCGCGCCGACGTGTCCGTCGCGCTCGCGGTCACTCGCTCACCCGACGCGATCGACGGCGCGGCCGTCCACCCGGAGGCGCTGGCGGAGGACCTCGACCGGGCGGTCGACGTTCTCGTCGACTTTAGCGTCCCGGAGGCGACGATGTCGGCCGCAGCGGCGGCCGCGGAGGCCGGGGTGGCGGTGGTCAGCGGGACGACGGGTTTCGCGGACGACCAACTGGCCGCACTCGAAGGACATGCCGGGACGGTCCCGGTGTTGCTCGCCCCGAACTTCTCCCGGGGGATTCAGGTCCTCGCCGAGGCGCTCGAACCGGTCGTCGGCGGCCTGGACGGCTACGATATCGAGCTGACCGAAACCCACCACAACCGCAAACGCGACGCCCCGAGCGGGACCGCCAACCGGTTCCTCGAGATCATCGAGGAGGGCCGCGATGATGCTAACCGCGTCCACGGGCGTGAGGGCGAAGCCCCCCGTTCGACCGATGAGATCGGGGTCCATGCCCGCCGCGCGGGCACGATCACCGGCGAGCACGAGATCCTCCTCGCGGGGGAAGACGAGGAAGTGCGGCTCGTCCACCGGGCGGAATCCCGCCGGGTCTTCGCGTCGGGCGCGCTCGACGCCGCGGCCTGGATTACCGACAAACCGCCAGGCTGGTATCGGTTCGCCGACGTGGTCGACGCATGACCCTCGAAGCCGAGATTCGCGAGCGCTGGTCGGCCTACGACGCCGGCGAGCTCGATGCGGGGTCCGCGGACGAGGATGACCTGGCCACGCTCGACGCGTTTCTGGACGCCCTCGAGGTCGGCGAGATCCGTGCAGCCTCGTCGACGGGCACCGGCAGTACGCCCGACGCGCGCTGGGAATCCAACGCCTGGGTCAAGCGGGGGATTCTGCTGAACTTCGGGCTCCGGGCGACACGGCCGCGCGAATACGGGGACGTGCGGTACCACGACGTGTTACCGCTGCGGGACACGGACGATCTCGCCGCGCGCGGCACGCGCAACACCCCCGACGGCACGACCATCCGTCGAGGAGCGTACGTCGGGGGCGACGCCATCCTGATGAGCCCGAGTTTCGTCAACATCGGTGCCCATGTCGGCGACGGGACCCTCGTGGATTCCTGTGACACCGTCGGCTCCTGTGCCCAAATCGGCGCGAACGTCAAACTTGGAGGGAATACCCTGATCGGCGGCGTCCTCGAGCCCGTCGAGGACACGCCTGTCGTGATCGAGGATGACGTCTCGATCGGCGCCGGTTCGCGGATCACGTCCGGCTTCGTGGTCGGTGAGGGCGCCGTGCTCGGCGAAAACACGCTACTCACGCCGCGGATCCCGGTCTACGATCTCGTCGACAGCGCGGTCTTGGCGGGCTACGTCCCGCCCGGCCGTCGGGTGATGACCCGATTCGTCCGTTCGTCGGTCTCCGAACACGAGCTCTTCGACGGCCACGAGGCCTACAAACCCGCCGTCGTGGCAACCGATCCCGACGAGGACACCTTCGACGCGGTCGAGCGGGAGGCCGCGCTCCGGGAGTAACGATGTCCGATCGCCCCGTCCGCCGGCTCCATCACTGGGATCACGCGCAGCTGCGCGACCTGGCCGAGGACTTTGCCACCCCGCTCTATGTCATCGATCTCGACCGCGTGCGGGCGAACTACGAACGGATCGCCGACGCCTTCGGGGATCGTGCGCGGGTCATGTATGCCGCGAAGGCCCATACGGGCGGCGCGGTGCTCCGGGCGGTCTTGGACGCCGGCGGCACGATCGAGTGTGCCGCGCGGGGGGAACTCGAGCGGGCGGTCAGTGCCGGCGCGGATCGGGGACGGCTCCAGTATACCGCGGTCAACCCGCCGGCAGCCGATCTGGACTACGCCGCCGCGCTGGGAAGCGAGCACCCGGGGTTTACCGTCACCGCTGGCGCCCGGGATACGTTCGATCGGCTGGCCGATCGTGGCTTCGACGGGCGTGCCCTGATCCGTGTGAACCCCGCGATCGGGACCGGCCATCACGAGAAGGTCGCGACGGGCGCGGACGCGAAGTTCGGGATCCCGTTCGATGAAGTCCCCGACGTGGCCGAGGCGGTCCGTGATCGCTTCGAGCTCGTCGGTCTGCACGCCCACGTGGGCAGCGGCGTCCTCGCGGAGGGCCTCGACGAACACCTCCGCGCGGTCGGGAAGGTCGCGGACTTGGCACGCTCGATGGGGAACCTCGAGGTCGTCGATGTGGGCGGTGGCTTCGGGGTGCCCTACCGGGAGGACGAGGAGCCCCTTGACATGCCGGCGGTCGCCAACCGGTTCGTGGAGACGGTCGAACCGCTCGAGGCCGAGCTCGTCGTCGAGCCCGGGCGCTACGTGGTCGCGGATGCGAGCCTCATCATGACGCGGGTCAACACCGTGAAGCCGACCCCCGAGACGCGGGTCGTCGGCGTGGACGCCTCCTTGGCGACGCTCATTCGTCCGGCGATGTTCGACGCCTATCACCCGATCCGCAATCTCACCGAGCCGACACGTCGGACCGTCTCCGCCTCCGTCGGCGGGCCATGCTGTACGAGCGCGGACGTCTTCTGTACCGACCGATCGATCGCGGAGCCACGACGGGGAGACCTCCTCGCGATCGGCAACGCCGGGGCCTACGGCTACGAGCTCTCGAACAACTTCCATTCCCAGCCGCGACCGGCGGAGGTGGCTCTCGACGGGGACGACATCCAGATCACTCGCCGGCGGGAGACGATCGAGGACGTCGTGCGCCTCGAGGGCTAGGCCGCGCGGATGATCTCGCGGAGCATGGTGCGGTGACAGCCCTTTTCGTCCGTGTTTTCGAAACAGACCAGCGCGAGGTCCTGGCCGGAATCGAGCTCGCCCTGGATTTCCTCGATGGCCGCCTTGGCGGCGTCCGATCGATCCAGGTGACGCCGATACCGTTGCTCATACCGGACGTCGACCATGGCGCGGTTGTGGGCGGTGACCTCGTCGACCCCGCGGTCCATGAGGTGGTCGACGCGGGCCCGAAACTCGTCGAGGAGCGGGTCCGGGGGTCCGAGCGCCGGACGGTTCTCGTCGATCACGCCCCAGAGCCACGGCGTGGGACGCCGGACGACCCCGATCCGTTCGGTGTCGGGTGGGAGCTCGACCAAGTCGTGCTGGAGCGCCGCGGCGTACGTGTCAAAGAGGCGTCCGGTGGACATTCCACGAGGGCCAATGGGACCGCCCGCCTCTTCAGCGTGCCCTCACTCGCCGACGTGTTCGACCAGACGCGAGGCGAAGCCGGTATAGCCTTCGGGGGTGAGTGCCGGCGCGTCGTCGACGTCCTCGAGTAAACCGCGGAGCTCCTCCAGTTGGATCGATTCACCCCGGCTCGCCGCCTTCACGCGTTCGTATGCGTCAGCGTGTCCCTCCCGTCGCAAGATGGTCTGGACGGCCTCCGCGAGTACTTCCGGATGCGCCTGGAGGTCCTCGCGCATCGCGGCCTCGTTGGGAGTCACCACCCCGAGCCCGTCGCTCGTCTTCGTGTAGCCGATGAGCGCGTGGGCGAGCGCCGCTCCGATATTCCGCTTGACCGTCGAGTCCGAAAGATCGCGCTGGAGCCGCGAGGTGGTCAGATAATCGCCGAGGAAGGTCAGATCGGCATTCGCCTTCGAGAGGTTCCCCTCGCTGTTCTCGAAGTCGATCGGATTGACCTTGTGGGGCATCGTCGAGCTCCCGGTTTCCTCGTCGACTGAAGCCTGTCCGAGGTAGCCCTGGCTGATGTACAGCCACATGTCCCGATCCAGGTCGATCATGACCCGGTTGATCGCCCGGACCGCGTCGAAGAGTTCCGCGAGGTCGTCACACGGGTTGATCTGGGTCGTCAGGGGGGCAAACTCGAGGCCCAGCTCCCCCACGAAGGCCTCGGCGAATGCGGGCCAATCGACCTCCTCGTAGGCGACTGCATGTGCGGCGTAGGTCCCGCTGGCCCCGCCGAGTTTCCCGGCCAGTCCGTCGAGAGCGTCCTCCAGGCGTGCGACCCCCCCCGTGAGCCGGTCCGCATAGACCGCCATCTCCTTCCCGAACGTCGTCGGCGTGGCCGGCTGCCCGTGTGTCCGCGCGAGCATGGGCAGTCCCCGGTAATCGTCCGCCATCGTGGCAACCCCCCCGCGCACATGCTCGATCGCAGGCCTGATCACCTCGTGGAAAGCCTCCTTGAGTAGGATGCGATACGCGAGATTGTTCACGTCCTCGCTGGTCAACCCGAAGTGGATCCACTGGGCGACATCCAGCTCATCGGGGAGGCGTTCGCGGATGAAGTACTCGACCGCCTTAACGTCGTGATTGGTCGCGGCGTACTCGCCGTCGCCTTCCGTTTCGATCCGCTTGATCAGCTCGGCATCCTCCGCGTCGAACTCCTCGTAGATCCCTCGTAACGTCTCCTGGTCGTCTGTCCCGATCGTCAACGGGGTCGCGTCGAGCTCCGCCAGCGCGAGCAGGTACTCGATCTCCACCTCCACTCTCGCGCGGAGGAGGCCGTACTCGCTCACGTAGC
>CAZAYR010000030.1:0-12752 GCA_964489365.1 uncultured Salinarchaeum sp.
GCGGCGGCGGATCTCGTCGCGCTCCGGGCCGCGGCCAACACCTGGAGCGGCCTGCTTTCGGCGGCCGAGGAAGCCCTCGCCGTGGCGGAATCCGGATACTGAACCTTTTTCCGCGGGCAACCCCCAGATCCGCGCATGCAGGGAAACATTCCGCCCGAGGCCCAGGAAACCATCGAGCAACTCCAGAACCTCCAGGAGCAGGCCCAGCAGGTCGCGGTCCAGAAGAACGAAGCCGAACGCTCGCTCGAGGAGGCCAGGAACGCCACGGAAGCCCTCGAGGATGTCGACGACGACGCGACGATGTACCGCCACGTCGGGTCGTTACTGATCGAGACCGACCGTGATTCCGCCGAGTCGGACCTCGACGAGCGGATCGATCAGCTCGAGATCCGCGTCGAGACGCTCGAAAAGCAGGAAGAACGGGTCGAATCGCAGTTCGAGGAGCTTCAATCCGAACTCCAGGAGAAGCTTGGCGGGATGGGTGCTGGCGCCGGTGCGGGCGGCGCCTGAGGCCGTGCCGGCCGACCGGGACGTCGTCGAGGCGGCCGCGGAGGCCGCGGAGGATGCGGTCTTCGAGGCCTACCGGCCCTCCGAGATCGCGGATCTGGATGTCACGATCGACTTCACCGACGGCGAGCTGACCGTCGACGTGTATCTGGACGCGGATGCGGACACCCCCGAGGAGCGGCAACGCGAGGAAACGGTCGCGCAACGGGCGACCGAAGCCGCGGCGCGTCGGGTGGACGAACTCTTCGAATCCGCCGAGTAATCAACGGGCGGCACAGATCGCACGGAAGTTCTCGAACACTTCCTCGCCCCGCTCGGTATGGGCGACCTCGGGATGCCATTGGACGCCGTAGAGGTCGCGATCGACGTCGCTCATCGCTTCGATGGCACAGACGTCGCTGCGGGCGGTGACCGTGAACCCGTCCGGGACCCGGGTAACCTCGTCGGCGTGGCTCGCCCACACGCGGGTTTCGGGCGCAAGTGACCCCACGAGGGGGTCCGAGTCCCCCAGGATGTCGACGGTCACGTCCGCGTAGCCGCCGTACTCCCCCGGCCCCACGTCCCCGTCGAGCTCGTGGGCGATCACCTGCATGCCGAGACAGATACCCAGGACCGGCACGTCCTCCCCGAGGTACTCGCCACACCGGCCGCGTCGGGCGATATCCGGTCCGCCAGAGAGGACGTACCCGTCCGCCCCCACCTCCGTCGGCGGGACCTCGTTGTCGACGATCTCGGTCTCCACGCCCATATCGCGGAGCGCGCGGTGTTCGAGGTGCGTGAACTGGCCGTGGTTATCCACGACCGCGATATGGACCATTATCGAACCGGACGCGACCGTCGACAAAAAGGCGCACGATCACGCGCCGTCGCGGCGTTCGGCCGCGGTCCGAAACGTCATCTCCTCAACTTCCTCGCCCCGGCGCCGCTCGCGTTCGGCGAACGCCGCCGGGTCCGGCGCCACGTCGTCGTCGATCCGTGCCCACGAGTCGTGCACCTTGGCGTGACACCACCGACAGAGGGTGACGGTGATTTCGTGGGCCAGGTCACTCCCCGAATCCGGGTACGCAAGGTGGTGTTCCTCGAGCAGCGCCCGCCGATCGTCCGCGTGCGCGTTCGGACGGGCGTCGAGGCCACACCGCCGGCACTGCCGTCCGTCGCTGCGGGCGCGGAAATGTGGACAGTCCGCCCAGTCCCAGGTGTCGTCACCGACGGGGCATGCGTATCCGTCCGCGGCGCGGGCGGCGGCAAAGCCCCGATGGCGCGCGGGCCGTTCGATGGCGAGACGGCAGCGCCCGTCGTCGGTGCAGTGATCGCAGCGATCGACGTGGTTGTAGGGATCGTCCACGCCGACGGGCGTCCCGGTCGGCGTCCGCTCCATCGTCTGGATATCCACCGCCCGGGGGAAATACGATCCCCGTCCGCGGTGGAAGTGAGGGGGAGGGCGATGAACTAATTGGCGGGGAGGCGAGTTCGTTCACATGGACGTCGTCCACCGGGGCGACCAGGAGCAGGTCCTCGCGGCGCAGGTCGAGCTCGCGGATGGCCTGCTCGCGAAAGCGGTCGGCCGGATGGGACGCGCGCCGCTCGAACCGGGGAAGGCGACGGTGTTCCGGTTCGACACCGTCGCGCCCCGTCGCGTCCACACGCTCTTCGTCCGGGGAGCCCTCGACGTCATCTGGGTCGCCCGGGAACGCGTCACGCATACCGCGACGCTGCAGCCGTGGCGGATCGGCCCGCGATATGGGGCCGACACGGTGGTCGAGCTCCCCGCCGGGGAAGCTGCCGAGGTTTCCGCCGGCGACCGGATCCTGCTCCGGCGCGGACCTGATAGGTTTAAATAGCCCCGGAGCGCCGTCACGTATGTGGTAGCTATGACCCGTGATCGATTTATTGGGGGACTCCCCCGCCTTTAACTTCTCCCCCGATACGACCGTTCAGTTGCTCGATACGACGCTTCGCGATGGTGAACAAGCTCCGGGCATTTCCCTGACCCCCGAGGAGAAGGCCTCGATCGCGCGGGCCCTCGATCGGGTCGACGTGGATATCATCGAAGCCGGGAGCGCGTGTACCGGCCCCGGCGAGCGTCGGACCATCCAGGCGGTAACCGAGCTCGATCTCGACCCGCTGGTCACCAGCTTCGCCCGCGGGGTCAAGGAGGATATCGACCTGGCGCTGGATTGTGATGTCGACGGCGTCAACCTCGTCGTGCCGGCGAGCGATCGCCACGTCGAGGGCAAGGTGGGGTCGACACGCGAGGACGTGCGGTCCCGGACCGCTGAGCTGACCGATTACGCCAAGGATCACGGCCTCTGGGTCGAAGTCCTCGGCGAGGACGGCTCGCGCGCCGACCCCGAGTTTTTGGTTGGCCTCATGGACGACGCGTTGGACGCGGGCGCCGACCGGGTCTGTTACTGTGATACCGTCGGGTACGCGGGCCCCGAGCATACGTTCGAGATGGTCGCCGCGCTCGCCGAACTCGGCCCGACCAGCACCCATACCCACGACGATCTGGGGCTCGGCATGACCAACGTCCTCGCCAGCCTCGCCGCGGGGGCGGACCTCGTCCACGCGACCGTCAACGGGATCGGCGAACGGGCCGGGAACGTCGCCCTCGAGGAAGTCGCGATCGCGCTCGAGCATGTCTACGAGATCGACACGGTCGACCTCTCGGAGATGTACGCGCTCGCGCGGGCCGTCTCGCAGGCGACCGGCATCCCGCTCCCACCGAACAAGGCCGTGATCGGACAGAACGCTTTCGCCCATGAAAGCGGGATCCACACCGACGGGACGCTCAAGGACGAGCGCATGTACGAACCGTACCCGCCCGAGAAGGTGGGCCGCGAACGGCGGCTCGTGCTGGGCAAGCACACCGGCCGGGCCGGTGCCCGGGCGACCCTCGCCGAACACGGGGTCTCCGTCTCCGAGGACGAACTGGCCGAGATCGTCGAGCGCGTGAAGGCCATCGGCGATCGCGGCAAGCGGGTCACCGACGAGGACCTCCTGACGATCGCCGAGGAGGTCAAAGGGACTTCCCACGAGCGCCGGGTGGAGCTGCTTGATCTCACGGCCGCGAGCGGGGGCGGGACGCCAACGGCAAGCGTCCGACTCCGGGTCGACGACGAGGAACGTATCGCCAGCGGCACGGGTAGCGGGCCCGTCGACGCGGCCGTGACCGCCGTGCGTGAGGCGATCGGTGATGTCGGAGACGCCCAGCTCGAGGCCTATCGGGTCGACGCGATCACCGGCGGGACGGATGCGGTCGTGTCCGTCGAGGTGACCATGACGATGCACGACGAAACGACGACAGTCAGTGCCAGCGACGCCGACATCACGCGCGCCAGTGTCGAAGCGATGGTCAACGCCCTCGATCGGTTGTTCGCGAAAAGCGGCCGCGACACCGCACTGCTCGCCGACGACTGAAAGCGCCGAGGGGGAGATTTGAACTCCCGAGTCCTTGCGGACAGCAGATCTCGAATCTGCCGCCTTGGCCGGGCTAGGCTACCTCGGCAGTACCGCATCGTTGCCCAGTCCGGTAATTAGGCGTTTCGCAACCACCCGGGTATTTATCGCCCACCTCCGTTCCCTGCGACATGGTCGTGCGCGCGGCGTTGTTGCGTCTCATCCGGACCATTTTCCGCGAACAGAAGACGCGACTCCAGGTCGACTGGTTGACCGACACCGACGAACGCATCCTCCAGTATCTCGAGGGCGTCGAGCGCGACACCCCGGCGCGGATCGCTGCGGAGATCGACCGGAGCGTGGAGTACGTCTCCGATCGGTGTCGGCAGCTGGCGATCCGGGGTTTGCTCGAAGGCATGGAGGACGAGACGCCGGTCGCCTACCGCCTCGACGAGTTGGGCGCGTCGTATCTGGCCGGCGAAGTCGACGCGGACGAACTCGAGGAACGGGCGGGTTCGCCCACCGCCTGATCCGGGGTTACCCGCCAAGCCATAGGCACGGCCGGAACAAGAGATCGTACCCGGTGCCGTCCCGGATGTTCGAAAGGTTGTCGGCGAGCGTCGCCCACTCCTCGTCCGTGAGGCTGAGCGTTTCGTTGGAGCCCATGACGCCACGGTTGTCGGGGTCATCCGAATGGCAGAGCCCGAGGTGGGCGAGCTCGTGGAAGATCAACCGCGACTGCTCCCAGCGATCGTGGCGCTCGGCCACCACCGCCCGGTTCCCGAAGCTCATCCCGTTGACGTATCCCTGGGGGTGCGAGCCGACCGTATCCGCCCATGGACTGTAGATCCGTCCCCGAAACTTCCCGTCCGGGGCGCCCGGGACGACCACCAGTTGGAGGGCCAGATTCTTGAGGGCGTCCTCGATCTCGTGATGATAGAAGCTATTCCGGGCCCAGAGGATCCTCCGGGCGTTGTTCCCATAGCGGGACTCGAACCGTCCGAGCTCGTATTCGCGCTCGTGATCTAACCACTGGAGATAGATACCGTTCTCGCGAAAGCGTCGTTCGAGGCCGCGTTTCACGGTCAGGGGGATCGAGACGTCTCCGACATACCGCACGTCGATCAGGAGGTCTCGTCTCCCGATCTCGAACCCGTCGAATCCCCCTGCGAAGGTTCGGTCGATCCGGCGGGCCATATGCGCTGATCGTTTGACGCGATCCGGGATGCCATCCCCGTCGGCATCCGCCGCTCCTTCGGCGGCCCAATCGCGGAGTTCTCCGCCGAGGAGGGGGATCGAAACACCCGCACCGAGGGCTCCAAGCAGTCGACGGCGGGTGACCGGTTCGTGTGTGCTATCGCCCCCCATGCGGCCGCTACCGTCGGCAGATCGGGGGCCGGTAAATGCTTTCCTAACCCGGTTCCGGTCAGCATAATCCCCCGACCCCCTGTCGGGATCAGGCGATGTCCGTCCGCCGGAACCGCGCGTACCCGAGGACCGTCGGGACGACGGCCCACATCGCGAAGACGATGCCCGCCATCCACGGCTCCAGATAGAAGGGAAGGTCGCCGTCGACGCGCGCGGCGACCCGTCGGTCGGTGGCGGTCTCGGCCGGGATGTCCTCGAGCCCGAGGTTCACGAGCGGCCAGACATACTCCCCGGCAATCGAGGACAGGGCGACGCGGAAGGCCTCGATCGGATTCAGCTGGCGGACGAAGAGGTACCATGGCTCCACCTGGAGCCCGGGCCGACTGCCGGTGACCGCGAAATACGCCCCCACGGCGACGGCGTCCCATAGGACGAACAACAGGAAGAAGACGCCGACGGCGAGGGCCATGGCGGCGCCCCTGGAACGCGTGCCGGCCGAAATGCCGACGGCCGTTGCCGTGAACGTGAGCCCGAGCGCGAGCGTCAGGAGGGTGATGGCCAGGGCGTCCTGCAGCGGCGGCACTCCGATGACGGCCACCGCCAGCGCGCTCACCGCCACGAAACCCGAGGCGATGGCGATCGAGACGACGAGCGCTCGCCCGAGCACCTTGCCCGTCACGAGTTCGAGTCGGCTAAACGGGTAACTCATCAGCACTCGAAGGCTTCCGGATCGCCGCTCGCCAACGAGCGCCATATAGCCGACGATGAGCGCAATCAGGGGCACAAAGAACTGGCTCCATGCCCCCAGGAACGTGAACGCCCCGATGGGTTCGACCTCACCCCCATCGGCCGCGTACGCGACGATCATGAAGATCGCCATCAGCACGGCGATCGCCAAGGTGATACCCCATAGCAGCTTCGAGCGGACCGCGTCCTCGAAGTCCTTGGCCGCCACGTGGCGCCAGGTCGTGCTCATGCGATCACCTCCCGTTTGGCCGCGGTGCCAGCCGTGTGCTCGCCCGGCGCGACCCCCGGGTCCCCGTTGGTATACGCCGCAAACACGTCCTCGAGGGAGACGTCCTCCGTGTCGATATCCCGGATCTCCTGGCCAGCATCCAGCAGGTGCCCGATGACATGGGCCTTCGCGCTGGGATCCGCACAGGTCACCCGCAGGCGACCGTCCGCGTAGGTGGCGTCCGCGATCCCCGCCACGGCCTCGACGTCGATCCGCGGGGGCTCGGTCAGGCGGAGCCGGAGTTCCGTACTGGCGCCGACGGCGGCGCGCAACCCATCGACCGTATCGACGGCCACGAGTTCGCCGTCATCGAGGATGCCGACGCGATCGCAGACGCCCTCGACCTGCCCGAGATCATGGCTCGAGAAGAAGACCGCGGTGCCGTCCGCGGCCTCGGCCGCCACGAGCTCACGCATCATGCGGATCCCGTTCGGATCGAGGCCGCTCGCCGGTTCGTCGAGGATTAGCAGGTCCGGCTCCCCGGCCAGTGCCATCGCGAGCGCGATGCGCTGTTTCATCCCTTTGGAGTAATCGCCGACCCGTCGGTCCGCATCGTCGGACGAGAGACCGGTGCGATCGAGCAGCGGGTCGGGGCGCTCGTGGGCGTTTGCCCAGTCGATCGCGAGTTCCACGTGTCGTCGTCCGGTGAGCCGGCCATACAGGTCGATCCCTTCGGCGAGCACGCCGGTGCGGGCACGAATCGCTCGCGGCTCCCGCCGGACGTCGTGGCCGAGGACCGTGGCCTCGCCGGCAGTCGGGGAGGTAAACCCGAGCAACAGGTTGATCGTCGTGGACTTTCCGGCCCCATTCGGGCCGAGAAAGCCGAAGATCTCCCCGGAGGGGACCTCGAGATCGATCGCGTCCAGTGCGGTGTCGTCCCCATACGCCTTGGTCAGACCGCGAGTTTCGATCGCTGTCATCACCCGAACTGTCGTCCGAATGGAGGTTATAAGGGGAGAACGAGGTGCCCGGACTGCAATCGGGCGGAAGAATTAAATAGAAGGTCGTGGCGGTCCCTAACCTCACGTTAGTGCGAATAGGGCCGAAACGACCCCGAAAAGCGTGCCCGTCGCGACGAGCGTCGTGGTGAAGATGTTGATCGAGGCGAGTTCCCGGTCACCCCCGAGTTCGCTCGCGAAGACGTGCGTGCTGACGGCCGTCGGCATCGCGAACATCAACACGGCCGCACGGATCGTCGGGACGTCGGCATTGAGCGTGGAGAAGATCAGGAACGCGAACCGGCATACACAAGACCTTGAGGCCGATCACCCGGCCAGTCAGTCGGGTGTCTACGTCTCCCGCACCGAGGTTCAACGATGCTCCCGTCACCAGCAGGGCCAGCGGCAGGGCGAGATCCCCCAGGTATCCCAACCCCGTCATGGCCGACGTGGGCACCGGGAGTTCGAGGTGGGCCGCGATCATTCCCACAGCTAGCGCGAGGAGAATCGGGTTGACGAGGATCCGTCCGGCATCGGTTATCCGGCTGCCGGCGCCGTTTAGCCTCGAAAGGATCGCGATTGTCGCGCTAACCTGGACGATCGCCCCGAGCCCGAGCACAAGGGCCCCCCTGGCGGTCGCGAGCTCGCCAAAGATGATTGCGACGAGCGGGATGCCCAGGTAGCCGAAATTCGTGGGATAGGATTGGACGATGGCCACGCTGCGGGTGGGTGGCTCGAAGGCAGGCCCGTGGACGATCCATGCGATCGCCATCGTCCCCCCGAAGGTGACCAGGACGCCCCCAACGAGCGCGAAAGAGACGAGCTCCCCGAAGTTGCGCTCGGCCGTCGAGACGAAAAGGAGCGCCGGCAGGGCAACGTAATACGCGAACGCGTTGGTTACACGTCGCCGGCCGGGGGTAAACATTCCGAGCGACTCGCCGGCGTACCCGATTGCGAGCACGCAAGGGATTGCCAGGAGAATCCAGACCAGTACCACGGACTCCAGCCGACCGTCGTCGGCGAAAAATCCCCGGATGTGGAACCGCCGCAATCCGGAAACCCGCGGGCATCGGCTCGAGCAAATGGCGGTCCTGCCCGCTCGTCATCCCGCTGAATCACCCCGCCGGGGCCTGTCGTGAGATCAACCGGACGCTCGGGGCATTACCCACAACCCTGGAAACAGCTCTCGTTCCCGACGTGTGCCGGGGGGAACGCATACCGGGTTGTTACGACCTCACCGGAGACGAACTTCGTCGTCGGTCACTTCCGCAATGTGCTCTGCCGAGATCGGATGAGTGTCCTCGTTCATGTCGCCCCAATCGAGTTTGGACTTGATGCTGTCGAACATGCTCGGGTCGGGATCCACGTATGCCGTCCCGTCGCTGACCTCCGTGATCATCCCCACCTTGTCGCCGGCGGACGATACGACGCGCTTGCCCTCGTCGTCTGGCGTGAGTTGTGTCGATGACATCGCACGAGAATTCGGTGCCAGATCGATGTAAGGCAGTGGCTTTCAGGAGCAGGCTTGTCCGGTGGAATCCCGCCATCTACCGTAACCGCATGGCCACACTGTCCAGATGGTCCACTCCGATCACGGCGACGACTGTGCCCCGCTCCCGGAGCGAGCGGAGGCGAGCGCTCATGTGTGCCTCCCGGGCCCGATCCCGGATGCGTGCCGCTTCGGGGACCTCGATCACGTCCATCAAGGACTTCGTTCGTGCGATCCGGGACTGTTCGTCCTCGGCCTGCGTCGCCGGGTCGTCATCCCCCTCGCAATCGTAGTCGTACCGGAAATCTACGGCGGGTGGTCCCCGTGCCCGTTCGCCCACCAGCGCCGCGATCCGACACGCCGCGGCTTGCCAGGTGACGGCACCGAACCCGCGAAGCACGGTCCGGGCGGTGTCGAGCGAAGCCTCGTTTCGATATAGCTCCGAGAGCAAGACCTTCAGGAATGCCCGAGCGGGGCCATCGACACCCACGATCGAATCCGTGTCCGCAGCACGGATGGCAGCACTCATTTCTCCGCCGCGATCCGTTGCTGTCGAGCGCGACGCGTACGCCTTGAAGAGCGGGACGGCCATCGGTGGGAGCTCCAGGGCAAGGAGCTCCGGATCAATGGCTTCGATGACCGTCCGGACGCGGTAGGTGCTGGCCGGATGATCGTGCACGACGCCGATCAGGTGGACGTCACCTGCATTGTCGGCCGGGAGGCGTCGTACGTAATCGCCAGGCAATCGGGGATCGGCGAAATCGCGCGTGGAGGGCATGAGGAACCGGGGATGGTTCGTCCTAACCCCGGGTTACGTAGAGCGCAATCCCGGGAGCCCGTATAAACCGATCGATAACCCCTAGGTACGGAGGCCTTCCAACGCCGATCCGAGGGTAAACAACGTCGACTCCTCGAAGCGCCCTCCGACGAGCGTGGTGCCGACCGGCGCGCCATCGTCCTGACCGGTGGGGACGCTCAGGGCGGGATGATGGCTGGCGTTAAACGGGGCCGTATTGCGAGCGATGGGCGAATCACCGCCCTCGGTAAGCGTTTCCAGCCCTCGCGATCCCCCTGCGGAGGGTGGAGCGATCGGGACAGTCGGCATGGCGAGGGCGTCGACTTCGTCGAGCATCTCGTCGTATGCCTCCCGCACCTCCGTGGCGAGCGTTTGTGCCCTCGCGTACGCGGTGCCGCCACGCTCTTCCTGGACGTACGCGGCGAGTAACATACTGGATTTCGCCGAAACCGGCAGCGCCGCGGCGTCCGTTCGGAAGACGGAGGCGAGGCGATCGATGGCCTCGACTTCCGGCTGCTCGCCCGAGCCGACAACGACCCCGGCTTGGTTGAGCAGTTCGCCGTAGCCGTACCGGACGATGACCAGCGTGATGTCGGCGGCGAGCTCATGCTCGGGCACGGAGACCTCCGAGATTTCGACGCCTTCCCGTTCCATGCTCCTGATGGCCTCGCGCACGCGTTCTTCGACGGCGGGATCCGTGTCCGGATGGTCGAAACCCTCCCGTAAGACACCGACCCGCATCCCGGCGGCATCCGCCCCCACGGCTTCGCCGTATGAACCAACCGATAGGTCGCAGGGCTGCCGCGGGTCCTGTTCATCCCGCCCGGCAATGGCCGAGAGCGTCATCGCCGCGTCCTCGAGGGTGCGTGTGAGCGGACCGGTGTGATCGATGGTCGGATCCGCGCCAAAGATCCCGGTGTACGGCACCAGACCGTGTGTCGGCTTGAGCCCGACGAGCCCGGCGAACGCGCTCGGCATCCGGATCGATCCCCCTTGATCACCGCCGATGCCGATATCGACCTCCTCTGCGGCGACCGCAGCGGCCGTCCCGGATGATGAGCCCCCGATGCCGTATTCGGTCGACGTCGGATGACTGACTGGCCCGAAGTCGGACGCACCCATCGAAAAACTCCACATGTTGTGCTTTCCCCGGATCGTGGCGCCGTGATCCAGTAAGCGGCGGACGATCGTCGCGTCCCGGCGCGGCACGTATTCGGCGAAGATCTCCGAGCCGTTGGAACACGGCATTCCGCCCACGCTGATGGTGTCCTTCAATCCGACGGTCTTCCCGGCGAGGAGGCCCTTCGACGAGCCTGACAGTTCACATCTCGTAATCCAGGCGTTGTGTGGATCCTCATCCTCCGCGGGGCGTGACCAAGACCGGGACGGGAGCTCGTCCGAGCCGGTCGTCATCCCGTCGAGACGTCGGAGCGGGGCAAGGCGATCGTCGACCAGTGCAGCAAAGGCGCCGAGATCCTCGTCGGGAATATCGAGGTGCAACTCGGCAGCGAGGGCAGCGATCTCTCCTTCGCTCGGGGCATCCATACCGGCCGTGTCGTCGGTGGCTACCATGAAGATGGGCGCTGCCCTCGCCCTCAATCGGCGCCGGTCTGCGAGCGCTGCATGGCGGCGGCGGACACCGCCTTCCACCGCCCCGACCAGTATCGCCAACCGTTGACCAACGCGCGGGTGTACGTATTCGCGATGATCGAGACGAAGATGGCGGCGACCCCCAGGTCGAGGCCGGGCGAGACGGATATGCCGAACACCGTAATCACGGTCGCAGTCGGCAACGCCAGAAACGCGACCGGCAATCGCGCGGCGTAGTTACCCAACATCGTGCCGTAAAACGGAAAGGTCGTGTCCCCCGCACCGCGGAGGCCGCCCTGGAGCGAGGCCGCGATGCTGGAGCCGACGGCCATCACTCCGAAGACATAGAGGAACTGGACGGTCAGGCCGACGTCCTCTGCGTCGAACAGGACCGCGAGTTGTTCGGCGCCGAGGACCATGCCGGCCACGAAGACCAGCTGGGTCGCGATCGCGATCCGGAGCGTCTGCCACCCGCGATATTCCGCCCGATCGTAGTCGCCACCGCCGATAGCCTGGCCGACGAGCGTGCTCGCCGCGGTCGCGTATCCGCGCCCCGGCATCCTCGCCAGGCTCATCATCCGGCGGGCGATGGTGTAGGCGGCGACGACGTTCGTCCCGAGCACCCCGAGGACGAACAGGAAGGGGAACCGGGCGAACGAGATCGCCATGCGCTGGCCCGTCAGCGGGAGGCCGACGCGAACGATTTCCCGGACCAGCGAAGCGTCGAGCTGGCGCCCACCGACGTGCATTCGAACCGCGAACCGGCCCGAGAGGAGCACCCACATGAACAGCACCGCCTGGATGAAGTTCGCGACCGTCGTGCCGATCCCGGCGCCCACCACGCCGAGGGCGGGAAAGGGGCCAAGCCCGAAAATCAAGATTGCGTTGACAACCGTATTGGTCGGTAACGAGGACGTCCGAATGAACATCGGCGTGCGCGTATCGCCCGCCCCCGCCAGTGCCCGCGAGCTGACGAGCGTCCAGACGTGAAACGGCGTCGAGAGCATGACCACGACGAGATAGTCGGCCCCCCGACCGATGACCGCCGGATCGTCGGTCAGCAACGCGACGAGGGGCTCGGCCCAGATCCAGCTGGCGACGATCATGGGGATGGTGATCAGCACCGTCAGCCACAGGGCCTGCTTGATGGCGAGACTCACCCGAGAATGATCTTCGGCGCCGTAGAACCGGGAGACGACGCTGATCGTTCCGCCGGAGAGGGCGAGACCCAGCCCCATCGCGAGCATGTGGAACTGGTAGCCGAAGGTGATCGCCGCGACGCCGGCTGACCCGATCGCGATACTGATCATGAAGATGTCGATGGTGAGTACCAGCGTGCGGAGGCCGTCGGTCAGCATCACCGGGATCGCCAGGTCCCAGGCGTCCTCCCCGACGTCCCGGTCGACGATGCCGAAGCGGCTCAGAAACGCCGGAAACACCATCAGCACGGCATGCACGCGGCTGCGGAGGGAGTCCAACATCGGCGGCGTTGATAGAAGGATCCCGGGAGGCGTACTTATAGCACCGGTAGTCGGGATCCCCGCGGGCGATAGGGTCCCACACATGCCGATACGGGGGATACCCGGTGCGCAGATTTGCAGGCCAGGAGGCTCAAAGGGTCACCGCGTCAGTTAATCGGTCGTCCCTCGC
>CAZAYR010000030.1:12762-19084 GCA_964489365.1 uncultured Salinarchaeum sp.
ACCGACCGACGTAGACGGGGTAGTCACCGCCGGCGACCCGCCAGCGATCGTCGTAATAGGAAAACGTCTCCCGGTTGAGGCGGACCATCGCCGTCCGTGACTCGCCCGGCTCGAGGGAAATGGAGGTAAAGCCCGCGAGTTCGCGTTCCGGAACCGGCACGGTTGCCGGCGCTTTGTGTATGTACGCTTGTACGACTTCCTTGCACGGGCGTTCCCGACGTTCCGCACGGTGACGGCAAGCTCGACACCGGTCGCGGCCTCCCGGATGGCGACGTCCTCGTACTGCGACTGCCCGTACATCTCCCCGTGACCGAACGGGAACAACGGGTCGAGATCGTGCGAATCGAAGTGCCGGTAGCCAACGAAGACGTCCTCCGTGTAACGAACTATATCGTCGACCCCGGGAAACGCCGCCGGCTCGGCGGTCGGGTACGCCTCCGCGGATCGGCCGAACGTGACCGGGAGCCGACCGCCCGGCTCTTCATCGCCATAGAGTAGCGCGGCAAGGGCTTCTCCGTCAGCCTGCCCGGGATACCACATCGCGAGCACCGCGTCCACAACCTCGATCCACGGCATCGTCACCGGGCCGCTCGTGCGGAGGACAACGACGGTCCGTTCGGCAGCCTCGGCGATCGCATCGATCAACGCGTTCTGTTCGCCGGGAAGCGAGAGGGAATCGCGGTCCCTGAATTCCGTGGCGTCGTCCTGGACGACGACAATGGCACAGTCGGCCGACTCGGCGGATTGGATCGCCGCCTCGAGCCGCGGCGAATCTCCTCGCTCCGTCGAGTCGTCGGTCTCGAACAACCGGGATTCGGCAAGCCGCGGAATTCCCCGTGCGAACCGAACGTCACCGGCGCGTGCCTCGAGTGCCTCGAGAGGGCTGGTCGCCGAGAGCGGGGTGACTTCTGAGGAGCCACCCCCGCCAAGTTTTGGGGAGTCCGCGTTCGCACCGATGAGGGCGATCGTCGCCGCATCATCGAGGGGGAGCCCGGCGTCATTGCACAACAACACGGCCCCTTCGAGGGCGATGCGTTCGGCGAGCTCTCGGTGACGTCGGCTGCCGAGTTCCCCAGCGGGCCCACCGCCGATCGTCGCCATCACGTCGAAGAGCCGGTCGAGTTTCCGGTCGATCACGTCCTCCGGGACGCGCCTGTTTCGGACGGCGGTCTCCAACGGTTCCCCGAAGCGAGCAGGCACCTCCGGTGGCGGCGGAAGGAGGCCGGGGTCAACCGCGTCCGTCTCCGCATCCCCGTCATCGAGACCGAAGGCCCCGGGATCGACGCCTGGCATTTCGATGTCGAGTCCGGCGAGCGCGGGTTCGATCGTCCGCCTCGTTGCCCACCAGTCCGAGACGACCACCCCCTCGAAGCCCCATTCCTGTCTGAGGACGTCCTGGAGGAGGTGATCGTGTTCGGTCATGCGCGTCCCATTGACCCGATTGTACGCGGCCATCACGCCCCGAACGTCAGCTTGCTCGACGGCCGCCCGGAAGGCCGGCAGGTAGATCTCCCGAAGCCCCCGCTCGCTGACGTCCGCGCTCACCTCGTACCGATTCGTTTCCTGATTGTTTGCGACGAAATGTTTGACCGTCGCGCCCACGCCGGTCGACTGGATGCCCTCGATCGTCCCGACCGCGATTCGGGATGTGAGGTGGGGATCTTCACTGTAATACTCGAAATTGCGTCCGCCCTGGGGGACGCGGATGATGTTGACCCCGGGTCCGAGGACCATGTCCTGGCCGAGGGCTGCGGCTTCACGACCCAGGGCACGACCGAATGACCGCGCCAGGTCCGGATCCCATGAGGCCGCGAGGCAGATCGAGGCCGGGAATGCAGTCGCACGTTCGCCCTCAGCACGCACACCCATGGGGCCGTCCACGAGGCGCAACGGCGGGATGTCGAGACGATCGATCCCCGGGAGGTACCCGGTCGCCTTGCCCGCCGGATCGAGGGCGCCATGGAGGCACCGGATCTTTTCCTCGAGCGTAAGCTCCGCAACGAGGCCGCGGTTGTCGTCCATGCCCGGATCCCTTTGGACGCCCGCTCCGTCGGGATCTCAATGAACGTACCGGAGTGCTTGGAATCCGATCGAGTCGGTGATCGGTTCTCGGCCGCGGGAACGGGGTTGTTTCGATGGCGAACGCGTGAACGAGATCAACGAGAGGATGGGAGTCTCGTGGCTCCCGAAACTCCAGTGTGCTATACCCGGTCGCCCACGAAGCCGCGCCAAAAGCAGTCGGTTAGTTTCGGACCCGCTTCTTCACGTATCCCGCCGTCTCGTTCACGGACCGTTGCGCGTGTGCCGCGGCTTTCCGCGCATGCCCCTCGGCCGCTTTCAGTTCGGATTCCTCGACCTCCACGGCCGCTTGGCGGCTTGCGCGGCGCTTGCGAACGGCACGGAGGGTGAGGACGCCACCGACGATGCCGACGATCCCAAGAATTCCTGTGCTGAGTTTTCGCATATCCAGTATTTCTTTAGCTAAGTACATATGTGTTGTGTTATTGGGTCGGATGTGTTACACCATACCAACCGAATGATCGGGTTTCGTAGACCAAAGGGTTTGTTGGCATCAGGGAGGAATGTTCGGTTGCCATGGGAGTCCTCGATTCGTTTGGCGCGCTCGTGAGTTCGATCATCGCCGCGATCGTGATGCTCGTGTTCGCGATCCTCAGCGTTTTCATCACGATCTTCATCGTCGACGCGGCGACGAGTATCGCCGGGCTTTCACCCTCCGAGGAAGGGTTTGTCGTGCTCGGGGCAACCATTCTCGCGGCCGCGGCGATTGTCGCCGGGGGCTCGGCGTTCCGTGCCTAACCTGCCGGCCCTGACGTCATTTCGAAAGCGAGTGGGAACGGACCGATGAGATGCGGAGTCGCCTGAAGGGTTCGCCTCGTTGGTCCAAGAAGAAATCCGCCGCGGCTCATGACGAAACGCCGGAGCTGAGGCGACCGGCAGTCGATGTAATAATCGTTATCGGCGCTTGGTCGGGACCTCCGGTATCGAGTAATGGTGGATGGAGGAGCCGGGTTGTTTCTCGGGGCGGTCGCCCTGGGGATCGTCCACGGCATCGAGCCGGGTCACGGCTGGCCGGTCGCGGCGTCGTACGCCCTCGATCAGGCCAACAAGTGGGCGTATGGCCTGGCGGCCAGTCTCATCCTGGGGATCGGCCATCTCATCAGCAGCATCACCATGGTCGCGGTGTTCTTCTATGCGAAATCGTACTTCAACCTGACACAGCTGAACGAACCGATTCACCCCGTCGGCAACCTGGAGATCGGAGGGCCAGTGAGCCTCGTCGCCGGAGTGTTGCTGGTCGGGCTCGGAGTTCGGGAATACCGCCGCGGCCACACCCACGACCCGGGGACCGGCGAGGCGCATTCACATGACCACGCCCACGGACCCGAGCACGGTCATCAGCATGCGCCGCCCGGTCGGTGGGGCCGCCTCAAACGCGTCATGCCGTTTGTCGGGGGGCATGCCCGTGCGCACGGCGACCTGGATGACGCCGCGGACCGTGGGCTTTGGGGGATTGCGTGGTTCGCGTTCCTCCTCGGGTTCGCGCACGAGGAGGAGTTCGAAATCATCGCGCTCTGTGCGGGATCGCACTACTGCCTGGAACTCATGACACTGTACGCGCTGACGGTGATCATGGGCATTGTCGGTCTCACGTTGATCTTGATAGCTGGGTACGAACACTTCGAGCGGCGGGTGGACCAGTACACCCCGTACCTCCCGGCGTTCTCGGCCACGATACTCATCCTGATGGGCCTCGGGTTCATCACCGGCATCCTCTGACGGGCGGGTATCGCTCCCTGTCTCGCCGATTGAGATCGCTGTACCTGAGACGAGCCCATCCGTCCGGTTCGCACGCCGAGCCACCGGGGCCCGACAAGGGAGCTTGGAGTCGGCCCCGAACTATCCACCCCGGACGGGCTCCGTAGGCGCCTCATCGCATGAGCCACGGGCCACGGTGGCGGGGGAACCTTCTTCACCGTTTCCTCGCCTGTCCGAAACGATGCCAGAAATCGCCATGATGGTCGAGGGACAGGACGGCGTGAATTGGGACGTGTGGGAGCGGACGGTCCGGACCGTCGAGGAAGCGGGATTCCACGGGCTCTTCCGGTCCGACCACTTCACGCCGCCGGCCGGGCCGGTGAAGGACTCGTTGGAGGCATGGGTGTCGCTGGCGTGGCTCGCCGACAACACGGACACGCTCGAATTCGGGCCATTGGTGACGCCGATCTCGTTTCGCGATCCCGTGTTCACCGCCCGGATGGCCAAGGACGTCGACAACCTCTCGGATGGCCGGCTCACCCTCGGGATGGGCGCGGGATGGCAGGAGCGCGAACACGAGACCTTCGGCTACGACCTCCTCGACATGACTTCGCGGTTCGATCGGTTGGGAGAAGGCCTCGAAGTCGTCACTGGGTTACTGCAGGAGGAGGACCCGGTCTCGTTCGACGGCGCGTATTACGAATTGGAGGACGCCCAGTTGTTGCCGCGCCCCGAGCGCCCGACGCCGCTCCTCGTCGGTGGAAACGGCCGTAAACGGACGATGCCGCTCGCCGCCGAGTATGCCGACGAGTGGAACGGGGTCTTCCTTCCTCCCGAGGATTATGCCGAACGGAACGAACGTCTCGACGAACTGCTCGTGGAGGCCGGCCGGGACCCGGGCGATGTCACACGATCACTAATGACCGCGGTCGTCTTCGGTCGCGACGAGACGGAAGTCGACCGTCTCGTCGAGGCCCATCCCATGATCGAGGCCGATTCGACCGACGAGATCGATCCGGAGGAACACCCGGTGGTCGTGGGGACCGGGGACGAGATTGCGGCGCAACTCGAACAGTTGGAGACAGCGGGTGCCGACCGCGTGATGCTACAGTGGCTCGATCTCGACGATCTCGAACGGATGGAAGCGATGGCCGACGCGATCCTCGGGTAGGTGAGAGCGAAAGCACGGGGCGTCATCACACGGACACAGCTGGGGCACGCCCCGGGTGGTGCATGTGTTGGAATCCGATTTGCTTGGTGTCCAGGAGTACGTATCGTGCTAAGGCTCCCCCTGTTCATTTCGGGCTGCATTCCAAGCGCTGCCAACTCACGGAGCCCGGATGAACACGCCGATCCGCCACACTCCAACAAGGCCCATCCGAAGGATGGCCGCGGCGTTACCCCCCAGTCGACTTTCCCCTCGTCGTCATGGCGCGTTGGTCGGCGAGACGTGCGTCCGCACGGCGCAATCGACTGATCCCGACGTTAATCAGCATTAGGACCAGCACCACGACGAGCACGAACATCGCCGGGGTCGGTGTCAGGGCGTTCACGAGGAACGCGGCCGTTTGCGCGATCAGCAACACGCCGGTCGCCGACGAAATACGATCGGACCGGACACAACCAATCCCGAAAAGCGGGAACGTGAGGACGCTTCCGAACAGCATCAACGGGAGGAAGAGGGGTTCTAGGGGTTCCAACGTGGCCTCCGGGACTCCGGCGACGATAGCGATCAGGCCGGCAGTCATGATCGCGTAACCGATCAGTCCGACGCCCACAAAGAGCGCCGCCCCCCGGACCACCCACCGGTTCCACTGTGCGAGGATACGGTACAATCCGAGCAACCCAACAAGCCCGGCGAGCCAGCCCAGCCCGACGGTCAGTTGCCCCCACTCCAGCCGGAACTGTTCGGCTCCGACGGCAATATCGACCACTGTTACCGCCGCGGAGAGGAGAAACATAACGGCCGCAAGCATGAACAAGCCCGGACTCCACTCTTCCAGACGTCTGCGCATTCCCATCGACGTTTGTGGCATGACAGGTATCTCGACGCCCAAAAACGTGATAACGCTAATCTGTAGGTAATTACCGTTGGAATTCCTAGATAAGTTCGCTCGGATCCCCAACATTTTCGCTCCCACCCGTCGAGGTGGTCGCCAACCATGGCATCGCCCGACGGCGACGTTAGCTTCCCACAGAAGGAGTTCGCGATCCTCGGAAACGAAACTCGACTCGAAATGTTACACGAACTCGGTCGCGCAGACGGTCCGCTCGCGTTTTCCCAACTCTTCGATCGATGTACCTACGAGGACTCCGCAAATTTCGATTATCACCTCGAGCAGCTTCGCGGTCACTTCATCCGAAAAACCGAACAGGGTTACACACTCGAACAGCGAGGGCGACGGATCATCGAAACGATTCTCTCGGGAGTGATCACGCAAGATACACGGATCGACCGGACTCAGGTCGACGTACCCTGCCCGCGCTGTGGGGACTCGATCGAGCTTCGTTTCCAGGAAGGTCGGCTCGAGCAGGGTGTCGAGCT
>CAZAYR010000030.1:19094-22769 GCA_964489365.1 uncultured Salinarchaeum sp.
TTACTGTAAGGACTGTCGGGGGACCCGTCGAGGAACGAGCACGACGGCGGAGTGGGCCGAGGACGTGGCCAGCGATATCATTGGGTATCTCGACTTCCCGCCCGCCGGTGCGGAAACCCGTTCGGGGCGGGACGCATTACGGGCGGCGGAGGTCTGGACGATGGCCGAAAATCAAGCGCTGAGCCGCGGGGTCTGTCCGCGCTGTGCGGCCGAAGTCGTCCACGGGGTTACCTGGTGTGAGGACCACCCGGATACCCCGTCGGTGTGCGAATCATGTGGACAGCGATTCGGCGTCGTGATCGAGACGCAATGTACGAATTGCATCCTCGAGCAAGAATCCGTGTTCACGAAATTCCTGCTCGGTCATCCGTCGGTCATGGACTTTCTCATCGACCATGGACATGATCCCGTCGTGCCGACCGGGATTCACCTTACCGCAGTCGACGAGACGATCCACGGAAGGGACCCGTTCTCGGCATCGTTCACGTTCGAACTCGATGACGATCGGCTCTCGATCACGGTAAACGAGCAGGCGGAGGTCATAGACGTTACAGGCACGTAAACTTCAGCGACCTCTACCCCACGACCAGAAGTTCATCCAACGTGGCCTTTCTACACGGATGGATCGGTCGGCGTGTCGACCCGCTCCGACGAGATATCATCCTTCGGGAGCAGGTAGCCGAGCGTCCCGTACACGACCGTCAACGCCACGAGGACTCCGAAAATGGACTCGGGGTTCGGCCCCGTGAGAACATTGATTACGAAGATGACGGGCGATGCCGCCAGCAGAACACTCACCGTCCGGGAATAGGCTCCGGTGAGGAGACCGGCGATCGCGAACAGCGGAAATGCGAGGAGCGTCCCGACCAAGACCGCCGGCAGGAACACGATCTGATACGATTCTACGGTATCCATCGGGAGTCCGCCGACGGCCGCTGCAAAGGCGACCCCCATGACAGCGTACCCGTACACGCCGATGACAGCGGCGAGCGCACATATCCGTGCCAACCAGGGCCGGTGCTCCTGGAGGGGACGATACAACCCGAGCATCCCCAAGAGGGCTGCCGTCCACCCCGTCCCGACGAATACTTGTCCGAGCGGTAGCCGCAGTTCCGTCCCCGCGATGACGTCGTAGAACAGGATCACGGCGTTGATCGCGAGCATAACCGCCGCGAGGAGAAACAGCTTCGCGCGCCACCGTTCGAGCGATGCCCATGTGATGAGACCATTTCCTGACATACGGGAAGCTGGTACATTCGAGGAATCCATAAGTGTTAGTTGGATGATATTACTATTAGCTGATTGACGATTTCCCCGAGGTCCACGAGGTTCTTCCGGGAGACACTAACGCGGACCTGATCCGCGATCGGTGCCGCCGGATCGATGACAGCCGAGGACCCTCGCCGTCTCGTCGAAGGTCAGGACCAATTGCTCCGACCCGTCCGTGACCGTCACGGTAGCCTCGATCGGTTGCTCATCCACGACATCCACATTGTGCTCGTCCATGAGTTCGATGATGCGACGGACGCTGGCAGGGTCATCGGCCGTGAACCGCGTCGATATCCCTCGATCGTGGTAGAAAGCGGCCACAGCCGGATGAAAGATCGCGAGCGCCTTCGGCGAGGAGACGTTATGGTTCTTGCAGGTCTGGCACTCAAAACGGGCTAGAACGGCGAACGTGCTCCCGCAATTCCCGCAGATCCCGGATGGCTCGTGGACCTCGCAGTAATCGAGACGTCCCGCGACCGCGCCCGAACACGCGGGACAGAGGCCGTCGAACATGATCGCTGTCTGGTGCCAGGCGGCGACCCGGCTTGCCGCCCGGATCTCCTCCGGCGTCCGATCGGACAATCCCGCGGGGTCGAAGGGCACGGCGTTCAGAAACCCCTCCACGTCGCCGTCGTCCGAGACGCCCGCGCACTCGGTGCAGGCTTGGACCACCAGGCCCTCGTGGTAGTACACGACCGTGGGGGCCTCGCAGAACGGGCACGGTTGATCGATGGGGGACGGCTCGAGCCCGGTGTCCTGTACCCCCGCGCCAGCGATTACGGCCTGGATGAAGCGCAATGCGGGCACGCGGAGCTCGTAGCCCTCGCCCGGGGCGGGCTGGCTGACGAACTGTCCCTCGAGCTGCTCGAGGTGGTAGCGGAAACTCCCGCGGTCGTCGTACTCTACCCGGTCGAACAGCTCCGAGAACGGGACGGCATTGTCCAAGGCATGGGGGTCGTGGCGCTCCCAGAGCGCCAGCAGGATGGCCAACCGCGTCTCGTTGCCGAGCAGCGCGAACGCGTCCGTCGCATGCGACCCCGCCGAACCTGGGGCGATATCGAGGGGCAACGCCTCCGAGTCAGTCATCGGCCCCAACGGTGGGGGTCGCGTCTTTTGGTTCTGCGTTCTCGTCGGGTTGAGACGCCTGATGGTGCAGGGTCGCACCGATCGCGAGATGGGCCATGGCCTGGCCCGAACTGACGACGAATACCGATGTGGGTTGTTCTAGCCCGGCCGCCATGTGCACGAGCATGAGGACGATGATGATGCCCGGCGCCAGTAGCGCGAAGCCGACGGTAGCCGAATGCGCCTCCGAGCGGAGGGCCGCTAGACCAGTCGAGAGATACCCACCGATGAACCCGACGAGGGCCAGCACCCAGATCCCCAGCGCACCTGGCATCGGTTCGGCCACCGACCCCACAAGTTGACCCAAACTCAACAGACTCACCAACGTGACACCGAGCAGTCCCACCACCGCGGTCCCCGCACCGACGCGGGCGAGCATGGGGCGTTCCTTCGCCAGCGTCGGATACAGCCCCAACAGGCCGAGGAACGAGAAGATGTACCCGAACCACAGGACGGATGTCCGTACTGCGACATCCGTGAAGGTCACGGCTCCATTCGCCGCACCGTAGACGACCAACACTGCGCCAGCGAGGAGAAAGAGTGACCCCGTACGCGTTTCCAGGTACCTCAATCGTGGGCCCGCGAGCGTCATGAGGAGGGCATTCCGGTGTCAACGAATAATTGTTCGGGCATTGAACAACCGTTCTGGGGGCGGCCAGACAGGGATTCACAGCACTCGCGAAGACAAACCAAGGACGCCTCTGCCCTCTCGTTCGAGCCAAACGGATACCGAGACCGCCACCAGAGGATGACGAAAGTCGACATGAAACGTCCGACAGGTGTTTGCTACCCGGACGAAGGTAGTTGGGCAGCGAACAACTGGCGGGAAAACCCGATCCGCCCTCCCCGATTTGAACGGGGGGCAAGCCGATCTACAGTCGGCTGCTCTACCAGTCTGAGCTAAGGGCGGTCGTGGTGTAATACCCGGCGATCCGGATTTAAGGATTGTTATTTCCCCGATCAACCCATCCGAGATGTGTGTCGGTTTGGTGTAATGCGGTGGCGCCCCCAGTAGAAACTTTCATCACGAAAGAGGTTGCAAACATTCCATTTGTGATACAAGTCGTTGTACAAGACGGTCAGTTCGCCGGTACTTTTATAATAATCGAGTCTATTCGTCCGTCTACGTAAGACGGATCGTCTTACAACAGTCCGCCACCGGCACGACGGCAATCGCGGGAAGGCAGGGGACTCGAACCGACCGATCCGTCTTACACGGGGATGACAGAACCATGGATCGTGTGACACTGCGCATACCGGAACAGCAGATCGACGCCGTTG
>CAZAYR010000031.1:0-22664 GCA_964489365.1 uncultured Salinarchaeum sp.
CTGGATTACGAGTTCCGGGGGACCTACTGGGTGGTGGCGCACTTCCACTACGTGATGTTCGGCGGCGCGACGGCGCTGTTCGGGGGGTTATACTACTGGTTCCCGAAAATGACGGGACGGATGTACGACGAGTTCCTCGGGAAGTTACATTTCGGCCTGTTTTTTGTGGGCTTTAACCTGCTTTACTTCCCGCTGTTCATCGCCTGGGAGACGCCCCGGCGGGTCTTCCACTACGCCGAGGGACTCACGATCTGGCACCAGATCGCGACGATCGGCGGGATGCTGATCGCCGTCTCGTTCCTGATCATGTTCTATAACCTCTACAAGAGCATGCACAGCGGGCCGATCGCCGGGGAGAACCCCTGGGAGTTCGCCCGGACCCTGGAGTGGGCGGTCCCCTCCCCGCCGCCCTTGGAAAACTGGATCGACCGCCCGAGTTACCGGAGCGGGGCGCTCGAATTCGTGTCCGGATCCGATGCCGTCGCGGATGGCGGCCACGCGGGGGCGGCCTCGGACACGGACGATTACTACGGACATGGCGAGGTCCATGCCTCGCATGCGAGCCCGTGGCCGTTCGTCATCAGCATGGGCATCCTCCTGACGTTCCTCGGGTTGGGATCCAGTCGGGTCTTCCAGGACGGCGCGCTGGTGTGGGGCGGCCTCCATGCCATCATCCTCACCGTCGTCGGGCTGGGGGTCACCGGCTGGGCGCTCCTCCGGTTCGGGAAGGAGGAGTTCTTCGCGCCCCCGGCCGAAGTCGCCTCGCGCTGGCCATTCGAGGGCATCGAGAAGAACAAACTCGGCGCGTGGATCTTCCTCGCGTCGGACGTCATCGTGTTCGGGGCCTTCCTGAGCGCGTACGTGTTCGTCCGGATCGCGTACGGCTGGTTCGCCTGGGAGCCGATCCCGCCGGACCCATTGCCGGGACTGATCAATACGTTCGTGCTCCTCACCAGCAGTTTCACAGTCGTGCTCGCGCTCGTTGCGGCCGAGCGGAAGAGCCAGCGGGTGCTGGTGGGGGCGCTCTCGGCGACGTTCCTCCTCGGCTTCGGTTTCCTGATGATCAAGGCCTGGGAGTGGGACTACGAGTACGCTCACGGCGTGACCGTCGACAGCGGCGTCCGCGAGACCATCTATTACGGCACGACGGGCCTGCACGGGATGCACGTCCTCTTGGGAATGTTCCTGGTGCTCTTCCTCATCGCCAGGGCGGCGCGGGGCCATTACATGGAAGACCAACGCCCCATCGAGTACTTCGGGCTCTACTGGCACTTCGTGGATATCGTCTGGGTGTTCCTCTTCCCGCTCTTCTATCTGATGTAGCCGGGACTGGTCTCCTTGCTTATCCCTTCGAGTAACGAGGGGGATCGGATGTCCTGAGCGGGTGACCCTTCGCGTCTCGCCGGCGCCGGGCTACGTCTCGATCGCGAGGGCGGCGATCGCGACGAGCACGCCGGCCAGAAGCACGAGCACGGCCGTCGAGATGGTGGACGTTTCCAGGAACACGGACACGATGGCGATCATCGCGATCGCCACGACAGCGATCCCGCCCAGGACCTTCAGCTGCAGACTCTTGTCGGTGACGGCGGCGGCGTCGGCCATGTTGCTTCGGAGCTTTTCGGGCGGGCAGGATAAATGATGCCATCCCCTTCGGCCGGGGACCTTCGCAAATGCTTTATTCCCGGGCGATGGGGCTTTCCGTAATGGCAAACGTGCGGCTGTATTCGGTCGTGTATGTCGCCTTGCTGACGTTGGCCTTCTCCAAATACGCGTTCTTCGAGTTCCTCACGTACGACCTCGCGCTGGGGCTGACCATGATCGCGGCGACGATCAAGACGCTCCTGATCGTCGGGTATTACCAACATCTCCGCTACGAACCCCGGATCCTCTCAGTGCTGATGTTCACGGCCTTTATCGCGATCGCCGTCCTGGCCGCCGCCGCATCCTTCTCGATCACGTAGCTGTCCGGGTCCCCTCCCCCGGAGACGGCACGTCGGCGACACCTTCCTGCTCCGTTCGCTCATCGGTGGGTATCCCGGAGGATCAACGGGCCGATCGCCAGCGTCCGCTTCGCGATCGTGGCGATTCGAAGGATGTAGGCGGTAAAGAGGAAGAAGGGGATCAACGTGATCGTGAAGCCGAGGCCGACCGCCCAGGTGATCACCGGAATGGTGAGGAATACGCCATCGAACGTATCCGCGCCGACGAACGTGAGCATGCCGCCAGCAACGAGGAGCGCGGGCACGGCCGCGTAGAGGATATACCTCGAGAGATCGACGAGTTCCCACTGGAAATACAGTGTTTTGATGTGCTCGCGACCGGGTCCAAACATCGCCAATGCCGTCTTGAGGTCCTCGAGTGCGGTCCGTTGCTCGTCGGTCAGCGTGGCTTCGAACTCGTGGGTCAGTCGCTCGATTTGGAAAATCTTCCATGAATAATTGAAATTCAAGGCGGCGAAGAGGACGTCGAACGTCCCGAATCGGGCGCCTTCGAGTTGCCTTTCGACCTGGTCGGCGTTGCCCTGGAGACTCTCGACGAACGTGGTCACCTGGTCCGCGAACGCGTCGTGTTCACTCCCGCCGACTGCTCGTTGGAGTGCTTCGGCTCGCCGTTCCGATTCTTCGACGAGTGCCAGCAGAAACGCGGACGGATCGGCCGGGACCGCACCCCCGAACAGATCGCTCGCGTATTTCCGGAAATCCATCGCGTCCGCCATTCGCTTGCGTTGATCGCCGAGCGGCCCGGTCTCCTGGGCGAGCACTAATTGGCTGATGGTCACGACGAGGGTCGTCCCCGTGACGATGACACCGATCATGGTCGAGAACATCGTCTCGATCGTGTCGGCGTCGCGGAGGGCGGACTCCAATGAGGGCGATAAAACGACGCTACAGGCGAGAAACACGACGAAGAAGCCAAGCCCGAGGAACCCGGTCACGAGCAATCGGTTCGTGCGGAGGAGCAACCAGATTTTCAGCCGGCTCTCCCCGGCGCGCTCCCGCATGGTATTCGCGGTCTCCATCGTGCGAGCACGATCGTCCTCACTCATGGGAGCCCGGCTCCTTCGGCCGCTTCAGGACGAGATATTTGGTCCCCCCGGCTTCGTAATCGATGGTGGTGACCAGTTCCCACCCCTCCTCGCCGAGACGATTGAGCTCGGCCGTGGGATCGCTGGCCTCCTTCATCGTTTCCTCGCGCGGCGGTCTGAGACAACGATACTCCCAGCGACGTTCACGGACACGAGTCACGCGAACCACTCATGGGTTCCACGTAGATATACCTGCGTCACCCCGTGCACCTGCGCGGGAGGGGTGTCGGTTCCCCGACCTGCCGGCGAACTCGACCCGAACCGGCCCCCTCCGTGGACGTTGTCGCCGGCCAACAGGCCGGATGTGGAGGCGATCGATCCTTTACCCGCCCTCGAGCACGAGCGCGGGCTCACCATGACGTTCGGTTTCCGGGTGGGCTTTCTCGAATGCGATTCGGGGAGGGATAGAACACTCCAACCCCTTGGACGCGGCCGACCCCATCCGTGCGTGGATTCCGATCATTCGCCGAGGAATACGGGGCGCGCTCAGTCCATCAACAGCAAGATGATCAGTAACAACAGTACCACGCCGCTGAGGACGCTGCCGATGAACGTCGCTTCCGCGCTGCTGACCCCCGCACGGCGGACGCTCAGATATGTCGTGGCGAACAGGCCCACAAAGCCGACGAGTCCCAGGACGTATGCGACGACCGAGCCCCCTCCACCCACGATACTCGGATCCTGGAAAACCATGATCGCGGCCGCCATCACCACGACCGTCACCACACCGATGACGAGGTCCAAGAGTCGCGAGCGATCCAGCCATCCCGCCACTCCTCGCTCGAGCCCGCCGAGGAGATCCGGCCACCGGGCCGTCCCGGCGCCACCGCCGACCGCGCGGGGGACGCCGAAGAGGACGGCGAGCACCACAACCAGCGCCACGATCCCCGCGATCACTTCGATCATGCTGGCGGGTTCCAGCGGCGGTGTAATAAAAAACACCATCTCCCGCCTTCATTCCTCGCTGACGGCCTCCTCATCGCTCTCGAGGCCCCGAGTCACGTCGACGTGGTAGTGCTCAAGGATATCGCGGCCGAGAAGGACGGGATAGGCCATATGACTCCGGTCCTCAACGCTGGCGGTGACCGTGTGCTGGCTCCCCCCGATCCCGATCACGACGTCGACGACCGGACGGGTGGTCGCCTGCTTCGAGCTCCCCGATTTCACCCGGGTGATACTCGTGATCGGGCCGGCCCCGATGGCGGCCGCGAGTTCGGTGTCGATGCTGCTTCGCGCGGCGCCGGTATCGGATTTCGCCGAGACGGTCTCGGTTCCCGCTGTTCCCGAAACCGTGACTTCCTCGGTGAGCCCCACGGTTTTCGGCGGCCCTTCGGCATAGCGACGGTGGGGCCGGGGTTTGCAGGCGGGCACGGAGTCGTCGAGGGTGTCCGCCAGCGCGTCGACCTCGTCGTCCGCGACCGTGCCGCCCGCCTCTTCGATCGCTAGGGCCGCGATATACGGTGCGGGGCTCCGACCGGTCGCCCGGAACAGGCCGCGAAAACCGGCGGTCGGGTTGACCTCGAGGACGTACCAGCCGTTCGGTCCCTTCACGAGGTCGACCCCGGCGTAATCCAGTCCCAAAACCCGGGTCGCCCGCAGCGCGATGTCCTTGACTTCCTCCGACAGCGATGCCGTCGCATCCTCGACATCCCCGCCGAGGGCGACGTTCGTGCGCCAGTCCTGGTCGGGGGCGAACCGCGTCATCGCGCCGACGATGCGGTCGTCGACGACGTACACCCGTTGGTCGCGGTTCCGGACCTCGTCGCCCTGAACCATCGCTTGCAGGAACGCCCGGCGGTTGCCGACCTTCGCGTTGAGTTCGTCCTCGCCGGTCACCTGCCAGGTCCCACCGCCGTGCGTGCCGATCGCCGTTTTGTAGACCGCGAGCTCCCCGAAGTCCGGCCGTGCCTCGTTCAGGACCGCCGAATCCAACGCCATGAACGCGTCCGGGACAGGGATGTCCGCGTGCGCCAGCGTCGCGGCCGCAGCGAACTTGTGGATCGCTTGGAGCACTGCCTGGGGGTGATTGAGAGTCGGGACGGTTCCGGCGAACGTGTGCGCCAATCCGAGCTCCTCACAGGGCTGGGCCGTCGAGGAGAGAAGGAGGCGGTTGGCAATGATATCCACCGATGGGGACATCGAGACTTCCCCGTCCTCGATCCTGATCGCCGTGTTCTCCTTACGCAGCCATTCCGGGCGGTGGCCGAGCGCCGCGATCGCGTTACAGATCGCCTTGGTCTCCTTGCTGTTGTGCAAGCTTAACACGCCGACGCGGACCCCCATCTCACCCGAAACCATAGCCCACCATACAACGGATCCATATCCCAAAGAACCTAGGGATGGATCGGGTTGCCGGGGTTTAAATAGGCCTCCCGGCCAGATGGGTGCATGCCCGCCGACGGGGCCAGCCCGTTCGAGTTCGAAGGGGGTACGGTGGCCCCCGACGAACGATTCGACTTCCGCTTTTCCGTCAGCGAGACGTACCTGGGGGACCCCGTCCGGCTGCCGGTGACTGTCATCAACGGCCCCCACCCGGGCCCGGTGATCTGTCTTACCGCGGCGAGCCACGGCGACGAGCTCAATGGCGTCGAGGTCGTCCGCACGGTGGCCCAGGAGTGGGACTACGAGGACCTCCATGGCACCATCGTCTGTTTGCCAGTCCTCAATGTGCCCGGCTTCCTGTCCCAGCACCGGTATCTCCCGATCCTGGATCGGGACCTCAACCGCTCGTTTCCCGGTGATCCATCGAGCACGAGTGCCCGGCGGATCGCCCACCACATCTACGAGAACTTCATTGCACCCGCCGATTATGTGCTCGACTTTCACACCTCGACACGCGGACGGAACAACATGCTCCATGTCCGGGCGGACCTCGAGAGCCCCGCGGTCGAACGAATCGCCAAGGCCTTCGGCGCGCACGTGATCATCCAGAGCGAGGGCCCGGCCGGCTCGTTACGCCGGGAAGCCACCGAAGACGACATCCCGAGCATCGTCGTCGAGATGGGCCAAGCCCATCGCTTCCAGCGGGACATGATCGACAGCGCGCTCCAGTCGGTCGAGAGCGTCTTCGCCGAGCTCGGCATGATCGCCACGTCGGCGGTGAAATGGCCCGGATGGCGGACCGTCGTCGACGGGGGCCAGGAGAAGACCTGGATCCGGGCCGATGCCGGCGGGATCGTGGATATGCACTACGACGGAGGTGCGCTCGTCCGCGAGGGCGACGCGATCTGTACGATCTCGAATCCCTTCATGGCCGATCGCGTCCATATCGACGCCCCGTTTTCCGGGCTGATCGTCGGGGTCCTCGAGAACCCGGTCGTCTATCCCGGGAACCCCCTTTGTCACCTCATCGAGTTAGATCGCGAGACGCGCCGGGTCATCGAAACCGCGCACGCGCCCCGAGCGCCCTAATCGGCCTGGACGCGCTGCTGGATGTCCTCGACGATATCCGGATTGCGAAGCGTCGACGTGTCGCCGAGATCCGTCTCGTTCGCGATATCCTCGAGCAGTCGCCGCATGATTTTTCCGGATCGGGTCTTGGGCAGTTCCGGCGTGAACACGATCTCCTCGGGCCGGGCGAACGGGCCGATCACCTGCTCGACGTTCTCGATAATGTGCGCCTCGAGGGTGTTCTCGTCGGGGGCCTCGTTCTCCTTGATCACGTAGCCGTAGATGGCCTCGCCCTTGATCTCGTGTTGGGCCCCGACCACCGCCGCCTCGGCGACCCCATCGACCTCGACGATGGCACTCTCGATTTCCATGGTGCCCAGGCGGTGGCCGGACACGTTGACGACGTCGTCCACACGCCCCAGAATCGTGAAGTATCCGTCATCGTCGAGCTTCGCGCCGTCCTCCGGGAAGTACACCCAGTCGTCGGGATCGTCGCTGTCCGTATCCGAGTACTCCGCCCAGTATTCCTCGATAAACCGTTCGTCGTTGCGATAAAGGGTGCGGAGCATGCCCGGCCACGGCCGGTGCAGCGTCAGGTAGCCGGCCCCGCCGGCGCCGACCGGCTTCCCGTCCTGGTCGAGGACCTCGGCCTCGATGCCCGGGAGTCCCGGTCCGGCACTGCCGGGCTTCATCTCCCCGATGCCCGGCAGGGTCGTGATCATCATTCCCCCGGTCTCGGTCTGCCACCAGGTGTCCACCACCGGGCAGGACTCGCCGCCGATGTGCGTGTAGTACCACTTCCAGGCGGCGGGGTTGATCGGCTCGCCGACGGTCCCGAGGAGCCGGAGACTGGAGAGGTCGTGTGCGTCGGGATACTCCGTGCCCCACTTCATGAACGAACGGACCGCTGTCGGCGCCGTGTAGAAGATATCGACGTCGTACCGTTCGACGAGTTCCCACAGGCGATCCTTCTCCGGGTAGTCCGGCGTGCCCTCGTACATGAGCGTCGTAGTCCCGAGGGCAAGTGGCCCGTAGACGATATACGAGTGGCCGGTGATCCACCCGATGTCCGCCGCACACCAGTAGGTGTCCTCGGGCTTGACATCCAGGACGGCCTGACTCGTCCAGGCGGCATAGGAGAGATAGCCGCCGGTCGTGTGCTTGACGCCTTTCGGCGTCCCCGTCGTCCCGGAGGTATACATCAGGAAGAGCATGTCCTCGGCGTCCCGGCTGACCGGTTCGACCTCCCGCCCGCGATGCGGTTCGAGGAGGTCGGCCCAGTCACGCCAGCCGGCTTGGAGGTCGTGCTCGTAGACGTCACCGAGCCGGTCGACCACCACGACGTCGGGGTCGCGCCCGAGCGAGTCGACGCCGGTGTCGGCCTTCTCGAGGTGGTCCAGGGCTTCCCCGCGGCGATAGTAGCCATCACAGGTGATCAGGACATCGGAATCGGCGGCGTCCATCCGGGTCGCCAGGGCTTCCGCGGAAAACCCGGCGAACACGACGCTATGTGGGGCACCGATCCGCGCGCAGGCCAGCATGGCGATGGGGAGGGCCGGAATCATCGGGAGATACAGCGTGACCACGTCGTCCTCCTCGACACCGAGCTCGCGGAGCGCGGCCGCCGCCGCGTTGACCTCCCGATACAGGTCCAGATACGTGTACGTCCGTTCTTCCCCGAGTTCCCCCTCCCATCGGATCGCCGCGTGATTCTTTCGCCCGCTGGCGACGTGCCGGTCGACGCAGTTGTAACTCGCGTTCAGCCGACCCCCGACGAACCACTCGAAAAACGGAGGGTTGTCGTTGACGAGGACCTCGTCCCACGGGCGGTCCCAATCGAGGAGCTCGGCGGCATCCTCCCAGCATGTCGGCCAGTCCTCCTCGAACCGGTCGTAGATCCCCGGATCCGCTACGTTCGCCTGTTCCACGAACGACGCCGGGGGATCGAACGCTTCCCCTTCGGGGAGCCGGGCTTCGAGGTCGTGTTCGGATTCGCTCATAGTCCCGTGGAAGTTCGGGCAAATTCCAAATAAACGTTCGGCCGGATACTGGGTCGGGCCTGTGGGCACCGAGTATCGGGAAGGTAAGTGATGAGAGTTACTCCCAGGGAGCGGGTCGCCGGTTTGTAACCGGAACCGGTTTCGTCTTCGTCGTGACGTCCAAAGTGTTATCCGAATACGGGGCAAGTTCCGAGTAATGAGTTCGGACCAGGATCACTTACAGCAAACCGACACCGAGGAGCGGTTCGATTTCAAGACCTCATCGGGGGCGGCGTTCCAGACGGAAAAGGGATTGACCGAGGAGGCCGTCCGGCTGATCAGCGAGGACAAGGACGAACCCGAGTGGATGCTCGACCGGCGGCTCCGTGCCCTCGAGTACTGGCAGGAGATGCCGATGCCGGAGGACTGGCCCGGCCAGCCGGATCTATCGGAGGTCGATATCAACGAGATCGTCCCCTACATTCGGCCCGACGTGGACGTCCGGGGCGGCGTCGACGACTGGGAGGACGTCCCCGACGAGATCAAGGACACCTTCGAGAAGCTCGGCATTCCGGACGCCGAGCGAGAGGCCCTTTCCGGCGTCGGCGCCCAGTACGAGTCCGAGATCGTCTACCAGAACATGCAGGAACAGTGGGAGGACAAGGGCGTTATCTTCATGAACATGGACCAGGCGGTCCAGGAACACCCCGAGCTGGTCCGCGAGTACTTCATGACCCAGTGTGTCCCGCCCAGCGACAACAAGTTCGCCGCGCTCCATGGGGCGATCTGGTCCGGCGGGTCGTTCGTCTACGTGCCCGAGGACGTGACCGTCGATATGCCCGTCCAGGCCTATTTCCGGATGAATTCGGAAGGGATGGGCCAGTTCGAGCACACCCTGATCATCGCCGAACAGGGCGCCGAGGTCCACTACATCGAGGGCTGCTCGGCTCCGAAATACTCCTCCTTTAACCTCCATTCGGGCGGGGTCGAGGTCTTCGTGAAGGAGGGTGCTCACGTCCAGTACTCGACGGTCCAGAACTGGTCGAAGAGCACCTACAATCTCAACACGAAACGGGCCATCGCCGAGAAGGACGCGACGATGGAGTGGGTCTCCGGATCGATGGGCTCGAAGGCCACGATGCTCTACCCCTCGACCATCCTCAAGGGCCCCGGCGCGACGGACAACCACATCACCATCGCGTTCGCCGGCGAGGGCCAGAACATCGACACCGGCGCGAAGGTCTACCACAACGCGCCGAACACGAAGTCGACCATCGAGTCGAAGTCCATCTCGAAGGACGGCGGCCGCACGAACTACCGCGGCCTCGTCCACATCTCCGACGGCGCGCGCAACTCCTCGACGGCCGTGGAGTGCGACGCGCTGATGTTCGACAACGAGTCCACCTCGGACACGATGCCGTACATGGAGATCCAGGAGTCGAAGGTGGACGTCGCCCACGAGGCGACCGTCGGCAAGATCGGCGACGAGGACATCTTCTACCTTCAAAGCCGCGGCCTCGATGACGACGACGCCAAACAGATGATCGTCTCGGGCTTCATCGAGCCGATCACCGAGGAGCTGCCCATCGAGTATGCGGTCGAACTCAACCGCCTGATCGAACTCGAGATGGAAGGCAGCCTGGGCTAACCGCAACACCTACTGTGCCCGGCACGGACACGGGCGGTGTCATGTCATCGATGTCGCGCGTGTTTGCGAGTCTGCTGGCCAGCGTCCTAGGGATCGTGGTGATGGTCGTGCTCGCGACCGTCGTGTTCTTCATCACCACGTTCGTCGTCGCGACCGGCTCCAGCCTCGCGGGCTATGACCCGAGCGGGGATTTCGTCGTGCTCGCGGCCTCGCTCATCGTGGTCGCCGTCATTCTTACCGGGGGGTTGACACCCCGGATGACCCAGCAGTTCGAACCCTTGGACGCGGGCCCGGCGGACGTCGACGATCCGATGTACGACTGATCGCCGCATCACGAGCGTTTTTGAGCCGCGGTGGCCAATCGAGCGATATGAGCGTCGGCACTCTCGATCACGTGATGATCCGGGTCGAGGATCTCGAGGAGTCCGTCGACTGGTATCAGACCCATCTCGATTACGTCGAATACGGCCGGGGTGGGGGAGAGGAGTTCACGCTCGTCTTCCTCGGGCCCGAAGACAAACACGAGACGGGCGCGTTGCTGGAGCTGACGTACAACCATGACGGCCGCTCGTACGACATGGGCGACGCCTGGGGCCACATCGCCGTGCGGGTTCCGGAGGACGAGCTCGTCTCGGCGTACGAGGGCCTGGTGGACGAAGGGGTCGAGGACTACCGCGATCCGGAATCCTGCGGGTACAACTACGCGTTCGTCAAGGATCCGGACGGCCACGAGATCGAGATCGTCAAGCGGGATTACGGCGCCCGATGGTCGATCGATCACACGATGATGCGGGTCGAGGATGCCGACGAGGCACTGGGATGGTACACCCGGAAGCTCGGGTACGTCGAACGCGGTCGGTGGGAGGCCGACACCTTCGCGAACTACTTCATGGGACCCGCGGATGTCCCGCCGGAATCAATGGATCTCGAGCTCACCTACAACTACGACGGCCGTACCTACACCATGGGCGATGCCTGGGGGCACGTGGCAGTGACATCCCATGATCTGGAGGAGTTCTGGGGTAGGTTAATGGAGCGTGGGGCGGCGAACTACCGCGATCCGCCGTCCTGTGACTTCCGCTATGCCTTCACGCGGGACATGGACGGCCACGAGATCGAGATCGTCGAGCGTTCCCCCAGTTAAGCGGGCGGACGGATCTCATCGCGGTACTGGCACCCGCGACGCATGGGTAAGTCTCGAAGCATCGTCCTGACCGGTCCCGTGACGGTCGTGCAGAGAAGCAATCGGCAAACGTCGCGGCGGCGCGGTCGTGATTACGACTCGTCTTCGTTCTCGTCGTCGTCGGCCGCGGGGTCGTCGGCGAGGAGGTCGAATTCCTCGAGATATTCGACGATCTCGTCCTCCTCGAGCTGGCGGAATTCGCCGGTTTCGACGGGCACGAGGGCGGCACCGATCTCCTCGGGCACCAATCCGTCATCGTTGACGGACCCGAGCGCTCGGAAGGCGAGTTCGATGCCGGCTTCCAGACTCAGATCCGCCTCGTAGTGTTCCTCGAGATACTCCTTGATCTCGTTCCGGTTCTCCCCGACCGCGAGGGCCTTCCACTCGTACGGCGTGCCCGATGGATCGGTCTCGTAGAGCCTCGGGCGGCCGTTGGTGACACCCCCGATGATCAGCGACACCCCGAAGGGCCGGGCTCCGCCGACCTGGGTATACTGCTGGATATGGTCGGTGACTTCCTTCGTGAGCGTCTCGACGCCCATCGGCTCGCCGTAGCGGAGCCGGTTGACCTGCGCGCTCCGGCGCGCGAAGTCGATCAGCTGGCGGGCGTCGGCGACGTGGCCCGCGCTGGCGATCCCGATGTGGTTGTCGGCCTTGTGGACCTTTTCGATACTGGTGCTTTCGACAAGGGGCGACCGGATTCGCTTGTCCACGATGAGGACGATGCCTTCCGGCGTCCGCACGCCGATGCTCGCCGTCCCTCGCTTGACCGCCTCCCGTGCGTATTCGACCTGATACAACCGGCCGTCCGGCGAGAAGATCGTGATCCCGCGATCGTAGGCCTGCTGTTGCGCTTGTCCTTGCATAGTTTCACTCGAGATCGAGCCTGGTCGCGCCGACGAAGGCATCCGCCACCCGCACGTCGACTTCCATTCCTCGCGCCAGTGCGGGCCGCTCTGCGCCCTCGAAGACGACCGTGTTCTCGGTCAAGGATTCCGCTCCGCTTCCTAAATAGTTTTCTTCACAGGCACGCACGGTCCCGCTTTGCCCACGAACGTGGACGCCGAGCGGGGCGTTCCCGACCGAGGGCGTGCACGCGATCGCGGCTCGCGCCCGCCGCACATGTTCGCGACGCGTCCGAACGATCGCTTCGCCGGCGCCGTCCCCCCACCGGAACCGCATGACCTGCAAGGACATCTCGGCCGCGCCGACATCGCCGTAGAGCTCGCGAGCGGACCGCCGAACGGCCGTTTCGAGCTCCTCCCGGGAGAAGGAGACGTCCGGCCATGATCGAAGTCCGATGGCGAAATACCGCCAGCGCGGGCGGAGGTGTTTGGGCAGGGTCATCGCCGCTCGGCGACGATAATCCCCGCCTGATCGGTCACTGCCTCGACGTCAGCGATCACGAATCCACAGTCGGTCAGCGCGTTCACGAGCACTCCCACTGTCGCCGGGTCGTCGACCTCCGGATCGAAGGCCGGCTCCTCCGGCGCGGCGTCTTCGAAGAGCATGACGTCGCCGAGGACAAACCTCGACGGCTCAAGTTGGGCGATGACCCCGAACGCCTCGCGCTTTGCCCCGTCGTCGAGGTGATGCAGGGCGTAGTTCGTCGTCACGATATCCACGGGGCCCTCCACGTTCGGTGCCCGGAACCGGCCTTCCCCGAAGGATACGTTCGGCAGTGACGCCGCCTCGGCCTTCGCCCGCGCTTCGGCCAGCATCTCCTCGCTGATATCCCGGCCGACAACCCGTCCTGCACTCGGCGCGAGGGCGAGCGCGATGGCCCCCGTCCCCGTGCCCAGGTCCAGCACGACGGATTCCGGGTCCGGGGCGGCGCGCTCGATCACGAGGTCCCGGCAGGCGGCGTAGACCGGACGCTCCATCTCGTCGTAATCGCCCGCCATCCCGTCGAAGCGGGCGGCGTGTTCATCCAGCGTCCGTTTCATCGTCCGGAATACGGACGCCCGGCTCGATGAACCTGTCGTCACGGTTCCGCCGCGTTCGTTCGGCGAGGGCCCGCCAGCGTGTCAGCCCACGCTCGATGAATTCCGCGTCTGCATCCAGCAGCGATGCGAGACACTGGAGCTCCCGGGGTGCTCGCAGTGCCAGATGGGACTCGGCGTTCGCGGTCACCACGTGGGGAACCTCGAAATGCTCGACGATCGTCGCCAGCCGGCGCAACTCGCGGATGCGGTCGACCCGCGCCGGCCCCGTTCGCCTGAGGACCGCCCCCAAATCGAAGGCGATCGCGATGCCGTGATCGCGGGCGATCTTGGCCGTCGTGTGTTCAATGTCAGCCGTCGGTACGAGCACGTCGAGGGCCGGGCGCTCCGCGATGAACCGCTGGATCTCCCGGTTTGCGGGAAACCCCGTTACGATCTCGACCGCCGATCGAGCCTGCGCGATCGCTCGGGCGGCCTCCCCCCGCTCGGCGGCTTCAATCGCGGTGCCGCGGACGACATCGATGTCGTGACCCTCGACCGGCTCGAGGTCCCGGTGGGCCTCCTCGGGCCAATGGAGCACGACCCCGTCGTACCCCAACCGGCTCGCGGCTACCACGAACCGGGTCGGCGTTGTGGGCCCATCGGGTCCGACCCGGACCGCCTCGTACATGCTCGGAGATGCGGGAGGCCGCTTAAAGAGATGGCGAGGGCGCCATGCCGCCCCTGGGCCGTCGCGTTTCTGTTACTCGAGCGCAGCTTCCAATCGATCGATGAGCTCCTCGTTGCCCACGTGGACGGGGACACGTCCGTGCAGTTCCGTCGGCTCGACGTCCAGAAGCGAGCGGGCGCCGTCGGACGATCGGCCGCCCGCCGATTCGACGATATACCCGATCGGGCTGCCCTCGAACTGGAGGCGAAGTTTGCCCCGGGGACTGTCCGTGAGCGCGGGATAGGCGAAGATCCCGCCGTAGGTCATCACCTGGTTCACGTCGCCGATCATCGCGCCCCCGTAGCGGAGCTTGAGCTCGTCTTCGATCTCGCGGGCGAACGCCTCGAAATCGGCCGGCCACGCAGGCACCCGGCCGCCGAACCCGTACACGGTCGGGTCGTCCGGCAGCGTCATGTCCTCCGCGATGACGGTCCGCTCGCCTCCGGAGATTTCGTAGCTCGTGGCGACGCCCTTGCGGGCGGTCACCATGGTGGTGATGGGCCCGTAGAGCACGTACCCGGACGCGACGAGGCTCCGTCCGGGGGCCGGGAGCGGCTCGTCGTAGACCCCGAAGATCGTCCCCATGGTATTGTTGGACTTGAGGTTCGAGGAGCCGTCCAGCGGGTCCACGGCGACCGCAAACGGCCCCTCGCCAGTGTCGACGAGAGCCGGCCGTTCCTCGCTCGCGTACGCCGCGACCCCGTCGATGGCCCCGATCCGCTCGGCCAACAGGTCGTCGGCCCAGACGTCGGCCTCGACCTGCTCGTCGCCGCTGGGGTTGAGGCCGTCGGCCTTCCCACGCCGCCCGACGAGTCCTCGTCGTATGTCGTCGGCCGATCGGGTAATCACGGCCAGGACGTCCCGGACGACCTCGCGTTCGCTCACGGCAGCACGGCCTCGGTCCGCTGGCCCTGGTAGATCACGCCCTCGAGCGCGTCGAGGATGCGCTCGGGCTGCTCGCGCTGCCAGACGTTCCGGCCAACCGCGAGCCCGTTCCCGCCGGCGTCCATGACGCCTTCGACCGTCGAGATGAACGCCTCATCGGAGGTCTTCGAGCCCCCGCTCATGACGACCTTCATGTCCCCGGCGGCGTCGCAGGCATGGGCCATCGCCTCCTGGCTGCCGGGATATTTCACCTTGGCCACGTCCGCGCCCAACTCGAGAGCCAGCCGGGTGGCATACGAGATGACCGAGGGCTTGGTATCGTTCTTCAAGCCTTGCCCGCGGGGATAGGACCACATGACGATCGGGAGGCCGTAGTCTCGGGCGGCTTCCTGGGCCTCGCGGAACTCTTCGGCCATCTCGACCTCGTGGTTGGATCCGCCATAGAGCGTGAACCCGACGGCATCGGCGCCGAGCTCGACCGCGTAATCGACACTGCAGTTCACCGCCGAATCCGGCTCACCCATCCAGAGGTTCGACGTGCCGTTGAGTTTGACGAGCAGGTTGACGTCGTCCTCGTAGCTCGGGTAATACCCCTCCGCGACGCCCTTCTGTACCGCCATCGCCGTGACGGCATCGTGCCGGGCCGTCTCGAAGACCGTCTCGGGATGGATCGTTTCGGGGACGGGCTCGAAGTCGACCGGCCCGTGCTCGAGCCCGTGATCCATCGCCAGGATCACCATGTTCCCGTCGCGCGTGATCGGGGAATCGTCGATGGGTTTCATCGCTTAGAGACTCCCCCAAGGAGCTACAAAAATATAGTGTCCTTTTCCGCGGCGTTCCGCGCCCCACCGGAGCGACGTATTTAACCGTCGATGGCGGGTACGACGGCCGATGAGCGGCGCGGGAGAAGGGGTCGTCGGATCGGCGTTCGACGTGCTCGGGTCCGCGGTCCGCGCAGCCCTCGCCGAGCGCGGTTTCAGCGATCCAACCGAACCCCAGCGGCTCGCCATCCCCTCGATCGCCAGCGGCGAGCACGTCCTCGTGATCGGTCCGACGGGCAGCGGCAAGACCGAAACGGCGATGCTCCCCGTCTTCGACGCTCTTGAGAGTAAATCCGAGGATGAACGGGAGGGCATCGGGTGCCTGTACGTGACGCCACTCCGGGCGCTCAATCGGGATATGCGCTCCCGGCTCGAATGGTGGGGGGAGACCCTCGACCTGGAGGTCGACGTCCGCCACGGAGACACCGGCTCGTACCGCCGGCGCCAGCAGGCCGTCGACCCGCCGGATATCCTCGTCACGACGCCGGAGACCCTCCAGGCGATGCTCACCGGCGAGCGTCTCCGGGAGGGCCTCGCGGACGTCTCCCACGTCGTCGTCGACGAAGTCCACGAGCTCGCGGGCTCGAAGCGGGGGGCGCAACTGGCCGTGGGCCTCGAACGGCTCGTCGAGCTGGCGGGGAAGCCCCAGCGCGTCGGGCTTTCCGCGACGGTCGGGGAACCCGAGGCGATCGGGGCCTTCCTCACTGGGGGCCAAGATTGCACGATCCACGAAGTCGATGTGGGGAGCCGGATCGACGTTGCCGTGGAGGCGCCCGAGATCACGGCCGAGGACGAGCGGCTCGCCGGCGAGCTGGTGACCGAGCCCCGGGTGGCCAGTCACGTCCGCCGGATCGTCGAGCTCGTCGAGGCGAACACCTCGACGCTCATCTTCGTCAACACGCGACAGACCGCGGAGGCGTTGGGTTCCCGGTTCCGGCGGATGGACGCACCGATCGGCGTCCACCACGGCTCCCTCTCGAAGCAGGCACGGATCGACGTCGAGGACCGCTTCAAGTCCGGCGACCTGCGAGCGTTGTTGTGTACATCGTCGATGGAACTCGGCATCGACGTGGGGCGGATCGATCACGTGATCCAGTACCAGAGCCCCCGACAGGTCACGCGTCTCCTCCAGCGGATCGGGCGTGCGGGCCACCGCGTCGACGAGGTCTCGCGGGGGACCATCATCGCCGGCGAACCCGACGACATCCTCGAATCGATCGCGATCGTCGCGGCGGGAAAGTCCGGCCAGGTCGAACCGGCACGGGTCCACCGGGGGAGCCTCGATACCCTCGCCAACCAGATCGTCGGGCTGGTCATGGACGAGGGCGAGATCCGCGGCTCGCGGGTCTACGAGATCGTCTCCCGGGCCCAGCTCTTCGCCGACGTCACCCCGGAGACCGTCCGGGAGGTCGTCGAGCAGCTCTCGCGCAACCGGATCATCTGGCTCGACCAGGAGGCCGATACCCTCTCGAAGACCGGCGAGACCTGGCAGTACTTCTACGAGAACCTCTCGATGATCCCGGACGAGGCCACCTACGCCGTCCACGACATGGCCAGCGGCGACCAGATCGGGACGCTCGACGAACGGTTCGTGGTGAACTTCGCCGCGGCGGGCGAGGTGTTCGTCCAGCGCGGCGAGATGTGGCGGATCGTCGAGATCGACGAGGATCGCGAGCGGGTCAACGTCTCGCCGATCGAAGACCCCGGGGGCGAGGTGCCCTCGTGGACCGGTCAGGAGATCCCGGTGCCGGAACCGATCGCCCAGCGGGTGGGACGACTGCGGGCCGAACTCGCAGCGGTCGATGATCCGGACTCGTTGCGGAACCGCCTCCCCGACGTCCCCGTCACCGACCACACGATCGAGAAGGCCCGAGAGCCGATCGAGCGCCAAGTCGCGGACGGATTTCCCGTCCCTCACGATGGCGTCCTCGTGATCGAGGGGACGAGCCAGCGGGTGGTCGTGAACGCCTGCTATGGCCACCGGACGAACGATACGCTCGGGCGTCTGCTCGCGGCACTCCTGGGCCAGCGAACGGGCTCCGCGATCGGGCTCGATGTCGATCCGTACCGGATCGAACTCGAGGTGCCCCCGCGGACGAGCGCGACCGACGTCCTGGAAGTCCTCGAGGATACCGACCCCGATCACGTACGGCCGCTCATCGAGCTCAGCCTCAAACAGTCCGACGCCCTCAAATTCCGCGTCGCCCACGTCGCGGCCAAGTTCGGGGCGCTCAAACGGTGGCGCTCGTCCTCGGCCGGCTTACCGCCCGGCCGCATCCTCGAGGCGCTGGCCGATACCCCGATGTACGCCGAGGCGGTCCGGGAACTGATCCACGAGGAGCTCGACCCTGAGCGCGCCGGGCGCGTGCTGACCGCGCTCCAGGGCGATGACCTCGAGGTGGCCGTGCTGGGCGAGCGGACGCCCATCGGCCTCGCCGGTCGCACCGGGATCTCGGAGCTCCTGTCCCCCGAGCACGCGGACGCGAGCGTCATCAAGTCAGTCCGGGAGCGTCTGCAGGAAGACCGGGTGATTCTCTGCTGTATCCACTGCCGCGAGTGGTCCCGGAAGACGAAGGTCAAGCGCGTCGCCGACCAGCCGACGTGTCCGAACTGTGGTTCGACGCGGATCGCCGCGTTGAACCCCTGGGACGACGAGACGGTCGCCGAGATCGAGGAGGACGAACGCGACGACGAACAGGAGAAGTTCGCCAGACGGGCCTACAAGGCGGCGAACCTCGTCCAGAGCCACGGGAAACAAGCGGTCATCGCATTGGCGGCGCGCGGCGTCGGACCGCAGAACGCCGCCCGGGTGATCGGCAAGCTCCGGGAGGACGAGGATGCTTTCTACCGGGACTTGCTCGAGCAGGAACGGCAATACGCCCGGACGCGGTCGTTTTGGGATTGAATCCCACGACGCGAGCTACGCATGCGGATCGGCGTCGATGCCTGCCGGCCGGACCGGGACGCCCCGGTCCCGGAGGTACGCTTTCATCCCGCCTATTGACACCTCGTCGAAGTGGAAAATGGACGCCGCGAGCGCGGCATCCGCGCCGGCCTCCGTGAAGACCTCGTAGGCGTCTTCGGGCCCCCCGCACCCGGAGGAGGCGATGACGGGTGTCGGCACGGCCTCGCAGACTGCGCGGGTTAAAGGAATGTCGTAGCCCTCCTTCGTGCCGTCGGCGTCGATGGAGTTGACGAACAGCTCGCCGGCCCCGCGCCGGGCGGCCTCCTTGGCCCACGCCACGACATCCCGTCCGGTCCCCTCGCGGCCGCCCCGGACGGTGCACTCGAACCAACACGACTCCCCATCGGCCTCCGCGTAAAACTCGCCTCCGTCGTCGAACCGACGCCGCGCATCGACGCTGATCACGATACACTGGCTGCCGAACGCCCGTGCGCCTTCCTCGATGAGCGCCGGCCGTTCGAGGGCGGCCGTATTGATCGAGACCTTGTCGGCCCCCGCACGGAGCGTCTCGCGGATGTCCTCGCGCGTCCGGATGCCACCGCCGACGGTCAGGGGAATGAACACTTCGTCGGCCACTTGCTCGACCACGCCGAGCATCGTCTCCCGCCCGTCCGCGCTCGCTGTTATGTCGAGGAAGACGAACTCGTCCGCGCCAGCGCGGTTGTACGCCCGCGCCATCTCGACGGGATCACCGGTGTACGCGAGATCCTCGAAATGGACTCCCGTGTAGACCGCGGGCTCACCGTCCTCGTCGAGATCCACGTCGATGCATGGGATGATCCGCTTGGTCAGTGACATGCCGGCGGGTACATAGGGGATGCTCACCCGGGCGTAAAGACGTGCGCGTTTCACCCCCAATTCACCCGGAGCCGGACTCGCCGCTGCTCCCGTCTGACCTGCCCAACGACGCGATGTCGCCGAGGGGCGAGGCGTCCGTGTCCGTGGCCAATTCCTGGGAGATGCCGCTGGTGAGGATCGTGCGGGCTGCCTGGTCGACGGTGAGGTCGACGTCGATCGCCCGCTCTGCCGGGACGTACATGAGGAATCCGCCGGTGACGGGGTTCGGGGCCATCGGGACGAACAGCGAGACCATGTCCTCGTCCCCCACGGCATTCGTCACCGACCCCGGCGAGGGATCCGTCTGGAAGGCGATCACGTAGGTGTCCTCGGAGAACAGGCGCAGGAGTTTGACCGCCTCGAAGTCCGCGGAGTTTTCGGTGAGGACCATCGAGCCGACGTGCCGAAGCGTCCGGTAGACCGTTCCGATCGCGGGGATGGAGGCAATCAGGTAATCGAACGTGCCGACGAGGAGTTCGGCGTGTCGATACCGGGCGGCCGCGCCGACGAGCACCACAACGAGGAGGAACAAAAGGAGGGCGATGAATTCGCTGAGGAAGCCGATCACGTCGCTGTACAGTCCCACGTCGATCAGGAACACGATGAGCTCGCGGCGTTCGAAAAACCCAACGACGCCGAGCCGTTCGAGGGCGTGAACGAAGGGCATGAGGACCCCTTGCAGCCAACCGATCGCGTACCAGATGAGATAGATCGTGACGATGAGGGGCAGGATGACGGCGAGGCCCGTCAAGAGGACGTTCCTGATCGCGCGAAACAGGTCGATCGCAGCCATGGATGAACCTCCCGCTCGGCGAGTATAGTTAGGCAGCTCGAAGCCAATCAAGTACCGACCCGGGGCCTGCGGTTCCGCGTCCGTCTTCGCGCATTTCAGAACAGTCATTTCCACCGACCACCACCCTGCCGAAGATGACGTTGTTTAGCGGCGTGATCGCGCTCCTCGGAATCGGCCTGTTCGCCCTCCCGGCCTCGATCCTCGCGAGCGGCTTCATCGACTAGGCGCGATCCGAGGCGTTCGCGTACTGCCGGCACTGCGGGGAGAAACTCGAGTGACCGGATCCCACCCCGAGGGATTAATGCCGCGCGTCCGGAAGCGACCCACATGGCACCCGAGGAAACCACCGAACGGATCCCGGAAACCCGATCGACCGCCCCACAGAGCCCCTTTACCGGCCGGCAGGTCCTGATCGGCACCCTCGTGCTCCTTGTCGGGCTGATCGTCGTGGGCGCAGTTCCGATCCTCGGGTCGCTATAAGCGGTGTGGTCGTCAACAGTTAAGGGGGCAGGTCGCAACGGCCGCACATGGACGATTCCCCGCAGGAACTGACGTCGCTCATCGGTCGCGAGGTGTACTCGAACAACGGCGTGTTCGTCGGCGCCGTCGAGGACCTCCGGCTGAACCTCGAAGCCGAGGCCGTGACCGGCCTGGCGCTCACGGACGTCAATGAAGACTTGTTCGAGGACATGGTCGATCGACGACAGGGCGTGCTCGTCCCGTACCGTTGGGTGCGATCGGTCGGCGATATCGTGATCATCACCGATACGGTCGAGCGGCTTCGCTCGGAGGAGGAGGGCGAGGAAGAAGCGGCGGCCTGAACCGTTCAACCGCCGTTCCCGCTCTCCCCGCTTTCCACGCCCATCGCGGCGAAGAGTTTCCGTTTCACTGCCTCCTCGGTCAGCGCGAGGAGCGTCTCCCGCGTCTCGTCGGTCGTTTCGATGCCGGTGAATATGCCGAGCGGAATCTCGACGGTCGCCTGGCGGGCGTGCCCGAGGACGTCGCCCGTCTCGTCGAACGCGTCCCCGAGGACGCGCCCGATATCCACTCGGATATCCTTCGAACGAGCCGCCAGGTAAATCGTGTTCTCGCCCACGCCGAACACCGCCGTGGTGGTGATCCCCTCGAGGTTGAGGAGGTGCTTGGCCGCCTGGCCGAGCACCTCCGGATCCCGGACGAACCCGGCGTTGCTGACGAGGTGGCTCCCCTGGACCTCCCGATTGCTGATCGCCTCCGCGAGCACGTCGAGCGTCTCGGGGCTCATATTCGGCGATTCGACCTGCTCTAAGGTATCGTGGTTGGCGAAGGGGTAGAGATAGGCGGCGGCCGTCAGATCGGCGGGGGTCGTGTCGCGTTTGAAATCGAGCGTCTCCGAGCGGATGCCATACAGCAGCGCGGTCGCGGTCGCCTCGCTCACGCTGATGTCGAACTCCTGGACGTACTTGGTCAGGATGGTCGATGTCGAGCTGACGTTGGGGCGCACGTCCATGAACTCGACGTCTTCCTCGAACTCCCCGCCCTTGTGATCGAGCACGGCGTCGACCTCGACGTCGATGACCTCCTGGACGATCAGATCGGTATCGACGAGGACCACGGCGTCGTACTCCTCGAGCCTGGTCCGGTCGTCCTCGAGTCGGTGGAGATCGATGCCCAACAAGTTCACGAAGGCGCGGTTTTCCTGCTGGCCGATGTCGCCAAGGTAGTAGATGTCGGCCTCGATCTCGAGGTGCTCGGCGATCGCGGCCAGCGCCACGGCACTGGCGATCGAGTCCGGGTCGGGATTCTCGTTCGTGAGGATGGCGACGCCACCCTCGGCGTCCGTGAGGATCCGGGCCAACCGCTCGGCGTTGTACTCGAGTTCCCCGAGTTTGAGCGCCCGGAGGGCGGATTCGGCGATCACGGTCGACGGATTGACCACGTTGTCCGCGCCGAGCTCCGCGAGCTCGTCCCGCGAGACGGGATCGCCGGCCCGGGCGACGATGAACTGGTCGGCGTTCTCGGCCCGGATCGACTCCACGGCGGCCTTGTTGGCTTCGATATCCGACGAGAGGATCAGGACGACGTCGCGGTCGGCGACGGCGTCGGCGATCCCGGTTTCCGAGATGTCCGCGGTCTGGGCGTTGAGGTCCTGATCGCGGAGGGCGTCGACGCGGCTCTCGTCCTTGTCGATGATCAGCAGGTCCTTGCCCTGCTCGGTGAGCTCCTCCGCGACGAGATGTCCCACGCTCCCGCAGCCCAGAATGGCGTATTTCGACATCGCGGAGATCGTGATCCCGCCGTGCATGTGCTCTGACCTGGGGGAACGAACACCTTAATGTTCCGCGATTTCCCGCCCAGATCCGGAAATCCACAACGTATTTGCGGCCAACGTGGCTACGATCGGCCGAGGGCCGGTAGCTCAGTCCGGCAGAGCGTCTGACTCTTAA
>CAZAYR010000032.1:0-13389 GCA_964489365.1 uncultured Salinarchaeum sp.
ACAGTTCGACGATCCGGCGCTCGTCCTCCTCGGTGATGTCCATCTCGTCGAACTGCTCTTCCTCGGGCTCGACGGCGATGCCCTCCATGTAGACGTCGAAGAGCGCGGAGGGCTCGCCGCCGCTTTGCTCCTGTTCCATCCGGAGGATGCCCGTACACCGGACGGTATCGCCGGGCGAGACCAGCCCGGCGATGTCGTCCTCGATGTTCACATCGATGTTCTCGGGCGTCTCCCCGCCGCGCAGCCCCTCGGGACTTTCCTGGATCCGGAGCTTCTGGGCGTCGATGAACTCGGATTGATCGAAGTTGATGCGGAAGGGCCCCTGGCGTTCACAGCCCTGGCACTCGTGGGGTTCCTGGAACGTGCCGCCGTCCTGGGGGATCCGCGTGAGCGTGCCACAGCGCTGGCACTCGAAGGCCGCCACGCGGACCTTCGGCTTGACGCCGGTCGCCTTCCGGACGATCCCGCGGACGCTCTCGAGGCGGTTGACGTGCTCGGCCCGGATCTCGCGGATGTCCGTGGTATCCGGCAGCCCTCGCACCCGCACGTGGGCCTGGCCCAGGCTGATGTCGTAGGGCAGATCGAACAGGCGCAGGGCCTCCTCGGCGTAGGTCAGTAGCTGATCGGGCTGGCTGCGCAGGTCCGCCGCGAGATCCTCGTCGAAGCGCTGGAGGTCCGTCCACTCGACGAACAGCGACCGCTGTTCGTTCGGGTAACGTTGGGCCAACTCCGCGATATCTTCCTCGTAATAGGTCCGGAAGAACTCGTCGAAGCGATCCACGAGTTCGTCGGTCTCGGCGCTGGCCATCTGGCCTCCTTTGTCCGGCCCCCTGCTTGAACCCCAGTCAAAGCTGACTGTCAGGTCAACCGCTCAATGTGCGGCCTCGAAGATCCCGAGGATATCCGCGACAGTCGGATCCAATCCCGACGGTGCGTTGGCCATCAGCGGGTCTTCGAGGGTGGCCCGGGCGGCGTCCTCGTATGCTACCTCCGCGGGCCCGTCGATTTCCCGGAGCCGTGCGGGGAGCTCGAGGGCGTCGCGGATCGCCGTCACCTCGTCGACGATCCCGGCCGCGAGGTCCCGCCCGGCCCGCACGCCGAGCGCTTCGGCGATGCGCCTGCGACGCCCGTCCACCTCCCCGAACAGGTACGCCAGGGCGTGGGGCGCGAGGACAGCGTGGGCGATCCCCTGGTGCACGTCGGTATCCCGGGAGACGGCGTGGCCGAGCGCATGCAGTAGCGAGAGCGTGCTCCCGTCCGGCCGCGCGACGCCGTACTGGACGAGGAAGAGCCCGTCCGCGATCGCCTCGAAGACGTCGGGGTCCTCCGGCCGGGCGCGGAGGTCCTGGAGTGCCGGGGCCAGCCGCGCGAGCCCCTCGGCCGCGGTCGCGTCGGTCACGGGCGTCCGGTGGCGCGAGTACAGCGTTTCGACGCCCTTATCGAAGCCGTTCATCGCCGACCCCGCGAGCACGTCCGTGGGCGTGGTCGCGATGAGATCGGGGTCGTAGATCGTGTGTGCCGGAAGGAGGCGGGGGTCGCTGATGGCCCCGCTGGCCGGCGCGTCGACCGGACAGCTGGCCGGGTCCGCGGTGATCCCCGCGACCGGGGAGAGTTCCGCGCCGGCGAGCGTCGTGGGGACGGTGACGACGTCGAGCGGCGTCCCCGCCGGCAAATCGACGGTGCCATGCGCCTCCAGCTGAGCGCCGGCTTCCTCGGGGGCGATACCCGTGGAGAGTGCGGCGACGGCCTTTGCGACGTCGAGGCTGCTTCCCCCGCCAACGCCGACGATGGTGTCCGCGCTCACCTCTCGAACGCGCTCGAGCGCCGCGACGGCCGTGCCCAGCCGCTTGTCCGGCGTGGTCTCCGCGAAGACCCCGCCGAACCGTTCACCGAGTCCCGCGCGAACGGGCTCGACGACCTCGGGATTCGCGCCGACGTGGCGGCCGGTCACGACGAGGGCCCGGTCGGCGCCGATGGTGTCGAGCTCGTCGGCCATCCCGCCGATCGCGCCGGCGCCCGAACGCACGGTCGGGGCCTCGTACGCGAACCGGAACGTGGACATGCGGCCCCTTTTGGGCGAGCGGGCTTCAACGGCGGGATCGGGTGTCAGAGCGGTTATTGACCTGGCGCCCGAAGCCCGGTCCATGCCCGCACCGACCCCGGGGGTCCACCACGTGACCGCGATCGCCAGCGATCCCGCCGAGAACCTCGCGTTTTGGACCGATACGCTGGGGATGCGGCTCGTCAAGAAAAGCGTCAACCAGGACGACGTCTCCGTGTATCACCTCTTCTACGCGGACCAGGTGGGTTCTCCGGGCACGAGCATGACCTTTTTCCCCTACGAGGGGACCGCACCCGGGCGCCCCGGGACCGGGCAGGTCTACACCACTCAGTTCCAGGTCCCGGCGGCCGCCATCGACTGGTGGGTCGATCGCCTCGCCGACCGCGTCGAGGGGGGCGTCGAGCGAGCGGAGCGCTTCGGCGATCCCGTCCTGTCGTTCACCGACCCCGACGGCCTGCAGCTGGAGCTGGTCGGCGTCGAGGACGCGACCGCCGGCCATCCGCCGGACGGCCCCGTCCCCGACGAGCACGCCATCCGGGGCTTTCACGGCGTGACCCTGGCCGTGAGCCGTCCGGGGCGCTTCCCCGGACTGTTCGATCGGTTCGGCCTGGAGCAGACCGACGCCACCGACGGGCGCACCCGGTACCGCGGGAGCGGGGACCTCGGCTCGGTCGTCGATCTCCTGGAGCTCGAGGGCGGCCCCCGGGGCCAGCCCGGGGCCGGGACGGTTCACCACGTCGCCTTTTACGTCGAAACGGACGAGCAGGAGGCCTGGCGCGAGCTGCTCATCGACGAGGGGCTGCGCCCGACCGAGATCATCGACCGGAAGTGGTTCCATTCCGTGTACGCCCGCACCCCCGCCGGGATCCTCTTCGAATTCGCCACCCCGGAGCCGGGCTACGATGTCGACGAGGATCTCGCCCACCTGGGCGAGGAGCTGGTCCTCCCGGAATGGCTCGAGGACCGCCGCGAGGAGATCGAGGCCGACCTCCCGGAGCTCCCGGACCCGGGGTTCTGACCTGGCAAGTGCCGGGCGAGGGCTTACCGCCGATAGCCGCTTCCATCACGTGATGGACGTCCCGAACGATCGGCTCCTGTTGATGGTCATCGTTGGCACCGGCTTCGTGGTCCTGACCGGCGCCTTGGCCGCGGGACTGGTCGAGGCCCAGCTCGAGGGTCGGACCGAAGTGTCCGCGTTCGTCGCGCTCGGGCTGCTCTTCGTCGCCGTCCTCGTCATGTTCTGGACGGGGTTCCGGCGGATCGATCGCAGGCAGGAATAATGCGAGCGGCGTCCCCGCGCAACCGTGTCGACGCGTGCTGGCGGCGGATGGCCGCGACCCCGTGATGGACGCGCTGAATCGTTATCCCGGACCGGTCCACACTATTTCTCTCCGAAGATGATTCGACCAAATATGTACAGACTCTCTGTGTATGATTCCGAGTAACACCCGGCGAATTGGTATGTTGGGATACTCGTTTCGGGGTCACCGCCCAATCGCGCATCCAACCTGTCTTGGTGTGTGCCTTGTATCTGCGAGTTCTCTAGAAGTAAATTATCGCCCTTGTCCGAAAAAGGTCGAGCGACAGGAAGGCCCCGTTCAATCAGTTCCGCAACGGTTCTTGCCGTAATGGGGCTGCCAGGACTCGAACCTGGGTCCGGCGCACCCAAAGCGCCGAGGATACCACTACCCTACAGCCCCTCATCCCGAGTGGGCGGCGGACGCGAATAGTCGTTTCGCATCCCGACCTCAGCCGTCTTCCTCGCTCCCTAACTCCACCTCGGTCACGATCCCGAATGGGTCGTCCCCCCGCCGGATGCCTTCGAGCATCCGAAAGGCCTCGTCCGGGGAGAGGAAGTGCTCGGCGACGGCCCGCCCGCGTGGGGTGGGCGCGAACCCGTCGATGAACTCGTACTCGAGCAGCTTCCCGACTGCGTGGGTCGTGTCCAGCTCCCCGACCATCGACTCGTTGAGAGCCTTGGCCCGACGACCCGCCACGACGACGTTCGCCAACGTCTCCTCGACGGCCGCGGGCGTGTCATAGCGCGTGCGCACGTCCTCGGTGTCGCCCGTCAGCAGCGCGAAGGCGACCTCGTCCTCGGTGCGCTCCATGGAACGGTGATACCGGCCGCCGGGCTCGACGAGGAGGTAGACCCGCCCACGGTCGTGGTAGTCCGGACGGCCGGCCCGGCCGAGCATCTGGTCGAACTCCTGGACGGTCAGCCACTCGATGCCCATCGCTAGCGAATCGAAGATCACCTGCGCGGCGGGGAAGTCCACCCCGGCGCCCAGCGCCGCGGTCGTGACGACGGCGGCGAGGTCGCCGTCGGCAAACTCCTGTTCGACCCGGGAGCGCTCCCGGCCGTCGAGCCCGGCGTGGTAGGCGGCGGCGTCGTACTCGAGCCGGCCGGCCAGCTCCCGGCACCGCCGCCGGGAGTTCGTGAAGACGATCGACTGCCCGCGATAGCCCTGGGCCGAGGTTTGGTCGTACGCCCGCCGGACGAGCCGATCGCAGACGCGGGCCTTCTCGCGGTCGTCGGCGAAGATGACGTGCCGCTCGATGGGAACCGGACGGTCCTCGTAGGCCACCAGATCGGCCTCGAACTTGCCGGCGAGCCATTTCGGGTTCCCGACCGTCGCCGACAGGTACAGCCATTGCGTGTCCCGGTCCTGGGCGCGACAGTACTCGTGGAGGCGCGCGATCAGGCCGTCCAGCCGGTGGCCGCGGCCCTCGGCGGTGAGCGTGTGGATCTCGTCGATCACGACGGTGCCGACGTCGCCGAGGTCCCGACCCGTGCGAAGTGCGTGGTCGATGCCCTCGTAGGTCCCGACGATCACGTCCGCCGTCGGGTCGAACGCCCGGCCGTCCCCGCGGATGCGGCTCCCGCCGACCCGGAGCGTGACGTCCACCAGCTCGCCGTAGGTGTCTTGGAAATCGCCGTAGGTCTGGTTCGCGAGCGCCACGAGCGGGACCAAAAACAGGAGCTTCCCCTCGCCGCGGAGCGCGCGATCGATCCCGGCGAGCTCCCCGATGAGGGTCTTGCCCGTGGCCGTCGCGCTGACGACCAGCTGGTCCGCACCGTCGAGCAGGCCGTGCCCGACGGACAGGCTCTGCACTGGAGTTAGGGTCTCGAAGCGCTCGGCGAGCACCGCGCGGAGGCGGTCATCGACCGGCAACCCGGCCGCGGGCACCGGGTCGACGTCCTCGGCGGTCGCGCTGATCGTATCGACCCGGGTGAGCTCGGGATCCATTCCCCCCGAAAGCAGATCGGTGATCCGTTCGAGATCCCCGACCTCGTAAAGCAGCTCGGTGAGCCGGGCCTCGGCGCGCTCGTTGAACTCGCCGCGATAGTTCAGCTCGCGGTCGAGCTCCTCGGCGGCACAGGCCCGGCAGATGAGGTCCTCGCCCGAGCGGACCGCGTGCGCCTCGTCGATCGGGGAGTACCGCCCCGCACTCGCACAGTATCGACAGGTCCGGACCACGCTCGCCTCCTGCTGGTAGGCCGACAGCATCTCCCGGAGCTCCGCCACGCTCGACTGGCCGCTCTGTTCGGAGATCCGGATCGCGTCGGCCGCGCGGACGAGGTCGACGAACTCGTCGGGCTGGCGCGGGATCGTCTCCCCGTTCCGCCGGACGCGAAACTTGCCCGGGCGGGGGCCGGCCGAGCGCTCGACGAGCTCCAGCTCGCCGTCGACGACGCGCTCGCCGTCCTGCATCCCCGCGACGCGGAACCCGCCGCCCTCCTCGTGGAGAAAGACGGTCCCGATGGCCTGTCCGGACACGACGAGTGGTTCGCGCCTGCCCCTAATCAGCGATTCGACCGGCATCCGCGAGGATCGCCGCGAGGTCGACCTCCGGCGGCGTCGACACGAGGTCGGATTTCTGCTCGTATTGGAGGAGGTCAACGTCCTCGAGTTTCGGGACGTGGGTGTGATACAACGAGAGGTAGATCTCCTTGACGTACTCGGGGTCGATCTCCGTCAACTCGGTCCCGCACTCCCGGACGGCGATCTCGTCGGCCAGGTCCGGCAGCGAGACCGGCTCGGCGTGTTCGTGGAGACACTCGAGGAGGTGGACCCGTCGCCGGTCCTGGAGGAGGGCGACCGCGGCGGGGGTCTCGACATCGTGGGACTCCTCGGACACAGTGGCGATATCCCAGCCCCCTATTTGTGCATACTCATTCGGCCGCGGGTTCACTCGATCCGGCGTCGCAACGCCTCGGCCCGGGATCTTGCCGAAATCCGCTTTGCGGTGGCAGTCGAGACAGAGCGAAATCACGTTCCCGAGGGTGTGGGCTGCCTCCGGGCTCGTCGAACGACCGGACCGGCTGGATGTGGTGGACGTCGGTTCCGGCCGAGCTCCGCCTTCGTCTTGCCCCACACCCGGCACGTATGCTCGTCCCGCTTGAGCGCCTGTTGGCGAACGGCGGCCCAGCCTTTTCCGTCGGGGCCGGTGGGCCCACCCTCCCAGTTGGGATGTCCATCCCCCCGTAAAGGTCCGCGAAAGCCACTCATGGTGGCATTGATGGCTACACAACGCGACTTCACCGACGAAATCTCCCGGTCTGCGGCGTATTGTGTCTCCGCAGATTTCGCACTGTTTCGTTCGTTTTCCTCCGGCCCAGTGGGGGTGGTCATTTCCAGATAGTGGGAGGCTCCTGGCACTGTTCGTCCTGCACGCAAGCCCCGCAGAAACGCCCTTCCTTTTCGGATGGATAATAGGAGAAAGTCGTCTCGCAGATTTCACACGTAGTTTCGACCTTCCGCCCTGGTAATTACCGTTATTCTTGCATATGCCCCGCTATCGATCAAACAGTCTCGAGAACAGAACTTCTTCGATGAATCCGAGTAGAATTCTTTCCCACAGTGGCTGCAGGAGCGATTGGGGAGCCGTTCGTCGTGAACGGGGCTGTGATGTACACCGAGTCCTCGCCTCGTATCGAAGGTATCTCCTCAGGTCGGACAGACGTGATCGCTCTAGGCGGTACTGGGCTCGCTATCTTACTTGAATCAGGAGGAGGGATTTATTCCGCCGGTAAAGGATATAATTCAAGTCCGGGTGCGAGAATCGAACCCGCGTCTCAGCCTCCACAAGGCTGAAGGATAACCACTACCCCAACCCGGACACGCATATCCAAGTAGCGCGTATTCGGGTCAAATACGTTACGACCCGAAACCCTTCTCACGATCCACGCCCGATCGTGGCCCAATGGCGATCACCGACAAGATTCACCTCCGGCACCATCGGCGGATCGTCTCCCAGCTGGAGGTGCGCATCCCCCGGCGGGCCTTCGCCGGCTCGACACTCGACGTGATCTTCGAGGGCCAGGGGCTTGCCGATCTCGATGACGCGCTCCAAGAGCAGATCCTCGATTTCGCGGAGGACTTCCTCGATTGCGATTGCGAGGGAGCGCCGTTCTGTGGGCACCCCGAAGAAAAGTTCGTCCGATACCTCCTCGAACTCCGTGCCGAAGGGTTCGATCCCGGGGAAATCGTCGAGATCATGGGTGCCGACTATGGCCTCACCGCCTACTCCGCCGACATTCTCACGTTTCTGGACGACGCGGCCCGGCGACTCGAGGCGATCGAGGCGCTCGCGGACGTCGAGGACGCACCGGCGCAGGCCCGGGCGGCGCGGCAGGCCCGTTCGGCCATCGAGGGCTGACCTACCCGATCGTAAAGTGGTCCTCGGTCGGCTCGACATCGTCGTCGAGGTCCTCGAGCCGGATCACGTCCTCCCCCTCGGCATCGTCGAGTTGCTCGCGGAGCGCCGTGACGTAGCGTTTGTACTCGTCGAGCTGCTCCCGCAAGTGCTCGGCCTCGAGCTCGAGGCGTTCGTGCTCCCGGACGAAGCTCGTCGGGACCTCGACCGTCGGCGGGAACTCCTCGTCGACGTCGGCCGCCTCGCTGACCTGGTGTTCGGGCACCACCGTGACCTGGCCGTCGTGGGCGACGAGCATGTCCACGTAATCCCGCATCACCGCGGACATGGAGATATCCCGCTCCTCCGCGATCTCCGTGAGCTTCTTGGCCGCGTCCTCGGCCACGCGGAAGGAGATGGTGGTATCCTTGTTGCCCATCGGATCCGGAGGTAGTCCCACCGAATACTTAAGGATTTGTCAGACGCCGAAGGGACGAATTCCGCCAGTCACGCTTCGTACGTCCGGCCCACCCAGCCGGTGGCCCCCGAGGGCACGGGCCCGGATTCCTCGCTCGGTTGGACCGTGCCCTCGCCGTCGATCGCCCGGACGACGAGTTCGTGACTGCCCTCCGGGGAGAACGTATATCGCCATTGCCGCCAGACGTCCTCGTCCGGAAGCGGGTCCGACAGCTCCGCATCCGACCACGAACTCCCGCCGTCCACGGAGACCTCGACGCGATCGACCCCGCGCGTGCCGGCGTAGGCGTGCCCGGCGAGCTCGACCCGCCCGTCCGACAGTTCCGTGATCCCCTCGTCCCAGAGTTTCGCGACGGTTTCGACCACGCCGGTCCCTTCCCACCCCCGCTGTTCCCAGTACCCGTCCTCCTCGACCTCCAGGAGTTCGATCTCGGTCAGCCATTTCACGTTGGTTTCGCCCCAGTGACCGGGGATCAGGATCCGGACGTGGTGGCCATGGTCGCGGGGGAGTTCCTTGCCGTTCATGCCCCAGGCCAGGAAGCCGTTCTCGAGGACCGAGACGGGATACTGGACGAAATAATCGTCGGCGCCATGGAGCATGGCGCAGTTGCAGGTCCCCTCGGGATCAACTTCCTCGAGCAACGGGGCGATCGGGGTCCCCGTCCAGAGGGCGTTGTCCGTTTTTTCGGCGTTCAGCCGATCGCCGACACACCGCAGGGTGACAAAGCGGTCCTCGACCGCCCGATCCAGGAGTTCCTGGTAGGTGATCGTGCGTTCGGTCGCGACCTCGCCGGTGAACGTCAGCGTCCAGGCCTCGGCGCTCACGTCCGGATCGAATTTCGCGATATCGACATTGTAGAACCGGCCGGTCTCGCTGACGAGGCCGGGGAGATCCTCGCTGGCGACCTCGAGGGCCCGATCGGCGGCGTCGTCCAGGCGCGCTTGCGCGCTTGCCGAATCGGAGAGGTCCTCGCGTTCCTCCTCGCCGCCGGCGAGGGTCGCCAAGCCGACGGCCCCGCCGGCGAACGCGCCCGCCGCGGCGAGCGTGCCGAGCGTCTCCCGCCGGCTGTAATCGAAGCCGGTCGGGACGTGCAAGGCGGTCCCGACCGTGAACACGGCGACGGGCACCGCGGGACCGAGCGCGAGGAGTGGCGTGCCGAGCAACGCGGACGTGACCACCCAAGCCGCAACTCCGGCGAGGAGGCCACCCAGCAACGGTCGGTCCCGGGTGTTCGCGAACCACATCCCGGCCCGCGCGAGGGCCCCGAAGAGCAGCACGCACAGAACGATCGCCAGCCCCACGTGCAGGATGTGGGCCTCGTCGCCCACGTTCTCGATCATATAGGTCACGATCGCTGCGGGCGTGAAATCGACGATCCACCGGTCGATGGGGTACGCGACGAACCGCCAGGTCCACCCGCTGACGAGGTAGGACCCGGCGACCGCAGTCATCCCAATACCACCGGCAATGAGTCCGCGACGCGTGTCGAGCCAGTCGGCGGTCGGGCTCATGGGATCCCCCGGGCGGCACACACGCGAACCCGACCGCCGCGTGGCTGGCGCGAGCATCCGCGAGTCCCGGGTCGCGCGATTCCGCCGAGTCGCATGTCCATCCTAATCGGCACGAGACGCAGTTGTAGCTTTCGGTGGTCGTAACGAACGAATAGCCCTATTGGGCGGGGCTGGCCGGCTGCGAGCGTTCCTCGAGACTCTCGAGGGCTTCGATCACGGTTTCGCGATATTCCATGGCGTCGACGCCGTACTCGTCCTGGGCCATCGCGGCCGCGTCGTTCGTCTCGGCCCCGAAGGCCGCGATCCGATCGAGGGTGCGCTCGGCGGTCTCGACGACCCACCGATCCCGCGTGTCGACCTCGACGACGGTGATGGCCTCCGGGCGGATCGAGACGTTGGTCGTCCCGTCGTCGGTCTCGTAGGTGCGCGGCTTCCCGACGACGGACACGTAGGCCGGGGTGTCGAGTTCGCGCAGGAGGCTGGCCGGCTGAGGTTGGTACTGCCCGGCGTAGACGAAAAAGGTGCCCGTCGGGTCGATCACCCGACCCCGCCAGTACTCGCCGTCGCCCCCGACGTCCTCGGTCTCGGTGAGCGTGCCGACCACGTACACCCGGTTGGCCTTTGCCCCGGTGGGCAGCAGGGCGTACAGCGGCGCACGATCGTCGTCGGACTCCTTGAACGTGAACGTCCCGTCGTTGAACTCCCGGGCGAAGACCCGGTGGGACAGTTCGCGCGTGGGGGTACTCATCTCAGATCGACCTCGCACGGATCAGCACCGACTCGGCGTCGGCTGGCGCGTCCAGGCGCTCGACCTCGTCCGCGAGGACGTATCGGCCCATTTCGGGGCCCCGCACGCGGTAGTACCGCCCCAGCGTCCGGTCCCGGATCTCGTCGGCGACGATCGTGGTGTCCAGCGCGTCCATCGCCATGTCCTTGGCCTCCTCGAGGGTGATCTCGGCGACCTCGCCCGTGGCGTCGGCGTCGAAGATGACCTCCTGGACCGTCTGGCCGTCGTCGATGACGCCCTTGATCCGGAGGTCGAACTCGCCCTCGACCTCGCCGTGCTCGGCACAGCGCCCGTTTTGGAGAACCCGCGTACAGCCCTCCTCGGGGCACCGCTTGATCAGCCCACTCCCGCTCTGAATGTCCACGAGCGCCCCCTCGATCTCCGCGGAGTCATCGCCGACCTCGATGTCCTCGTCCAGCGGCGTGATCTCCGTGCTGCTGTTGAGCTTGATCGAGAAGTCCCCGCGGTACTCGTCGGTGACGACGTTTTCCAGCCGGTAGGACGCCCCCTCCTCGAGGCGGGGCAGGTCCGATTTCGCCCACTTCGTGAACTTGAGCGTCCCGGACGTGTCGCCGACGAGGCCGACCTGGTCGATCGAGTCGCTCCGGGGTTCCCAGAGATCGACGACCTGCACGGTCACGTCGACCCATTCCTCGTCGCGATCGATATCGGCGAGCTGGACCTCGTCGGTCCCGCCACCGCCGGCGAGGACGTCCTCCTCGACGCCGGCCTCGTCGAGATAATGCCGCCGGACGCTCCGGCGAGCCTCGTCGAGGGGCACTTTATACTCGTTCACGAGCGTCTCGAGCCGCTCCGCGATCTCGTCGGCGGACACGTCGAGATGCGCCGCTAGGTCCTCCTGAATCGCGGTGGCGTGCTCGCGTATCTCCTCGGCCATGTCGGCGTGGTCGCCCTCACGGGATAAAAACCTGCGTTGCGCGCAGTGAAAGTGGGGCGATGGGACTATGCCCGTCGGACCGCCAGGTGGCCCCATGGGCGACGGTCGGCTCGGCCGGTATCTGCGCCAGCGCGCCCGCGCCGTCGGGCGCCAGTACGAGGAAGCCCGCCGGGCGTATCGGTCCGCTCGCGACGCGGTGCTGGCGGGGGAGATCCCCGTGGACGACGCCGGGCGCGCCCGGATCGTCTGTCGCCGGTACGCGGAACGCCGCGCGGTCCGCATCGACGCCGCCGGTCGACCCGAATGCTACGAGCCCGACCATCCGGACTGTGATGGGTGCCGGGAGGACATTCGGCGCGAGCGGATCGAGACCTGGTGACCTGGCGGGTAACGGGTCCCTAGCTTTCGTGGATCCGGTACACGGGATGGTGTGCCCCTCGATACCTATTTCGACGGGTTCGACCGGCGGGACTGGGAGGTCGAGGAGCCGGACGGCACGGTCCGGATCGCCGTCGTCGGGGTCGGGGAGTTCGCGCGGGAGCGGGCGCTGCCCGCAATGGCGGAGACGACCTACTGCACCCCAACGGCGCTCATCAGCGGTTCGCCGGATACCGCCAGCGTCGCCGACGCGTTCGGAATCGAGAACGTGATCGGGTACGACGCCTATCTCGATGGGGCGGCCGCCGACAGCTACGATGCCGTGTACGTGGCCACCCCGAACGCCACCCACGTGAAATACGGCATCGCGGCGGCACGGCGCGGCACACACGTGTTATGCGAGAAACCGCTGGCTGCTGACCGGGACGCGGCCGCCCGCCTCGTCGATGTCGCCGACGATGCGGGGGTAGCGCTGATGACCGCCTACCGGCTCCGCCTCGAGCCGGCGGTGCGACGTGCCCGGGAACTCGTCCGCGACGGCGTCATCGGGGACGTGGTGCAGATCCATGCCGGCTTCTCCCATCCGCTCCTCAGATATGCCGACGGCTCGAACTGGCGGCTCGATCCGGCCCTGTCCGGGGGCGGCGCGCTCGTCGACCTCGGCGTGCACGCGTTGAACACGATCCGGTTCCTGCTGGACGTCGAGCCGATAACGGTGAGCGCGACCACCCACTCCGTCCACGAGGCCTTCGCCCAGGTCGACGAGCACGTGGCCTTCCAGCTCGAGTTCCCCGGGCCGACCGTGGCCGCGTGCACCGCCAGTTTCAACGCCCACGCCTCGAGCGCCCTCCGGTTGACCGGCTCCGACGGGTTGGTGTCGATTACGGCGCCGTTCGGCGGCGTGGTGCCCCAGGAAGTTTCTGTGGAATCGGGGGAAATCGCCATGGAACACCGGGGACGGCCGATCGACGAGGTTCGGGAGGAGTTTGCGTACTTCGGGTACTGCGTGCTGACGGACACGGCACCTGAGCCGGACGGTTGGGACGGCTTGGCGGACCTCGCCGTGATCGAGTCCATCTACGAGGCCGCTGCCCGGGGCGAGCGGGTCCCGATCGAGGTCCCTACCCCCGATCGGCCGCCTGGACCGTGACCGAGCCGTCCGATCCTACGCCGATCGTGATCGGTTGGTGGACCGTGTGCTCGCCGATACAGGCGGGCACCTCGTCACGGATCTGGCGGACGAGGGCCGCCGAGGTCTGGGGGACCTTCGTCCCGATCTCGTCGCAGGCGCTGTAGATCGCTTCCGGGACGTCAAAGAGATCCGTGCCCGCCTCGATCGACACGCGGACCGGGGCGGCCAGTGCCTCGGCCACGTCGACGGTCCGTTCGGCGCGCCGCACGTTCCGCCGGGCGCTCGACTCGATACTCGAGACGTTCGCCCGGGAGGTCCCCAACCGTTCGGCGATCGCCCGCTGGGAGACGTCCCGTTCCCGGAGCGCGAGGACTTCGGCCTGTCGCCGGGTCAGCACGCACTCTTCGGGGTCGAATCCGATCTCCCGCAGTAGTCCATCGACGTCGATTTCCTCGGCTGCCATCGATGCGCCGTTAGCCGCCCCAGAAGTTCTCCCGGCTCCC
>CAZAYR010000032.1:13399-22649 GCA_964489365.1 uncultured Salinarchaeum sp.
AGCCGCTGGCGGGCGGCCGGGGCCCCGTCGCTGTCCTCGACTTCCTCGTCCTCGGCCTCCTCGCCCTCTTCGGGCTCGAGGGGCAGGCGCTCTACGACGTCAGCCCGGGCATGGTTGGACCGGACGGCGGTGATTTCGACCTGCGCGCGACAGTGGGGCAACAACCCGTCGACGAGGACGATGAAGCCATCGTCCGTGCGCCCGACGCCCGCCCCGCTCTCGTGGATGTCCGTGACCTCGACGACGATTTCCTCACCGATCGTGACGGGCTGGGATTTCAGCTCGTCGATGGGCTGGCTGTAGTGGTTACACCACTGCTTGCCACCCCGGTCGCCGTAGTGCTGGCACCCCATCCCGGCGATCCGTTCGGTGAAGCTTGGGCATTCGTCGGCGAGCGGACAATCCGGCATGGCACTGACTAGCCCCGGAGCCGATTAAACGCTTGCGTCTCACAATCAGAGGAAGAGCGGCCGACCCGCCGAATGACGCTGGATGCGGTAGATCGTCCCGTTCGCGAACAGGAGGGCCACGGTCTCTGGTTCGAGCCATCCATCGAGGGGGCGGGTCCCACGATCCACCTCGAGCGTCCGGCGCCACCGTTCGCCGGCCCTCCCGTCCAGTGCCCGAACAGCCCCATCGGGGGTGGCGACGTAGCCCCCGCCTTCATCGGGAACGAGCACGGCATCGGGATCGGGTCGCGACCGGAGGGTCGCGAGCCGTTCCCCGTTCGCGAGGTCCCGTATCTGGAGTTCGGCCCCCACGCCCACGGCGAGGGCCTCCTCGCCGATCGTGACGAGGTGCCCCTCTGACATGGACTCCCCCCATCGGACCTCGCCGTCCGCCAGGAACCGAAGTCGACCCTCGTCGATCACCCCCACACCCGAGGGCCCCGCGGCCACCGCGCCGGCAGCCGGGTCTGCTGGTTGCCGCCACGCGATCGCGCCGTCCGGGCGGAATGCCGCTGCTTCCGATCCCACGTGGACGATCGCCTTCCCGTCCGCTCGGCGGACGGCGATGACGGGCTCGGGGAACTCTCGGGTCCAGCGCGCCTCCCCGTTCCGCAGGCCGACGAGGCGTCGCTCCTGCCCGAGGATGACGGTGTGACCCGCCCCGGCGACGTGCTCCGGACGGCCTTCGACGGGGTACTCCCAGGCCCTCGCGGTCACCTGCTCCGTCCGGGGGACGCCCGTGGCAGCTGGCTCGATCGGTGGCGAGGCGGTCACGCGCCTCTCGCCGACCAGGTAGAGGCGATCCCCCACCGCGAGCCCGTCCGTCGTACGTCGCTGACGATAACGCCACAGGACCGTCCCGGACCGGTCGACGAGGGTTGCCGTCGTCGCGACGTCGAAGGACAGCTCGCCGGTCTCGTCGCGGATCCACTGGCGTCCGCTCCGCGCGGTCACGAACCGTTCGGTATCGTAGCCCTCGAACAGCGGGCCCATGGGTGCCTCCCCGGCTGAGGGGAGCGTGGTCTCGCCGAACAGATCGCCACCGCCGGGGGCGTACGTGCAGCCGGCGAGCCCGGGGAACGTCGCGGCCAACCCGAGCAACAGCCGCCGCCGTCTCATGTGCCCTCCCGGGTGAGCGTTTCGAGGCGTTCGATCCGGTCGGCCGTCTCCGGGTGCGTGTCGGGGAAGATATCCGTCGAGACCAGTTCGGCATCGGTGAACGCACGTCCTTCGAGCGGGGCAAAGCAGAGCGCTTCGGTCCCGCCGTCGAGCTGCCGGAGGTCGCGGTCGGGCACCTCCGGCATCCGGGCGTCGATTTTCCGGAGGGCGGTGGCGAGGGCGGCGGGGTTCCCGGTCAGCGCCGCCGCCCCCCGATCGGCGGCGAACTCCCGGTACCGCGAGAGGACCCGGTGGACCAACACGCTCGCCGCCCAGAAGAACGCCGAGATCGCGATGGTCAGGACGGCGGTCGCCGTCAGGATCACGAGCGCGTGGACCAGCCCCCGACCGTTACTCCGGGTCCGCCCACCCCGCCCGAGCGCCGCTGCGATGCGGAAGAACAGCCAGCCCGCCGCGACGGCGATATAATACGTGAGCGTCGGGAGCAGCCACGCGACGGTCATCACGGTGGCGTCCCGATGCTTGAGATGAGTGATCTCGTGCGCGAGGACCCCTTCCTGTTCCGTGGGCGAGAGTTCCTCGACCAAGCCGGTGGTCACGACCACGGTGGCGCCAGTGCCGCCGTGGACGGCCGCCGCGTTCGGGGCCTCGTTGTCGACGACGGCCACTTCCGGCGTCGGCATGTCGACCTGGTGGGCCAGCCGCGTGAGCGTCGCTTCGAGGTCGGGATACTCGTCGCTCCGGAGCTGGCGCGCCCCAATCCGGCCGAGGACGGCCCGTGGCCCGAGCCACGCTTGGGTAAGCACCCCACCACCAACCAGGAGGACCGCGAAGGTCGGGCTGACGTACACGCGGCCGTAGTACGGGCCGTACCCGAGTCCCTCGAGGACCGGAAGGAGCACGAAGTTCACGCCAAGCTCGAAGGCGTACAGGAACGCGAACGGGAGCACGACGACGAGACAGAGCGCGAGTGCGATCCGTCGACGGAGGGCGGGGTCGGCGGGCAGCATGGCGCGGACGGGGAATCATCCGGGAGCGCGTCGACCGCCCACATAAAGCCCCTTGCTCACGCGAGCGGCGTGCGCTCGACGACGGTCCCGTCGTAGGTCGGATACTGCTCGACGATCTCGCCACGCGGGAGATCGCCCTCCTCGACCATCTCCTCGAGTAGCCACCAGGCGAGTTCGACATGGGCGGATTTTTCGACGTAAAACTCCGCGGGCACGCCGAGTTCCTCGAGGCGCTCGACGGGCGCCTCCGTCTTGCCGAAGACCAGCGTGCCGTCCTCGGTCACCTCGTCGAATTCCCGGCGGATCCGTTCGGCCATCCGCTTGAGGCGGTTCCGGTGTTGGGCGGCGTCCTTGAACACGCTCGTACAGAAGTAGACCTTCGGGTGATCGGCCATGGTCGCCAGGATGTCCTTGGATCCCTCGACCGCGCTCATGTGGCCATCCTCGAGAGCGTAACCGCGATCGCGCATCCGTTCGGCGTTCCCGTCGCTCATCTCGAACTGGTTGATGTTACAGAACTCGGCGGCCCCCTCGTCCAGGAACTCCAGGAACTCCGGTTCCGCCCGGATGCCGGGGATCTCGAAGGCCGGATCGATGCCCGCCTCCCGGGCGGTGTACAGGATGTCCTCCCACTCGGTGCCGTGCAGGGACCCCCACCGTTCCAGCGGCGGGTGAAAGCGGATCTCGTCGAGGCCCGCGGCGGCCAGGGACGCCATCGTCTCTCGGTCCCCCGTGATTCCCGTGTAGAGGTGCACGTGATGGTTCTCGCCGAAGTGGTCCTTCAACAGCGAGATATAATGGCAGGTCCGGTCGAGGACCTCCTGGGGTTCCCCGCCGGTGACCGCGGTGCCGAGTGCGTCCATCCGGCGGGCTTCCTCGAGGACATCCGCGTCATCGGTGACGGGGCGTTCGTTGGCGTAGACGGCATCGACGTTCTTCCGGTTTTCCCCCAGGGGACAGTAAAAACAGTCACGCTCGTCGCAGTATCCGTATACGAACAGCACCAGCTTCCCACCCTTCGCGCACTGTTCGCATCCTCGGGAAAGCATTCGCGTGGCCGGATTCGGTCCCGGGAGACAAAGGGCCTTCCGGAACGGCACAACTTTCTAATCGATCCCTCGCGGAGCAGGTGTAGGGATGTTGCTCGTCCTCTGTGTGGATCTCGACGATGACGTTGGCCGACAAGTCCCGGTCGACACGCCGATCATCGGCCCGGCGGCCGTCGAGGAGGCGGCCGTGTCCTTTGCGACGGCCGACCCGGAGGACAGCGACGTCAACGTGCTCTTCCAGGGGCTCCGAATTTACGAGGACATCGACGATGAGGACGTGGAGATTGCGGTCGTCACCGGCAACGCCGCCACCGACGTCACGGCCAACCGGGAGCTCGGCGAGGAACTCGACACCGTCCTCGCGACCCTGACCACCGACGAGCCGGTCCGCGCGATCGTCGTCACCGACGGGGCGCAGGACGAGAGCGTCATTCCCGTCATCCGATCGCGCGTGCCGATCGACGGGGTCCGCCGGGTCGTCGTTCGACAGGCCCAGGACCTCGAGTCCGTCTACTACACGATGAAGCAGGTCCTGGCGGACCCGGAGACCCGAGGGACGATCCTGATCCCGCTCGGCATCCTGCTTTTGATCTATCCCATCGCGGTGGTCGCGGACTTCCTGGGATTCCCGGGTGCGGTCTTCGGCGTGGTCTCGGCCCTCCTGGGACTCTACTTCCTCTTCCGCGGGTTCGGGCTCGAGGGGGCGATCGACGAGTCATTCACCTGGGCGCGACACGTCTTCTTCGCCGGTCGGGTGACCCTCATCACGTACCTGGTGGGCTTTACGCTGCTCGTCATCGGCGGGGTGAGCGGGCTCGAGACCCTGAATGCGCTCTCGCAAGGACAGCCGGCCACGTTAGGGGTCATCGAAATCGGCGCCGCGCTCGTCCACGGCGCGATCGTCTGGTTCGGCGCGGCCGGATTGGTCTCGAGCATGGGCAAGATTACGGATGCCTATCTGTCCGGAACCTTGCGGTGGCGGCACCTCAATGCGCCAGTGTACGTGTTGGCGATTACCGCGATCGTCCATGCGGTGAGCGCGTTTCTCATCGGCCTCGAGAACATCCCGTACGTCGCCCTCGTGTTGACGGTCGGGACGCTGATCGGGGTGTTGAGCACCTTGGGGTTTGCGATCGCCGAGACACGATCCCCCCGCGTCGTGGAGGGGGCCGGCGGCTGATCACCGCTCCCGTTCGACGACGAAGCTCGCCAGATCCGCGAGGTACCCCACAGCGATGGCATTCTGGTGGTCGATCTCCTCGAGTGCCGCGAGCGCCGCATCTGCCTCGTCCTCCGCCCGCGTGTTCGCCTCCGCCGGATCGAGATCCGTGACCTCGAGCAGCGACGGCCGCTCCATTTGGGGATCACGTCCGGTCGGCTTGCCAAGCGTCTCCGCATCAGCCGTCGCGTCGAGGACGTCGTCGCGGATCTGGAACGCGATCCCCACTCGCTCGGCGTACTCGCCGACGGCCGCCCCGGCCTCGTCGGAGCGCCCGGCCGCGATCGCCCCGAGTTCCGCTGCCGCCCGGAAGAGCGCGCCCGTTTTTCGACGTGCCAGCGCCCTGTACGCCTCCTCGTCGGCCGGCTCGTCGACGAGCTCCGTGGCTTCGCCCTGGCCGAGTTCGACCATGGCCCCCGACACTCGCCGGAGCGCTTCGGGCTCGGCCGAAAAGAGGGAAAACGCTTCCCCGAGCAGGCCGTCACTCGCGATAATAGCCGGGCCGACCCCGAACTTCGCCCACGCACTCTCCACGCCCCGCCGGACGGTCGACTCGTCGATAATGTCATCGACCACGAGTGAGGCGGTATGGACGAGTTCGATCCCGGCGGCGAAATCGACGGCGTCCTCGGGTTCGCCGCCGAGTGCCTCGCAGGTGAGGATCGTGATCGTCGGACGGACGCGTTTGCCGCCGGCAAACGTGACGTGGTCGATCGATTCGGCCAGATCGGGCGGATCAACATCGCGGAGGACGTCCTCGAGACGGCGTTCGACCATCGCCCGCCGCTCGGTCAGATCCTCCATCGTGGGAACCCACGGGTTCGGCAGGAGAAGTACGTGACGAAATCGCCAGGTTGGCTCCTCAATCTTCCTCGTCGGGTTGATCGTCCTGGGGTAGCCGAATCAGGTTCTCGCGGCCGATCCGCAGTTTCTCGATCCGGTCGTTCTCCGCCATCTGCGAGAGGAGTTGGGATACTTTGGCGTTCGACCAGTCGGTTTCCGAGACGATATCGGCTTGCTTCATCCGCCCGTCGCGGGCTCGGATGAGCGCGAGGACCCGTTCCTCGTCGCTCAGCAACGTCTCGTCGGGGAGGGTCACCTCGTCCTCCGGGGGCGCCGCGACCTCGGATGCCTCCTGGTCGCCGATGTCCACGTCCTCGTCGGTGCGTTCCGACCGAAGGGGGTTTCCAAGTCCCGTCAGCAGGAGCACGAACATGGCGCCGCCGACGAGGCCGAGGACCCCGCCGAGTACGGGCGCCAGGCCGATCCCCCCGCCACTCCCGTCGTCACCGGGTCGCTGGGCCACGAAGGTGCCGCTGATTTCCGATCCATCGAAGTCGCGTGGGCCCTCAACGCGCATCAGCCGGGCCCCGCCGGGCACGGTGCTTTCCTCGACGGTGTAGTTGTGCGGCGGGCGAATGAGCAACGTCTCCCCCGGCTCCAGCCGACCGAACCACCGATAGTCTCCGACCCGGAATACGTCGCCCACCGTGAGGGTACCCGACTCCACCGTCGCGAAATTGGTCCACCGGAACGTCACCGTCAAGCGGCCCACATCGTCGCTTCGATTGACTGACCGGTTGCCCTCCTCGATCTCCATGGAACGAGCGAATTCCCCATCTAGGGTCTCGACGGCGACCTCGTACGGCTCCGTCGAGAGGTACTGCTCGCCGTCGTCCTCCTGGAATTCGGTCGCGAGCTCTTCGAAAGCCTCCGCCCGGACGTCGGTGTCCGTGGGGAATCGGGCCTCGATGCGCCAGACCGCATCGCCGTTTTCTTCCACGTTGATTTCGTAGACAAATTCGGGCTCTGCCACCCGATCCGCGTCATCCTGGGCGATCGCGCCGCCCGCGAGACCCCCCACCAAAAGGAACAGACAACAGAGGGCCATGGCGGTCCGCATACCCCGTCGAACCATCGGGTGATGCAAAACGGTTTCTATGGCGATAAAACGTCTACGGACTCCATGAAAGGTTTCGACGGTTCTCGTGGCTCAGGACGGCCACTCGCTGGCGGCAGTCAGATGGTTTTTATCTGCCCCCTACCAGGCCCACCATATGCGACGCCCTCCGCGTCAGTTGATCGCCGCGGTCGCGGTCGCTTGCGTGTTGGTCATTTCGGGTGTCGCGACGGGCCAGCCGGCGGGTCTGGTCGGGTTTCAATCGCTCCCGGAGGATCAGGACCCCCAACCCATTCCTCCACCGGATTTCGAGTCGACCGAACGGCTCGTGCTCGCCGAGGCCGACGCGGTCTTGCGCAACGGGACCGTGCGTCCGGATCCCACGGCCTCGACGAGTCACTCGTTCGCGGCGTTAGAAGCCGCGTACCGCGGTCACGCCGTCCGGGCGGAGATGCAGCGCGCGAACGGATCCCAGGAAGAGCTGGCGATCGTGAGCGACGAACTGGATCGTCTCCGTGCGCAAATCGCCCGGCTACTCGATCGTGAGCGACGACTCCGGGTGGATATGGCTAGGGGGGAGATGAGCGGCGACGAGTTCCTCCGGGAACTGGGTTACTTGCAGCTCCGGGCGGAACGCATCGACGCGGAACTCGAATCACTCGCCGCCGCGATCCGCAGTGTGACCGCACCGGTGACCCAAAATGACGCCCAACGGCTGCGGGGGGAAGTGAGCCAAGCCCAGCTCGAAGTGCGCACGATGCAAGGGCCCATCACCGACCGTGTCGCGAGAAGCATGCTGACCGAGCGGGACCCGGTCGACTCGGTGAGCATGCGTGTGGCCGGATCGGGGTACGTGCTCGCCACGATCGACGGGGGACTGTTCGTCCGGGAGTCCCTGGCGGCAGATAACCGGGAGCGGGGGGCCGGGACGGGGTACTCCGATATCGACGAAGCCCGGGAGCGTACGGCGTCGCTGTACCCCTGGACGGTCGCCGAGGCTGTCGAATCCGAGGATATCCCGCGCGGGGAGATCTATGCCTCGACCATCAACCATCCCCACGGGACCACCGGGATCTTCATCGACAGCGCGACCGAGCTGCCGTTCCGGGATTCCCACGAGCTCGACCTGTTCTCGCTCCCGACCCGGGAAGCGGCGACCGAGGTCCGGGGTGAGCTTTCGATCGTCGTCGAACGGACCTACCCAGGCGGGCCGACCCAGGTCGTCGTCGAGGAGAACGGCGAGGCGGTTGCCGACGCGAGCATCCGCGTCGGCGGTCGCGATGTGGGTTCGACCGGGTCGGATGGGGCCACCTGGTTTGTCGCCCCGAGCGACGCGTTCGAGGTCACCGTCGTCACCCAGGACGGCGCGATTACGTTGCCCGTGCGCATGGGCGAGTGACCGGAGGCTTATCCGACAAGGGGCGCCTGGCCGGGCCGTGCCTGCGCGTGCCATCTCCCCGGTCATCGGCGTGGTCATCCTGGTCGCGATCACGGTCGCCCTCGCGGGCGTCGTCCTCGCGGTTGGCATGTCGACCACGCCTCCCGCGTCCCCGCCGACCGCGACGGTCGACGGGAGCGTCGATCCCGCCGAGAACAAGCTCAGCCTCGTCCACACCGGCGGCGATCCGCTCCCACTCGAGGAGATATCGATCCGAATCACCGTCGACGGGACGCCGCTAGCCCACCAGCCGCCGGTTCCCTACTACAATCCGACGGGCTTTACGGGCTTTCCCTCGGGGGTGTTCAACCCGATGAGTGACGACGTCTGGGAAGCCGGGGAACGGGGGACGATCACCATCGACGGCGACGAGAACCGCCCGCTTCCCACGCCGGATGCGACCGTCGAGGTGACGATCGTGGCCGACGGCGTCACGGTGACACGCACGACGATTCACCCTGCGTGATCGATCAGCCGGACGCCGTCGCGACGGTCGTGATCGCGATCCGTTTGTTGTACCAGGGTCCCATGAGATGGTGTTCGATGTCCTCGTAGCCCGCCTCCTGGAACATCCGCTCGGCCTCCTCCGGCCCATAGAAGAGCATGATCCGATCTGCGATCGCCCGCATGAGCCCGGAACGAGGGGCATTGGGACCCACGACGAGGACCTGCCCCCCGGGGACGCACACGCGTCGGAGTTCCCGGAGGGTCGCGACCGGGCGGGGCCAGTATTCGATCGACCCCGAGGACCACACGACATCGAAGGTATCGTCGCGGTAGGGGAGGCGTTCGGCATCGCCCAGCATGAGCTCGGTCCGCTTCGCTGGGAGTTTCTCACGGGCCTTCCCGAGCTGTTCCGGGCTTTGATCGAGCCCCACAACCCGGTCGATCTCCCGGAGGAGCCCGAGCGTGGCGAAGCCCGTCCCACCGCCACTCTTGTGGATCAGCGCCGCCCGCTTTATGGACTCAAATATCCCGTCCAGGGAGTCCTCCACGGGGAGCACGTAGCAGGCAGAGTACTGCAGGCCGTTGTTCTTACCCGCATTCATCAGCGTGGGCGAGTTCG
>CAZAYR010000033.1:0-22060 GCA_964489365.1 uncultured Salinarchaeum sp.
TCGAGTACTCCGACGTGGGATACGGGTCCCTGGCCGAATGTGGCGTGACCCTCGAAGTCGAGGTGGGGGCGCTCGGGACCGACCGGGCCGCGACGGCCGCCGAACGGCAGGCCCGGGCGTTCCTCCGGCACGTCGACGCGCTGCCCGGCGATCCCGAGCCGACCGACCCCGCGCTGTACCGGATGGTCGAGCCCATCCCGAAGCCGGCCGGCACGGGCTACGAGGTCCTCGTCCCGAACTTCGTCCGCGTCGAGGCCGGCGACGCCTTCGCCCGCGTCGACGGCCACGCCGTCCGCGCCGAGGAGCCCTTTTACCCGATCCTGTTGTCGGCCGAGGGCTACCGGGAGATCTTCGGGTTCCAGGGTGACCTGGTGGCCACGTCGCTCGACGCGGTTCGCTCGGGGCGCTGATCATCCGGGACCGACGGCATACCGATCGGCCTCGAGCCACGCACTGAAATCGTCGTCGAACAGCGTCGCGGCCTGGCGCTCGAGGTACTCCCGCTGCATCGCGTGGATCGCCGCCGCGAGGGGTTTGCCCGCGCCGAGGTGGCGTTGGACCTGCTGGCACTTCCAGCCGGCGGGGGTGGTGCCGTAGCGGACCCGACGGCGGAGCGGACCCAGATAGCGGCCGATCTCCTCCTCGGTCAGCCCCGAGATCCGCAGCCCCTCGGCCGCGTGATCGAGGAGATCCCGGTACATCACCTCCCGGTCGGTCGTTTCGATCCCGTCGGCGGTAATCCAGACGAGGTCGGCGTCGAACCCCGACCGCGCCGCCGCGTAGAAGTTCGCCTCGGCTCGGTCCCACGGGAGTGCCGCGATCGGGTGGTCGTTGGCAGGGAGGGCCTCCATGAGGCCGGCGAACGCGGCCAGGAACGCGATCGAGCCGCGGATGGTCGGCTGGGCCGAAAGCGGGCGGAACTCCAGGCGGGCGTTGGCCGCAGAGCGGGTCGCGCCGTCGAACACCGGCCGGACCCACCGCCAGTGGGTGCCGTGTTTCATCCGGAAGGCCGCAAAGCGGTCGTCGAAGCGCCCGGTCTCCTCGGGCTCGAGGGGGACGAGGACGTCGTCGGTCGCGATTCGCTCGATGGCCTCCTCGACGGTTTCGAAGTCCCGGGGGAAGGCGACGAGCCCACCGTCGCCCGCCTCGGGGTTGAGGACGGATTCGAAGATGGGGATCCGCTGTTCGACCCACGTTTCCTCGATGATCTCTCCCGGCGGGGCGTCCTCGTAGAGATCCGGGGGCAGGAAGGGACTGTTCGCCCCGAGCGCCACCAGCGGGCCCGCGATCCGGAGCGCATAGCGAAATCGCGTGGGCAGCGCCTGGGCGGCGGGGACCTGGTAGTGTGGCTGGACGGAGGTGATGAGGCTCTCGGGCATGACCGTCGAGGCCTCCAGGGTCGCATGCGGGAGATCGACGCGCATCGCCGGCTGGCTCGCCGACGTCGCGTTCGCCATCGCGTGATACCGCGGGGAGGCCGACATGTTCTCGGCCAGTCGCAGCCCGTCGACCTCGCGCACGTCGGTCAGGTAGCCGTACGCGGTCTCGTCTTCCGGCGGGATCGTCCAGATGCCGTCGCTGACCAGCCCGAGCCCCTCGGCCTCGACGCAGGTCGTCGCCGCCCGGAGCTGGGCCGACACCGCCGCCTCCTGGGCGGCCAACCCGTCCGCGTTCAGGGGGAGGGGACTCGTCGAGACCTCCGCATTGTGCAGACCCAGCTCCTTCTCGAAACCGATGTACTCGAGGAGCCGACGGGGCACGCGGGCCAGGTGCCCGCCCGGATCCTCGCCCGCGGCATCGACGGCGTAGAGCTCGTACTCGAGGCCGGTGATCGCCTGCGGGTTATCGAAGGTGCCATCCCGGATCTCGGCGAGGAGCCGGTCGGCATCGTCCCGAACCCGCTCGCGAAACGCCTCCGGCGAAACTGCAAGCGCCGACTCGACATCCGCGGCGAGGGTGCTCGGATCCATCCGCGCGCCCGTCCGGCCCCGACCTCCAAAGACTTCCCGGTCGAACCCGCCGTAGGCGGTCACCGATCGGAACAACGCCTACTTAGGTTCCGACCGATTATGCGGTCGGAGTTACGCATGGCGGCAATCGAGGTCGACCGGTTGACGAAAACGTACGGCGACGTGACGGCGGTCGACGAACTCTCCTTCGCGGTCGATAACGGCGAGATCTTCGGCTTCCTGGGCCCGAACGGCGCCGGGAAGTCGACGACGCTGAACATCATGCTCGGCTTCGTCAGCCCCACGGCCGGCGACGTATCGGTGCTGGGCATGGACCCGGGGCCGCAGGGCAAAGCCATCCGCCGGCGGATCGGCGTCCTGCCGGAGGGTTATCACACCTACGACCGGCTGACGGGGCGCCAGCACCTCGAGTTCGCGATCGAATCCAAACGGGTCGATGACGACCCGGACGCCATCCTCGAGCGGGTCGGGCTCGACGCCGTGGACGCCGACCGGGCCACGGGCGGGTATTCGAAGGGCATGGCCCAGCGGCTCGCGCTCGGTATGGGCCTGGTCGGCGAGCCGGACGTGCTGGTCCTCGACGAACCCACGACCGGCCTCGATCCGCTCGGGGCTCGGGAGATCCGCACCATCGTCCAGGAGGAAAACGCCCGCGGCGCGACGGTCTTCTTCTCGAGTCACATCCTCGAGCAGGTCGAGGCCGTCTGCGATCGGGTCGGGATCATCTACCAAGGTCGGATGGCGGCGGTCGACACCGTGGACGGACTGCGGGACTCCGTCACGGCGGTCTCCACCCTGGAAGTCCAGCTGGAGGGCCTCTCGGATGCCGTCCTGGAGGCGGTGCGGGCGATCCCCGAGGTGCAGGACGTGGGGTTGACCCGACGCGCCGGGAGCGACCGGCTGGTCGTCGAGAGCGAGGGGGCCAAGATCGACGTCCTGCTGGCGATCGTCGAGGCCGGGGGCGAGGTCAAGGATTTCCGCACCCAGGAGGCCTCGCTCGAGGACGTCTTTCACGCATACACCGTCGCGGGGCCAACGGAGGGGTCCACGTGAGCTACGTCGCGGTCACGCGGAAGGACTTCCGGGATGGCATCCGGTCGCGGCTCCTCTGGGGGCTGATCGCCCTGTTTTTCGTTTCGATCGTCGCCATTTCGACGCTCTACTCCGAAGAGCCCGCCGAGCTCGGCGGGGTGTTCGGGGAGTTCGGCGTGCTCGTGTTGTTCGCGTTTTCCGCGATGCCCGCCATCCTCGTGCTCGTGCCGGTCTCCGGGCTCCTGGTCAGCATCAAGTCCATCGCCCGGGAGCGCGAGCTCGGCAGCATCAAACTCCTCCTCTCGCTGCCGCACAACCGACGGGAAGTCCTCGTGGGCAAGTTCGTGGGACGCTCGGCGGTCCTCACGGTGGCGGTGCTCGCGGGTTTCGTTCCCGGCGCGGCGGTACTGGCGGTCCGATTCGGCGGCTTTCCCGTCATCGAATTCGTAGGCCTGCTCGCCGTCACCGTGCTGTTCGGGATCGCTTTCGTCGCCGTCGGCCTGGGGGTCTCGGCCATGGTGGCGACCGAGACGCGGGCGACCGTCACCGGGGTCTCGGCGTTTTTCGTACTGTACTTCTGGGATTCCGCGTTCACGTACCTGAACGATCAGCTCGACCTACTCACGGGCAATGCCGTGCTGTTCGTCGAACGCTTCAACCTCCTGACGGTCTATTTCGACGCCCTCCTCGCCCTGGTTTCGCTGCGCCAGGATGTCCCGAACGCCTCGACGGTGGCCTTCCGCGAGTTCGCGGAAGGGACCACCCAGCCCATCTACCTCCAGCACTGGTTCGCGTTCCTGATTCTGGCGCTATGGATCGTCGTGCCGCTCCTCGTCGGGTACTGGCGGTTCGCGAACGCGGACCTGTAGTCGGGGGCATCGATCGCCAGTGTACGCGTCGACGCACCCGAATCCTCAACGTGGCTGAATCGTCACGTGCCAGACGTCCGGTTCCGGCTGTGCGGTCTCCCACTCGAACCCCCGTTGCTCGAGGACGTCGTACAGTGGCGCCGGTTCGAAGCGATTGATCAGTCGGAGCGATTCATCGTCGGACAATCCGCCGAGGGCCTCCATAATGTCGCCGAACGGCTCGCCGTCGATCTCCCGGACGTCCAGGGTGTGTGTCGGTTGACGCATCGGTGGGGGTCCGGGCCCGATGCCCCTTGATGATGCGGCGAACACCTTCGGCCCCGCCCGTGAACATCTTCGGCGATACGGGGACGGGCGTCGGAGCCGGAGCACGACCATGGGCGCGATCCCGGGCGGCATCGACACCGAGCGGCAACCGTCGATGACGATCCAGCTCCGGCATTTCCTCGTCGGCGTCGGGTTCCTGCTCGCTGGCGTTGGGATCGGCGTCGTCCTGGGCGCGAGCCCCCGGCCCGGAGGCGAACGGCTCGTGCACGTCCACCTGCTGTTGGCCGGCTGGGTCTGCATCACGATCATGGGCGCGATGACGCAGTTCGTCCCGGTCTGGTCGGGCCGGACGTTGCACTCGCGGCGGCTCGCAAACCTCCAGCTCCTGGCGGTCACGCTCGGCCTAACGGGGTTCGCCGGGGCCCTCTGGACCGGGCGCTGGGGGATCGCCCCGGGCTTTGCCGCGGCGATGCTCCTCGGCTTCTGGCTGTTCGTCTACAATATCGCGCGCACGCTGCCACCCGCTGCGGAGCTCGACGTCACCGAGCGGCACTTCGCGATCGCGCTCGGGTTCTTCCTCGTGCTGACCGTGCTCGGCGTCCTGCTGGCGGTCGACATCGCCTGGCCGTTCCTGCCCGACGTAGGGATCGGTCACGGGACACTCCGGGACACCCATGCGACCGTCGCCGTCTTCGGCGCCGTCCTCACGACGATCTATGGGGCGCTGTACCAACTGGGCACGATGTTCACCCAGACGGAGCTCCACGGGATCGACCACCGACTCCGGGCGATCGAGGAGTGGGGCCATCCCTTGGCGTCGTCTTCCTCGGGGTCGGCCGGGCCCTCTCGGCGGGCTGGGCGGCCCGGCTGGGCGCGAGCATGATCCTGGTCGCTGCGGTCGCGGGCGCGACTGTACTCGCCCGCAAGCTGGATGAAACGCAGGTCCCGACGACGCCGATGCACAGACGATACGCGGTGGTCGCCGGGGCGCTGGGGCTTTGGGTATTGGCGACGGCCCCGGCGTGGATCCGGGACCCGACGGGTTCGGCCCACCTCCTCGGTGGCCCCGGGGCGGCCCATCTCCTCATGCTCGGGGTTATCGGGTTCGTGATCTGGGGTACCCTCTATCACATCGTCCCCTTCATCATCTGGGTACACGGGTACAGCGACCGGCTCGGGTACGAGGCGGTCCCGATGATCGACGACCTCTACAGCGATCGACTCGCGCGATTGGATGGGGCGTTGCTCCTCGTCGGGACAGTCCTCATGGTCGGAACCGAACTCGTCGGCGGTGCCCGCGAGGGCCTCGCGGCCGGTGGAGTGGCGGTCCTCGTCGGGGCCCTCGTGTTCGCCGGCAACCTCACTCTCGTCCTCTGGCGGCACAGCACCCATCCGATCCGCCGCGTGCTACTCGGGCGGCCCGTGTAGCAAATGACGGACGGTCAGGACTCGGAATGCGGCCGGCGGACGTGGCCCTCGGTCCTCATGGCGGTGCCCGGGACGATGCCTCCACGGGCGAGCCACGAAGGAACCCATTTAGTCGCGCGGCGGTAATGTCGGGACGATGGCACGGTTGGCGCGCATGCGGGTGTATCCGGTGAAGGGCTTCGACGGCGTCGAGGTCGAGACGGCTGCCATCCGCGAGGGCGGGACGTTGGCCCACGACCGTGGGTTCGCGCTCTTCGACGCGTCGGGGGACGTCCTCAACGGGAAACGGACGCCCCGCGTCCACGAGCTCGCGACGGGCTACGAGCCCGACGAGGGCACGCTCACCGTGGAATCGCCCGCGGGGGAGCGCGAGACCTTCGACCTCGAACGGGATCGTGACCGGGCATCGGCGTGGTTTAGCGAGTACTTCGAGATGGAGCTGGCCCTTCGCCGGGACGCGACGCGAGGGTTCGTCGATCGGCCGGAGTTGGGCCCGTCGGTGATCAGCACGGCCACGCTCGAGACGGTCGCGTCCTGGTTCGAAGACATGACCGTCGAAAGCGCGCGTCGGCGGATACGGGCCAACCTCGAGATCGCCGGCGTGCCGGCGTTCTGGGAGGACCGGTTCGTCGGCGAAGACGCCCCGGATCTCCGGATCGGGGACGTACGCATCGAGGGGGCGACGCCGTGTGGCCGATGTGTGGTCCCCGAACGGGATCCGGATACCGGTGATCCAACACCCGCATTCCGGGAGCGGTTCGTCGAGAAGCGGCGGGAGACCTTCCCGGAATGGGCCGACGCAGCCGCGTTCGACCACGACTACACGTTGATGATTATCACGCAGGTGCCCCAGGACCATCGGGGGTCCAATCTCTCGGTCGGCGAGGGCGTCGGTATCCTCGATTGAACGTCGCGACGGACTCGCGATGGACGCCCCCTGGGCGCTCGTGCTCAGCAACAGAAGATAAACGGGTACATGAGCGACACCCGATCGCTGTCGGCGAGTTCGGTGTCCAGCCCGTCGAGGTGTTCGTTGAAGCGACCGTTGACATACTTAGAGCGGAAGCCCACGGCTTCAGCCGTGGGTTCGAGCGACACGCTACATGAGTTTCTCACGCTAGCTCGAATTTCCCCAACGAAGCTGATACGTTCACTTTCACCACGCCTCTATGGATCGATTTTACCACATCTTCCAACCTACGTCATGCCGTCGTGCGGCGCTCGAACACGTTCGAGGTACGCCCGCTCACCGACGCGGACGAGGAGCTGTTGCGGCGATTGCTCGACGCTTCGGCGAGCCTTTGGAACCAGCTCAACTACGAACGACGTGAGCAGTACTCCGCGGCCGAAAGTATCTGGGACACGGCGGACTACCGGAAGCGCTACGTCGGCGTGCTCGGCTCGGCGACCGCCCAACAGGTCATTCGAAAGAACAGCGAAGCTTGGCGCTCCTTCTTTGCGGCGAAGGAAGCGGGCGAACCGGCCGGTCCGCCCGGTTTCTGGGGGAATCGCGAGGAGGGTCGCGAGCTTCGGACATACATTCGGAACGATCAGTATAGCCTCGAACTCGGCGAGCGATCTCGCTTGGAGATTCCCGTCGGGCAGGATTTGAAGGATGAATACGGTCTCGGGCATCACGAACGGCTTCGCCTCGAGATCCGTGGGAAACCCAAATGGGACGGGAAGCCGGGTCGACTCGAACTGTACTACGACGAGGTCGCCGACTGCTTCAGGGCCATTCAGCCTGTCACCCTCGACGGAGTTCGACAGGATCCACCAGTAGCCGATCACTCGGCTGCCCTGGACGTCGGCGCGAACACCCTCGTCGCGTGTGCAACCACGACCGGAGCGCGATATCTGTATCCTGGTCGAGATCTGTTCGAACGGTTTCGGGCGACCACCGAGGAAATCGCCCGATTACAGTCCCTCCTCGAGGAAGGTCGTTACACCAGTTGGCGAATTCGCCGACGGTACCGCAAGCGGACCCGACGCCGCGATCACGCGATGGACGCACTCGCCCGCGATTTGATGGAGTGCCTCCATGGCGAGGGCGTCTCGACCCTGTACGTGGGCGATCTCACGGGCGTCCTCGAGACACACTGGGCAGTCGAAGTTAATGCAAAGACGCACAACTTCTGGGCCTTCCGCGCCTTCATCGATCGGTTGGCCTGTACGGCCGAGGAGTACGGGATCAACGTTGAGGTGCGATGCGAAGCCTGGACCTCCCAGACGTGTCCGGACTGTGGGTCGATTGAGTCGACGACCAGACATCGCGACATGCTCACCTGCACCTGCGGGTTCGAGGGACACGCCGATCTCACTGCTGCAACAACCTTCTTGCGCGAGCAGGAAGGGGAAGACGCGTTCGCACGGCCGATGGCCCGGCCCGTGTGCCTCACGTGGGACAATCACGAATGGCGGCCGACCAGCACCGCCCCGACCTTCCGTCGGCCAAACCCCAACGAGGAGCACACAAACCGGAGTACCGGGAACGGGGAGGTTGCCTCCGTGGGAGACATCGACACCCCAGCGTGAGGAATCCCACGACGTCAGTCGTGGGAGGAGGTCAACCGTACAGCGCACGGTTACGGTTGTCTGTGCTTCGCGACAGCGAGCGGTCGCCCCCTGGTCATCGTTGCCCCCGTTGTCGAGCAGGTGATTCTTGGACATCGTCTCAATCCGCGGCGGCCGGCGCGCAGCGATGGGTGTCCCGGGCCTGTTCGACGTGTCGTTTCAGCACGCTGCCCTCGGCCCGATGGAGCACCTCGCTGCAGGTCGAGACGGCCAGATCGAGTGCATCGGCGAGCTCGGTCAACGTGATGCGACGGGGCGTGTCGTAGTACCCCCGGTCGACGGCCTCCTGGAGGAGCCAGCACTGTCGATCGGTGAGCAAGTCCTCGGACTCGGCGTCCTGTTTGATCTGCTCGATCGTGAACGGGATGCCGAAGGCCTCGAGCTGCTCGCCGAGGTTCGATAGCTGGCGTTGGGGCACAGTCGCCTCAAGCGTCATCCGGCCGTCCTGGATCTCGAAGGGGGTCTCCAGTGGGATTCCCGATCCCTCGATCGCCGTAAGTAACAGCGGGATGTTGGTCTCGAGCTGGACGCGGACGGGCTCCGGGGTCCGCTCGAGAATGGTGAGGTCGGTGACGGGGTCGTACCTCCGGAGCTGCTCGCAGACGGCCGACGGATCCGGGCCGAGGAGCTCGAGGCGCGCGACGCCCGAGTTGTCGGTCGCCGTCGTCGTGGCGAGGACGCGGAACCGCGTGTCCGGGTGGGCACGGGACCCTCGACCCCGGGTAACCCCACGCCCAGCCCAGGGGGCCGACCAGCGACGCCCCATTCTAACGGGCGCCCGCGCCACAGTAGACATATCCCTCCCGGCGCCGGCGCTCATGCATGACGCTGGCTCAGGAAACCCTCGACGCATTCCTGTCGAGTATCGCTTCGGAAAACATCGCGCCAGGCGGGGGTTCGGCCGCCGCGGTCGTCGGGGCCACCGGGACCGCGCTCTGCGAGATGGTGTGTATCCAAACGCCCGGCGATGAGGACCTCGCCGGCCGGCGCGCGGATCTCGAGGCGAGTCGGGACCGCTTGATGGAACTCGCCGAGACCGACCGGCGACTGGTCGACGAGAACTTCGGCGGTGGGACGGTCTCGCTCGACCAGTCGGATTTCAAACGGCTCACCGGCGTACCCCTGTCGATCGCCGAGGAGGCCGGGACGGTACTCGAGACCGCGACGGTCGTGGTCGCCGAAGGAAACGAAAACGCCGTGGCCGACGGGATCGTCGGGGCGACCGTCACCAAAGGCGCGCTCGATGCGGCCGTCTTCACGGCCCGGTGTAACCTCCCGTACCTCGAAGACGACGATTACGTGAGCGAGACCAGCGAGCGACTCGACGCGATCGAGGCGGCCGCCACGGCGGACATGGAGACGATCCGTTCGCGCCGCGCGGCGTTTACGTAGTCACCCTGCCTGACCGGAGGCCTGGTCGACCGACGACCCTCCCGTCTTCCCGATCCGGACCCGGAAGGCTCCCGGTTCGCGATCGAGGCACGTCCACTCGAAGGCCGGCCCGGCCTCGGCGTCGAACTGGTGGTACAGGGGTTTGGGATCGTGGTCGTTGACGAGGACGAAGGACTCGCCGCGATCGAAGTCCTCGTAGGCCGCAAAGATTCGCTCGTGACGGGCCGCCGCGGGCAGGTCGCGGACGTCAAGATCCACCGACGGGCCGTCCACGGCGTCGTCAGATCCGGACCCGGTCTTGGTGACCCGGATCCGACACCGCCGGAACTGGTTTTCCACCACGTGCCACTCGAAGGTCTCCCCGTAGCGCTCACGGAACGACGCGAGGAGGTCACGGGGTTCGTGGCCGGCGACGATCTCCATGGTCTCGCCGGGCGGGATCATGCCGTACCGGTGGTGGACCGTCTCGTGCCGTCTTCCGGAGGGATCTCGCGCACGTCGTATCGGGTAATGACGTCGTCGTCCCGCGCCGTCGACGCACCCGTCTTGGTGAGCCGCACGCGCCAATCGCCGTGCTCGCGCCGTGCGTACGTCCAGTCGATGACCTCGCCGTGGAGGGACCGGAGCTCGTGATACAGCGGCTTCGGGTGGTGGTCGTTCACGAGGACGAACCCCTCGCCAGGATCGAGACGATCGAAGGCCTCGAGGAGGAGTTCGTGGCGGCGCTGGGGCACGAGATCGCGGACGTCGACCGTGCCGGCGTTCGGGTCCGACAGGGTCCCCAGCTTGCGCACGTCCACCGTCCGCGGCTCCCCGGCAGAATGGGACCATTCGAGCCCACGTCCCCGCTGGTATCGGAGGAGGTGGATCGTCACGCCCTCGGCCGGCGCAAAGCGGATCGGCTGCCCCGGCGCGGCGTCGTCGAGGGCTTCGTAGATGGCCGCCGGTCTGGAAGGCGCGGCTCGTCGGAAAGTTCGATCCGGGTTGCCATGGGATGGAGCCTCTCGTGCGCGAGGCGGCGTGGGGGCTCTGCCGAAGACCTTCGGCGGCTCGTTCAAACCGCGTGGGGGCCGCTGGCTTAAATGGTCCCAAGCGATTGGGAGGAACGGCGACGGCGCTGTGGGTTGGGTCTCTCACATGGAGCCAACATCCATGCAACATGACGATCGGGCCATCCACGCCCGGAACCTCACGAAAGTGTACGGCAGTGGCCCCGACGCGGTCCGGGCCGTCGACGGGGTCGACCTCACGGTCGATCGCGGCGAGATCTTCGGCTTCCTGGGCCCGAACGGCGCCGGCAAGTCGACGACGATCGACATGCTCCTGGGATTCGCGACCCCGACCGACGGCGAGGCGACGGTGCTCGGGATGGACGCCCACGCGGAGAGCCAGAAGATCCGCCAGCACATCGGCGTGCTTCCCGAGGGCCTTGGCCTGTACGACCGACTGACCGGCCGGCGACATCTCGAGTTCGCGATCCACTGGAAGGATGCGGCGGACGACCCCGCGACCCTGCTCGATCGGGTGGGCCTCGAGGAGGCGGACGCCGCCCGACCCGTCAAGGAGTACTCGAAGGGGATGGCCCAGCGGCTCGCACTCGCCATGGCGTTGATCGGCGAGCCCGACCTGCTGGTCCTCGACGAACCGTCCTCCGGGCTCGACCCCCACGGGATCCGCCGGCTCCGGGAGATCGTCCGCGCGGAGCGCGACCGCGGCGCGACGATCTTCTTCTCGAGTCACATTCTCGGGCAGGTCGAGGCGGTCTGTGATCGGGTCGGGATCCTCTACGGGGGCGAACTCGTCACCGTCGATACCATCGAAGGACTACGCAAGACGGTGGGCAGCGGCACCGAACTCCAGCTTCGAATCGCTGACGACGCCGTCGACGCGGGCTTGGAACGCATCGAGGGCGTCTCCGGCGTCGACGCCGCCGACGGCATCCTCCGGGTCCAGACCGACGACCCCACCGCGAAGGCCCGGGTCGTGAACCGGTTGACCGAGGTGGGCGTCCCCGTGCTAGATATCGACTCGACCGAGGCCTCCCTGGAGGATGTGTTCACGGCCTATACGACGGAGGACACCGCCCCGCAAGCCACCAATGGCCACGATCCCCATCCCGTGGAGGTGGTGGCCCGATGAGCGCGACCTGGGTCGATATCGCGCGGAAGGATTTCGAGGACGCTACCCGCTCGAAGGTCCTCTGGGGTTTGATCGCCACGTTCGTGGCCTTCCTGGTCATGACGATGCTCTCGGCCGACGAACTCGTCCAGGGAGTCGAGGAAGTGACCGTGGACCTCGCGCTCGCCGGGGTGGGGACGCTCGCCCAGCTGTTCATCCCCGGCGTCGCGGTCGTCGTCGGCTACCTGGCGATCACCGGGGAACGCCGGGCCGGGAGCCTGCGGGTGCTGTTGAGCTACCCCTTCTCGCCCGCAGCGATCGTCTTCGGCAAGCTCGTCGGGCGGACCGTGATCACCGTCGGCGCGCTATTGCTGGGGTTCGCCGTCGCGAGCGTCCTTGTCGTCGTCCTCTACGGCATCCCCTCGACCGCGACCTTCCTCGGGTTCGTGGGGGCCGGCGTGCTGCTCGGCGCGGTGTTCACGGCCCTGGCGGTCGGCGGATCCGCGCTCGCCCGGTCGCGCGGGCAGGCGATGGCCTTGACGATCGGGCCCTACGTGGCCATGGTCTTCTTCTGGAAACCCGTGGTCGTGGGCGCGTATTACGCGATCTACCGCACGCTCCCCGGCCTCGAAGTCGATTCGTGGTACCTCCTGCTCCAGCGGCTCAACCCCCTCGAGGCCTACCGCGTCATCGCGGGGAGCAGCCTCGGTGAAGCCGTCTTCGCGGTGCCGAACCTCCCCCTCGAAGATCTTCCCGCCGGCACGATGGCCGCGGAGATCCCGATCGAGGCGCGGATCGCCGGCGACGTGCCCTTCTACCTGCAGGACTGGTTCGCCGTGCTGGTCCTGCTCGCCTGGGGCATCGTGCCGGTCCTCGTGGGCTATTGGCGGTTCAGCCGTGCCGATCTGGGGTGAGCGTGCCCAAGATGTTGGGCACAAGGTTTTCCCGATCGTCCGTCGCATCATAGGGTAAGATGCGGGAAGCGAACGTCTCCGTCGGTGCGTCGGGCTTCGAAGCGATGGGGATCGAGGAGCTCATCGAACTGGGACGCGAGGCCGGAATCCTCGCCTTCGAGGAACTGGCCTGCCAGGGGACCGGGGCGATGGTGCAGGTCGAGGTCGCGACGCGCTACGACGAGGATCGCCTCTCCGGGCTCGACTGCGTAAACGAGTGGGAACACGTCGCCGAGACGGACGACGGCCACCTCTACGTGATCTCGTTTACGGCCCCGGAACTGCCGGAAGCCCTCGCCGAGGAGGCCGAGGCCCTGATCGGGACCTGCGATCCGGACATCGGCGAACGCGACGCGACGATGTCGTTGGTCGGGCCCCAGGACTCGATCGCGCGGACGATGGCCGAGTACGAGGACGCGGGCGTCTCCCCCGAGCTCGAACGGCTGGCGACGTACCAGGGGGACTCGACCCCGCTGGACGCTTTGACGGACCGCCAGCGTGAAGTCATCGAGACGGCCTACGAGATGGGCTATTACGAGGTCCCGCGAGAGCTCTCGACGGCGGAACTGGCGGCGGAACTCGATCTCGATCCCTCGACGGTCGCGGAACACCTCCAGCGCGCCGAGCGGAACGTCCTCGGCCGGGTGCTCTGAGAAGGAAACGCGTCTCGTCGCCCGCGATGTCGGTCGACGACTCCTCGGGCGGGTGCTGTTCGGAATCGTCCTCGGACTCATGCCTTGCACAACCTCGGCGCTCACGATCGCGCGTGGCGTCTACCCGCCACCACTCGGGATCGCCCAAGAACTTGCTGATCCTCGCTCGCGCTCCAGGGGGACGACTGGCGCTCCGGAGGGTGGGATCGGCCTGTTCTAACCTCAGGACTGCGCGACCGGGGACGCTCCTCGCCGGACCACTTCGCCGTCGAAGGCCACGAGCCCCTGGATGGCCAGCTTCTCGATGTGCGCGGTGACGATAGCCTTGGCCAACGGGTAGACGTCCGAGATGTCCTTCTCGTAGATCGCCTCGACGATCTCGTCGGGGGTGCCGTGGCCGGCCTCGATCGCCTCGCGGACCCGCTGTTCGCGATACCGGCGGTGACTCAGGAGCCGGAGGCAGACGTCCCGGGGGTCGTCGATGACGTCCCCGTGTCCCGGGTAGAGCCGCTCGGGACGCCGGGCCATTACCCGACGGAGCGAGGTGAGATACGCCCGCATATCCCCGTCGTGCGGCCGGATCACCACTGATCCCTCCGCGAGCGCGAGGTCCCCGCTGATCATGCCATCGGGGTGGACGAACGCGACATGCTCGACGGCGTGCCCGGGGGTGTCGAGGACCTCGAGGCCCCCGTCGAAGGGGAGGACGTCGCCCGGGCGAAACGTCCGGTCCGGCTCGACGCCGGTGACCTCAACGAACGACTCGACCCGCCCGGCGCGCGCCCAGGCGGTCAGATCCCACTCGTCGACGTAGGGTTCGACCCCGTCCACGTGATCGGGGTGATGGTGGGTCAGCGCGACGTGTTCGACGCGATCAGCGACGGCCTCGTCGAGCTCCGGCGAGCGATCAGCCGGATCGAGCAGGAGCCCATCGGATTCCCCGACGACGTAGGCGTTGGTGCCGTATCCAGGGAAATACATCTCCACCTCGATCGGGATGCGCGTGATCATGCGTAGCTGGCGGCGTCCCTGCGCGCCTATCTCTTTTGATTGCCCCCGGGGACAGGCTCCGTTCCCACCCGCCCGGAATCCGGCGGGCCTTTATCCCGGCGTCCCCATAACCCCTCACCAATGTCGGGGGAAACACGGGCCGTCGTGCTCGCGCTGGTGATCGCCCTCCTGGCGGTCGTGCCCGTCGCCCTGTTCGGACTCGACCGTGCGCTCGGGGCCAGCGCGATCGCGACCGTCAACGTCCTGCTCATCGTCGGTGCGCTGACATATATGCTGGGCGTCCGCGTGCCCGAGCGGCCCGGCGCAAGCTGACGCATGCCCGCCGGCGAACGCACCCGTGCGGCGCCGGCCAGTCCGTGGTCGGCGGCGGGGTCTCCACACAACCGGCCGATGCGCCCGGCGCGCCACGGAGAGGAACCGACGTGACCGCGGAGGTCCTCGAGTCCGGGACAGCCGACGCCGATGGCTGCCGGCTCTGCGAGCTTCCGACCGGCCCGAACCCCGTCACTGATCCCGACGTGGACGGGTGCTTCTGTTGTCCGGGATGCCTGGCAGTCGCGCGAACCCTCGGGCCGGACGCCCCGGATCTCGATCCGGACGCAGCGGATGACGGCCTCGGCGAGGAAACACCGGCGGAGGGGTTCGAGGAAACGTTCCTGGGCATCGATGGGATGCACTGTACGACCTGCGAGGCGTTCCTGTCGGCGCGCGGCGGCAACGTCCCGGGTATCGAACGGGTGGATGCCAGCTACGCGACGGACACCGCCCGAGTGTGGTACGATCCCGAACGGATCGATCCGGCGGGGATCGTCGATGCGCTGAGCGGGGCTGGGTATGTCGCCCATCCACGACACGAGGGTCGACCGGACCGCGACGAGGCCGCGCCGCTGGTCTCGTTCCTCCTGGGGGGTGGCCTCTTCGGCATGATGGTCATGGTCTGGTACGCGCTGTTTCTGTATCCGACCTACTTCGGGTTCGACCCGCTCGTCTCGCCCGGCCCGCTCGAGGGCCTCTACATCCACGGGAACATCTGGTTGTTGACGACGTTCGTGCTCCTGTATACGGGGCGACCGATCCTCCGGGGTGCCTACGTGAGCCTCCGGGCGCGGGCCCCGAACATGGACCTGCTCGTGGCCGTGGCGGCCGTGAGCGCCTACGCGTACAGTACCATCGCGATGGGGCTCGGCCGCACCGACCTGTATTTCGACGTCACCGTTGCGATCGTCCTGGTCGTCACCGCGGGCAACTACTACGAGGCCCGGATAAAGCGCCGGGCGCTGGGTGATCTCCCGACCACGGACCTGTTTGAGGTGTCGACTGCCCACCGGCCCGACGGCTCGACCGTCGACGTCGACGCGCTCGAGCCGGGCGAGACCGTCCGGGTCCGTCCGGGCGAGCGGATCCCCCGCGATGGGACGGTCGAGGCCGGGCGAGCGGCCGTCGACACGGCGCTGCTCACCGGGGAACCCGATCCACGCGAGGTCGGCCCCGGCGATCCGGTGGCGGGCGGGTCCGTGGTGACCGACGCACCCCTCGAAATCGACGTTGGGGAGGGGTCGACGCGCGAGCGGCTCGTCGAACGGCTCTGGGCCCTCCAGTCACGCACCCCGGGCATCCAGCGGCTGGCCGACCGGTTGGCGACGATCTTCGTCCCCGTCGTGCTGGCGATCGCGGGCGTGACGGCATTCGGCTCGATCGCGCTGGGGAGCTCCCCGAGTGCCGGGCTGCTCCTCGGGTTGACCGTCGTGATCGTGTCCTGTCCTTGTGCGCTGGGGCTCGCGACGCCGCTGGCCGTGGCGGCGGGGATCCGGGCCGCGCTGGCTCGGGGGATCGTCCTCACACGGGCGGCGGTCTTCGAGGCGGCGCCGGACGTGGAGATCGTCGTGCTCGATAAGACAGGGACGCTCACGGCGGGCGAGGTCCAGGTCCGACGGGTCGAGGCCGACGACCCCGAGGTGGTGCTCGCGCGGGCCGCCGCCGTCGAGCAGTTCTCGGCCCATCCGGTCGCCAAGGCCATCGTCGACGAGGCCCGGGACGCCATCGGGTGGGGCCGCGAGGATCCATCGGCCGACGCCGTGGAGGCGGATCGACGGGGCGTGACGGGCGAGGTCGACGGCCACACGGTGCACGTCGGCCATCCCGACTACCTCCGGAATCGCGGGTACGCGATCGAGGGCCGCTTCGACCTCGCCGGCGTCCGCGCCGAGGGCGACCGTCCGATCCTGGTCGGGTGGGACGGGACCGTGCAGGGGATGGTGCGGGTCGGGGATATCGAACGGGCCGGGATCGGCGCGACCATCGAGGCCCTGGCAACCCGGTACGAGGTGATCGTGCTCACGGGCGACGAAGGCCCCGCCGCCGAACGCTACCGCGGCCATCCGGGCGTCTCGGAAGTCTTCGCCGGTATGCCCCCGGAAGCGAAGGCAGCGACCGTCCGGCGGCTACAAGATCGTGGCCGGGTGGCGATGGTGGGCGACGGGACCAACGACGCGCCCGCCCTAGCCGCGGCGGATCTGGGGATCGCGGTCGACGAGGGGACCGCCCTCGCCGCCGACGCCGCCGACGCGACCGTCCCGGGCGGGGACCTTTCGGCGGCCCCGGCACTCTTCGAGATCGTCGACGGAACGAACCGCCGCATCCGACAGAACCTCGCCTGGGCGTTCGTCTACAACGGGGTCGCGATCCCGCTCGCGATCGCCGGGCTCCTGAACCCGTTCCTGGCGGCGGTCGCGATGGCTTCCTCGAGCATTCTGGTCGTCGCGAACACCGCCCGTCCGATCGGCCCCTCGTAACGCGCGGCAGTTCCCGCGAGCTGGGCGTCGCCGGCGTGGCTTAAGTACCGTACCTCCCAATAGTGACCATGTACGAGCGGATTCTCGTCCCCACCGACGGGAGCACGCATTCGCTTCGCGCCGCCGCACACGGGGCGTATCTGGCCCGACACTTCGACGCCAGCATCCGGCTCCTCCACGTCGTGGATGTCCAGCGTGCCGCCGGGGTCTTCGACGCCGGTGGCATCGAGGAACAGTTCGTCGATTACCTCCTCGAGCAGGGCCAGTCGGTGCTCGACGAGACCGCCACCGCCCTTCAGGGCCTCAAGGCGATCGATCGGGCGGTCGTGGAGGGCGAACCCGCGGACACGCTCCTAGACGACATCGACGCGGACGGTGCGGACCTCGTCGCCATGGGGACCCACGGCCGGCGGGGGCTCCGGCGCTATCTCGTGGGGAGCGTGACCGAGCGAGTCGTCCGGCGGGCCCCGGTCCCCGTCCTGACGGTGCGGGCCACCGACCGGAGCCACGTCGCCGGCGGGTACGACGACGTCTTGATTCCGACCGACGGGAGCACGGCCGCCGAGGCGGCGGTCGAGCACGGGCTCGGGGTCGCCGAGCGAGCCGGCGCCCGGGTGCACTCGGTCTTCGTCGTCAACGAGGGGGAGCTTCGGCACGTCCCCGAGGACGTGTCGGGAGCCCAGCTGCGCAGACGCGTCGACGCAATCGGCGCGGACGCGACGGAGAGGATCGCGGCCGCGGCGGAGGAACGTGGCCTAGAAGCCCACACGGACGAACGCGACGGGCCGCCGGCGAGTGACCTCCTCGCCCACGTCGACGAGGAGGGGATCGACCTCGTCGCCATGGGCACGGCGGGCCAGACCGGTCCCAGCCGGTTCCTCCTGGGCAGCACGGCCGAACGGATCATCCGCCACGCCGAGGTCCCGGTGCTCGCGGTGAACACTCGGGAGGACCCACGTGCCTGACTCACACCGAGGGCGCGGTGGCGAACGAGGTCAGATCATGCGGTCGTCGTGTCGTGAATCCGGATTCGGGGATCCAGGTCGTCCGCCGTACGGTGCCGAGGGGCGCACAAGAGTGAAGGCGGCCGGCTCGATCCCTTACTGGCATGGCTGACGCGAGACTCGATTGCCGTGGAGTGATCGCCTGTGGATGAGCTAGATGTCGAGGCCATCCTGTTCGACGTGTTCGGCACGGTCGTCGACTGGCGAAGCGGCGTGATCCGGGTCGGAGAATCGCTCGACAGCGCGTGTGCGCAGGATGTGGATTGGGGAGCATTCGCCGAGGCGTGGCGGGACGAATACGGGCCCTCGTTGGCGCAAGTCCGGGAGGGCGAGCTCGACTGGCGAAACCTCGATACGCTCCAGCGAGACTCGCTCGCGGAGCTCCTCGAACGATTCGATCTCACGGCGCTCCCCCCGCGCGAGCGCGAACGGCTACTGGCGTCCTGGCACTGCCTGGATCCCTGGCCCGATTCGATTCCCGGACTCCGCCGGCTCAAGCCTCACTACGTCATCGCACCCCTCTCGAACGGGCACGTGCGCCTTCTGACGAACATGGCAAAGCGGGCGGGGATCCCGTGGGATCTGATCCTCTCGGCTGAACTCGCCCAGGCGTACAAACCGGATGCCGCGGTCTACCGGACCGCCGTCGACCTCCTCGACGTACCGGCTGACGATGTCATGATGGTCGCCGCCCACGAGGGTGATCTGGAGGCCAGTGCCGCCGTCGGGCTCCGCACTGCCTTCGTGCACCGGCCTTTCGAGTGGGGGCCGGTCGGCGATTCCGCCGCCAAGCCGCCAGCCTCCGCGTACGATCTCGTGGTCGATGAGCTGTGCGAACTCGCGGACCGTCTCGACGCGCCGCCCATCACCCCGTGAGGGGTCCCACCGGGGAGCGTCGTTTCAATCCTTAAGCGGGTTACTCCTGAAGAGGTGAGCATGTCCGTCGAGACCATCCTCGTCCCGACCGACGGGAGCGAGGGAGCCATGGCCGGTGCCCGACGCGCGATCGAACTCTGCGACGTGGTGGGCGCCGGCCTCCATGTCCTCTCGGTCGTCGACACGAACCAGCTCGAGCCCGAAGTCACCGCTGCGGCCGCCGGCCCCGAGAACCCTCGAGAGGTCCTACACGGGCATGCGGAACGGTCCGCGGAGGAGATCGCCGAGCGGGCCCGATCCCGCCTTCCCGGCGACGTCTGGGTGGCCGTCGAGGAAGGCTCGCCGGTGGAAACGATCAACGAGTACGTCACGGCCCACGCCATCGACCTCATCGCGATGGGAACACGTGGCCGGACGGGATTGGAACGGGTCGTGCTCGGAAGCGTCGCGGAGAAGACGCTCCGCTCGTCGCGGGTGCCCGTGATGACGGTCGGCCCCGACGCAGCAATCGATAGCATCGGGGCGACATCCTACGACGAGATCCTGGTTCCGACCGACGGCAGCGACCCCGCCGAGCGCGCGGTCGCGTGGGGGGTCGACCTCGCGGCCGCGCTGGACGCGCGGATCCATACGGTGTACTCCGTGGACACCCGCCGCTTCGGCCACGTCGAGGGGGCCCCGGCGATGCATGAGGCGCTCGAGCAGGCCGGGCGGGCGGCCCTCGAGTCCGTGCGGGAGCGGGCGCGCGAGGCGGATGTCGGGGTCGAAGCGAGCCTGGCCACCGGGCCGGCGGCCGGCATCGTGCTCGATTACGCCGCCGAGCACGATATCGATCTGCTGACGATGGGGACGCACGGCCGATCCGGCGTCAGTCGATACCTGATCGGCAGTGTCACCGAAACCGTGGTCCGTCGAGCGCCCGTCCCGGTCTGCAGCGTGCCGATACCGGCGAGCGAGTAACTCACGGATTGGCTCAACCTATTTGAGGACAGGCCGGGAATGGGGATGCGGTCGACATGCGCCCTCGCTGGTGGCCCCGGCTGCTTACGGCCATGGGGCTCCTGCTAGCGGGGAGCGGGCTTGTACATATGGCGATTCGGTGGCCAGTGCAGCCGAGCCACATCGTCATCGATCTTCTGGTCATCCTCGGGGCCACGGTGGGCTTCGTGTACGGGGCCCACTGGTACCGGTCCCGCGACGGCCGTGTAGAGCGCACGCCGACGATTGCGGCCTGGATCCTGGGTGGGGGTGCCCTGTTCGGCGGGATGGGGGTCATCACGCTGTTCGTCGGCTCCGAGGAGGTCAGGCCGGTAGAACTGATGGAGGTCGTGCACGTGACCGCGAGCGCGGGGCTGGCGAGTGGATTGCTGGTCGGCACGATCCACCTCGAAGCGCTCCGGCAGGCCGAGACGGCCGCCCGCGCGGAGGCTCGGGCCGAAACGCTCCTGGAGGAACGCGAGCGGCTGGACGAGCTCAACGAGCTGCTCCGGCACTACGTGCTCAATGCGGTGAACGTGATCACGGGGTATACGCAGGTGCTCGCCGAGGACGTGCCCCCCGAGGGAGGCGAGGCACTCCGCACGATCGACGACCGGGCGCGGCTGATCGCGACCCTCATCGAGCACGTCCAGTCCATCCAGCTGTCGGATTCGGACCCCGGGAGCGTCGAACTCCGACCGGTACTCGAGCGTGTCGTGCGCGACTTGCGAGCCAGGGAGGGGCTTGCCGTCGATACACCCGCCTCCATCCCCGCGGTGCGGACGGGCGCGATCCATCTCGCGGAAGTCACGGCGCTGCTCGGCGAGGTCATGGCCGAGAGCACCCGTGGCGCGGGCACCCTCTCGCTCACCTGTGATACCCATGAGGGCGTCGCCACCGTGGGCCTCGCGGTGCGGCCGGCGACGTTACCCACGGACGCACACCGGGCGCTGGAGGAGCCGGTCGGCTCGGCGACGGGGCTGCGGGTCTATCTGGCCAAGCGGCTGCTGGACGGCGACGGTGCGATTACCCTCGACGAGCCGCGCCCGGGGACGGTGCGCTGCGACCTCCGAATCCACCTTGTCGACGAATGAGCCATCACGGCGGATCGCAGAAAGAAAACCCCTCCTGGTGAGGTCGTGCCACGCTGAGCATGCGGCTTTGCACGGTCGATCGGAGCCTGGTCCGCGGAACGATCGAGGATCGGCCGAACCGCTTTGTGCTGGAGGTGTCCTTCGACGGCGAGTCCGCACGCGTGTTCCTCGGCGATCCCGGCGCGCTCGAGGGCATTGTCGAATCCGGCCATAGGGTCCTGTGTGCGCCGGTCGATGACCCGGCCCGAGCCACGCACTACGATGCCATCTCCGTATTCGCCGATGGGGTCGATGTGAGCGGCCGGGCCAGCCTCGCGAACGACCTGTTCGAACGCGCACTGGCGGGCGGCGGGATTCCCGCGTTCGCGGATTACACACTCGAGTCGCGCGAGCCCTCGCTCCCCGAGCACGAGCGGGCGGACTTTCTGCTCCGGACGTCCGGCGCGGAACCCGCCCGCGTCGAGGTCAAGTCATGTACCTACGTCGAGGAGGGCACCGCGAAATTCCCCGACCGCCAGACTGCCCGGGGACGCCGACATCTCAGGAGTGTACGCGACCTCGAGAACGAGGCACATCTCGTGTTCGTGGTCCAGGGACCCCACGTCGAGGCACTCGCGCCCTATCGCCGCGTGGATCCCGCGTTCGCGAGGTTGGTTGAAGCCGTCCGCGACGCGGACGTCGGCGTCCACGCCATGCCTACCGCGTTCGACCCGCCCCACTTCGAGCTGCGGGCACCGGAACTCCCCATTCCCCGCGAGTGTTTGTTGCGGAACGGGAGGTCCCGTCCTCGCAAATCCACCGGCTTCATCTTCCCACAGCGCGTGCTGGGCGGCGTGGCGCAGTCCGAGCGGAAGGGCATCGACATGACGACGGGGGCGATCGCCCCGAAGCTGCTCTGGCTAGCCTGGCCGCTCGTGGTCGGCAACCTCCTGCAGACGGTCTATAATATCGTCGACATCTTCTGGGTCGGGCGGGTGAGCTCGGAGGCGGTCGCGGGGGTCTCGCTCATGTTCCCCCTCGCGTGGATGTTTATCTCGACGGCGATGGGG
>CAZAYR010000034.1:0-8614 GCA_964489365.1 uncultured Salinarchaeum sp.
CTCGAGGAGCGCGTGTTCGGCGTAGTAGATGTCCTCTAGCTCGTGCTCGAACAGCTCTTCCATGTTGCGGGTCATTGCGTACGGATCCTCGCCGCGGGCGCCTATTGGTAGAAAGGGCTTTGCGAGGTTAGGAGCCCGCCATCGCGGTTTACGGTCGTCGCCACGCGCGTCGCGGCACACCTAATCGACGGCTCGCCCGTGGCCGAACGTTACTGGCGGCCTTGACCCCGCGGGGGGACGTCCGGGCCGGGGACGGCGCCGGCCTCGTGCTGGCCGCGACCCTGCGGCTGGCCGGGCGGCTGCTGTTGCGGGGGCGCCTGTTGGGCCCCTTCGACTTGCTGGATGTACTCCTCGGAGAGCACGGCGGTCAGTTCCGACAGCGGGATGAACCCGTTAGCCAGCAGTTGGTCGTCGTCTTCGTCCTCGGCCGACTCATCCTCTGACTCGTCGGGCCCGAAGAGCAGCACGCCGGCGTCGATGGCACGGAACTCCTCACACTCGATGGTCGTGCCGTCCTTCAGATACACGCGCATGGACGTATCTCGCGGGAACACGGGCATAGGAATGGATTGCGTAGAATCGATTAATCGACCTCAAAGGGCCCCACTGCCAGGTTGAACTTCCTCACCATGCCCAGCCGGAGCACGTAGGCGTGCAACAGGAGAAACGGGAGGACGGCCAGCGCGCACACCGCCGCGACCACCAGCAACAGTCGGTCGATCCCGACCAGCACGCCGGGAACGCTGGTCGCGTCAAGAAACTGGAGGCCCCGCACGGTGCCGAGCAATCCGGAGACCGCGCCGGCGATCATGCCCCGCGAGAGGTCGACGAGCTCCCGTTGGATATCCAACGATTCGAAATATTTCCGGGCGAGCGCAACCTGGCCGAGCGTCTCCGTGAGCCCGGCATGGGCGGTCGCGAGCGCCGGCGAGAACTCCGCGTCGTACTTCCCGGCCAATCGCCGGGCCCGATACCACGCGCTCGAGGTATCGAAGCGGGGGGCCTCCCCGAGCACCTCGAAGGTGGCCCATTCGGCCCCCGAGAGCGTCTCGATCCGGGGGCCCTCCGGTCGGTCGGCTCCTGGGCCACGCGGTCGCGTCCTCGCGACAGGGATCGCTCGCGTCCGCCGCGACGGCCCGCTTACGGCATCCGCGTGGATGTCGACGGGTCGGAGCAGGTCGGCGAACAGCGCCGACGGAGCCAGGGGGCTGCCCGGGGGACGGGTCAGGCCTCGTCCTTGGGCACTTTGATGACGGTGACGGGGACCGGCGCGCGCCGGACCACGTTCTCGGCGACGCTCCCGAGGACGAGCCGGGCGACCCCGGACCGGCCGTGGCTCCCGATGACGACCTGGTCCATGTCCTCCTCGTCCGCGTACTCGACGATGGCCCGGGCGGGCTGGCCGATGTGGGTGTCCGTCCGGAGGGTGATGTCGTACGCGTCGGCGATCTCCTGGGCGTCCTCGAAGATCGCCTCGGCGCGGCGCTCGGACTCCTGCTCGAAGCGCTCGAAATGCGTATAAAAGTCCTCCTCGCTCGCGAAGTACGAGCCCTCGACGGGGTTGGTGATGTGGAGGACCGTGATCTCGTCGTCGGCGAACTCCTCGAGGGCGAACTCGAGGGCGGCCCGGGCGGCGGGGGAACGATCCATCGGCACGAGGACGCGGCTCGTCATGTCCGATCGTATTCCGGCCCGAGGTTAATAACCGCGGGGTCGCTTACTCGTACAGCCAGGGCTCGTCGATGCGCTCGTACTCGAGGAGTTCCGCGTCGTCGAAGAAGAGCGCGATCTCGCGCTCGTTCGCGCCGGGGTCCTCGTGATCGGAGCCGTGGATGACGTTGCGGCCGAGATCGAGGCCGTAATCGCCCCGGATCGTGCCGGGGGCGGCCTCGGCCGGGTCGGTCGCGCCCATCATCCGGCGGACCTGGCGGATGGCATCCTGGCCCTCCCAGACCATCGCGAGCACCGGCCCCGAGGTGATAAAGCCGACGAGGTCCTCGAAGAACGGTTTGTCGGTGTGTTCGGCGTAGTGTTCCTCGGCGAGCGAGCGGTCGATCTCCACGAACTTCGCCCCGACGAGCTTGAGTCCGCGTTCCTCCAGCCGACCCACGATCTCGCCGGTGAGCCCGCGCTGGACGCCGTCGGGTTTGACCATCACGAAAGTCCGTTCGGCCATCTACGACGCCTCGTTGGCTTCGGCTTCCTCGGCCTCGTCCGTCTCCTCGGTCGCAGGTGGCTCCTCGTCGGCCGCGGCGTCCCCATCGGTTGCCTCGTCCTCGCTGGCCGCCGGCTCGGGCGCGCTGGCTTCCGTGTCCGCGTTCGGTTCCGGGGTGTCGGCCTCGGCGGTGAGTGTGTCTTCCACGTCAGTGGATTCACCGGCCGTTTCGCTTTCAGGCGATGCGGACTCCGAGACGGCCGGTTCCTCTTCCTCCTCCGGGGATCGTGCCTCTGCCGCCGCCCGGCCTTCCTCGGTCCAGGGGAGATCGCGGGCCTCCCGGCCCATGAAGTAGTTCTTCTCGGCTTTCGCGTCCACGAAGTGCAGGATCGTGCCGTCCGAGGCGACGTACATGATCCCCGTGCCCGGCTCGATAGGTTGGCCGGTGTAATCGCAGGTCCGTTCCTCGGGCATCGTTACTGTCCCCCGATGGCGTCGGCCTCGCGGGCGGTCTCGCGGAGCTGCAGGACGTCGCCGACCCGGACCGGGCCGAGCACGTTCCGGGTGATGATCCGACCCTGGTTTTCGCCCCCCTGGATCCGGCACTTGACCTGCATCGCTTCGCCGTGCATGCCCGTCTCGCCGACGATTTCGATAACCTCCGCGGCGGTCGAGCCCTCCTCTGATTCCTCGGCACTCATGCTCTGTCCCCCTTACCGGAGTTCCTCGACCTTGTCGGCGATCTCGTCGACCTGGTCGCCGGCCTCGCCGGCGTCGACGATCGCCGCGGCGGCGCTGCCGACCTCGAGGCCGACCGCCCGCCCGATGTCGTTCTGGGCGCCGACGAACACGTGCGGGACGTCCCGCTCGTCCGCGAGCTCCGGGAGGTGGAGGACGATCTCCTCGGGCTGGACGTCCTCGGCGATGATCACGAGCGCGGCGTTCCCGCGCTCGATGGCCTTGGTCGTCTCGTTGGTCCCCTTCCGGACGCTCCCGGTGTCGCGGGCGACCTCCAGGGCTTCCAGGACATCCTCTTGCAGATCAGACGGCACATCGTAGGTGACGTATACGGGCATGGTTCACTCTCCTGCGCGCGGGATCGACCCCCGGCGGACGCTTCGCGGGTCCGGGTCCGGCCGAGGAATTCATGTCCCTCGCGCGGTGGTACCTGTCCGTTGCGCTGGCCACCTTAAAAGCGCTTTCAAACGGCCGACGGCGTGCGAGCTACACCCACTCCTGCGGGAGGGTATGCGCATGGGCCTCCATCAGCCGCAGGAACGGGGCCACTTGCGCGTAGCGCGGCCCGCGGTGGATCTCCGCTCGATCGGACGCCCACCTGATCAGGTCACCGGCATGAAGTTTCGGCAAGTGCACGTGGTGGATGGCCGCCCGCGGGGCCTCGCTCCCCGCCGATGGCACCGGCTCGCCATCGAGGAGATCCACGAGGACGCGTCGACGGTACGGGTGTTGGATGTAGGAGCACAGTTCGGCGAACGATACCCCGTTGGACTCGTCGCGGCTGGCCATGGCACGATCGGGAGTAATCGCCATCAAAGCCAACCCTCGTTCTCTGGATCTTTATATGGCACTCGCCGTGCCCAGAGTCACCGTTCCCCTCGCCACTCGTGTTCGGACCCCGTGATTCACCCCGTGAAGTGTGACCCGTGGCCCCGCGAAGTGGTCAGCTCATCCGGTAGGTGATCTCCACCTGGGCGCGCACCGTGACGTCGTCGGGCCGGATCTGCGTCGAGGCGCCCGCCCCATCGTCGCTCTCGTATGAGACTCGCGCCGGGGTGACATCCGGGCCCGAGGCATCGACGCGGGTGGCCTCCCCGAGGCTCGCGTCGACCTCCTCGGCGATGAAGGCGGCCTCGTCGTTGGCGTCGTCGATGGCGTGCGAGAGCGCGTCCTCGCGCAGCTCGTCCCGACGCTCCTCGGAGAGGGTGAGCTGGATCCGACCGACGTCGTCGGCCCCGGCGTCGACCGCCGTGTCGATGACCTCGCCGAGGGCCGCGACGTCCGACACTTCGACCGTCAGGGTATGCGAGCCCTGGTAGTACGTGTACTCCTCGAGGTCATCTTCGGAGTCCGGGTCCGCCCTTTCCTCCTCGAGGCGCCGCCGGTCGACGCGTTCCCGGATGTCGTAGCTGCCGGTCGTGATCGCCTCCTCGTCCAGCCCGTACTCGACCAGGGCGTTGTAGAGGGCATCCCCGCGCTCGGCGAGCTCGTCCCGAACAGCCGCGGCATCCTCCCCACGCGCTTCAACGCTTGCGTGGAAGATCGCCAGGTCCGGTTCGGCCTCGATCTCGCCGACCCCGCTGACGTCGATGGTCCGCCCGGACGTCGATTCGCGGTCGTCCGGATCGCCCTGTGCGGCGATGTCCATGCAACCGGCCAGTCCGCCGGCGGCTACGGTCCCTGCGCCTGCGATGAAGGTTCGTCGCTGCATATCCGGGCTTGGGGGCGCGGGGGGAGTCAACCTTCGGTAAAGTAAAACGGACCTTTTAGTCGCCGCTAGAAGATGCGAAGCAAGCGCGCCGCCGGATCCGTGCGACCCGGGTTGCCTACCTTCGACCCCCACCCTCGTGGTCGCGATCAGAGCCGGCGAATCTCGGGCATGACCTCCTCGGCGTACAGCCGCATGCTCTTTTCCATCAGCTCGGGCGGGAGGTCGCCGAAGTGAAAGCCCCCGACCAGGGTGCCGAAGCCCCCGCTGACCTCGTACTGGCGTTCGATCTCGGCGACGACGTACTCGGGGTCGCCGATCAGGAAGTTGTCCGCGTCCTTCTCTACGTCGTAATCGAACTCGAGCACGCCGTTCGCGAACGGCGGGAGCTCCTCGACATAGGCCTCCCGCCGATCCGGATCGTAGGGCTCGTCGAACGCTTGTCGGGCGCCCGTGCCGAGGTGGGAGCCCCCGAGCAGGGCCCGCTGGTGATAGGCCAGGTGCTCGCGGGCCTCCTCGTGGGCCTGCTCCATCGTCTCGGCGACGTAGATCCGTCGGATGACGCTCAGGTCGTCCTCGGTGACGGTCCAGCCTTCCTCCGCGGCGTACGTTCGGTACGTGTCCCAGGTCTCCCTGAGGTCCTCGGCGCTCGGCCCGACGGTCCCGGTCGACATCTCGCGTTCGGCCGCCAAGCGAAGCGAAGGCTCGCTCGTGGCGGGCATCCACAACTCCGGGTGGGGCTCCTGGTAAGGCCGTGGCCACGCGTAGATGTTTTCGTACTCGAAGTGCTCCCCGTCCCAGTCGAAGGGTTCGTCGGCGGTCCAAGTCTTCCGGATCAGATCGAGTCCTTCGGCATGGCGTTCGCGGGAGTGTTCGTCCGAGACGTTATACGCCAGGTACTCCGAGGGGATGCCCCGCGGGAAGCCGGCGATGAGGCGCCCTTCGGCAATGTTATCGAGCATCGCGAGCTCCTCGGCCAGGCGGACCGGGTTTCGACGGATCGGGATGATGTTGCCGAACAGCGCGAGGGTGATCTCCTCGGTCCGGGCGGCCATGTGGGCCGCGGTGACGTTCGGGGACGGCTGGAGGCCATAGGTGTTAAAATGTGTTCGTTAAAGCCGATCGCGTCGAATCCGAGCTCCTCGGCGAGTTCGAGTTGGTCAAAGTATTCCTGGTAGTACTGCGCGCCGAGGGCAGGATCGAAGGTATTGTGCGCGAAGGGCCAGCCGTCGGGCTCGGTGGCCCGGTAGGGCATCAGGTAAGCTTCCCCGCCCTAACGAGCGGGACTTTCACCATGGACTCCCGATCGAACCAACGCTGGTGCGGGTGTGAATCCGCTCTCGTTCAGCGTCCCGGTGTTTATACGCACGTCTACGGGTGCGTCTCCGTCCGAGGACGTGTGCAACGAACGGAGGAGTGTGAAGCCGACGTTCTTCGCGGCGTTGTAGTCGGCGTGAATCTTGTAGCTACACTTCTGACAGCAAAACGAGTCTCGCGACGGACGATTCTCGGGGTGGGTGAACCCACAGTCGGTGTGCGAGCAGCGTTGGCTGGTGTATCGCGGGTTCACCTGTTCGACCGAGATACCACGTTCTTCCGCCTTGTATTCGACGTATTCGTAGACGCGCCGGAACGCCCACGCGTGTAGCCGCTTCGCGCCGGGCATCCGCTCGCGGATATCGGTGAGTTCCTCGAAGGCGATGTGGGAACACCGGCCCTCAACGGCCTCGCGGACGATGCCGTTCGCTACGCGGTGGAGCAGCTGCTCGAATCGCCCCGTCTCTTTCTCACCGACACGTTGCATCGCTTCGTGCGCGTACCGTGTGCCCTTCTGTTGCATGGACGCTCGACGCTTCTCGTACTCACGGTGCCAGTGGTTGAGTTCGTCGGCGGACCAGAACACGCCGGTCGACGTGACGGCGATGTGCTCGACCCCGAGGTCCACGCCGAGAACCGCTCCGTTCTCCGGTGGTTCGGGGGCGTCCACGGCAGCCTTTGTTCTGACGTGGAGGTAGAACTCGTCGGTGGTTTCGCGGTAGTGAAGCGTCGCACCGGTCGTCTCGTACTCGTCGGATAGAAGGTATTGCGAGTGGGGCGTCTCGCGGTCCACGTGGGGCAAGACGTACTCGGCGGTGATGCGTCCCTCCACAGTCGCAAGCGAAGCGTGGTCGTCGTGGAAGGTCGCGCTCCGTTTGTCGTACTTGAGGGACGGGGACGTGAAGCGCGGAAGGCTCGCTTTCTTCCCACGCTTCCACTTCGCAACGACGGACTGCAACGCCTCGGCGGCGCGGCTTCGCGCCGCTTGGACGAGGTTCGCGTGGAGGTCAGTCACATCGCGCACGTCCTCGTAAGTGCGGTCGTGGAGGCGTCGTTTGCTCGTGATCATGTACCCATCATCGTCGCAGGCGTGGCGAACGACGTAGTTCGCCGCGTCACGGAACTGATCGATAGTATCGTGGAGAAGGGCGGCGTCGCTGTCGGTCACGTCGAGTTTGACCCGGACGGTCCGCCGCACCTCCATACCTCATCTCGCACCCTTATGCTTCAAAAAGTGACGGTGCGGTGGGGGAGTCAGCCCTGCCAACGGCGGCGGTTGAATAGCCAAGCGAACGCGCTTCCGCCCCCCCGCAGGGCGAGGTTTCCGCGCTGTGGGAAGATGAAAGACGACGGTCTCCATGCCCGCCGGATGTCGCGAGTACGGACATAAGGATGCTGAAGCCGCCGCCGGGTCTTCGGGTCATCCCTGTGCAATGCATACCCCGCTGCTCAAGCTAGGTGGGGCGTGGATGTCGCGGCCCTCGCATCCGTCGATGTGACTGCCGCCGCAGGTGCGCCGAACGTTTACCCTGATGTAGGCCCAGTTCGGGCTATGCTCTCGCGCATCCTCGTGCCCATGGACGATTCCCCGCAGGCCGAGCACGCCCTCGCCTACGCCCTCGAGCACCATCCCGAGGCGGCGGTTACGGTGTTGCACGTCGTCGGCGTCCCGTCGATGTTCATGGGGGAGGCGGTCGGGCTGGCCCTCGAGGCGGATCTCGAGGGGGCCGCGGCGGAACGCGCCGCGCCGGTCTTCGAACGGGCGAGCGCGATCGCGGCGGAGTACGACCGGGAGATCCGGACGGAGGTGGGGCTGGGGCATCCCGGACGGAACATCGTCGACCGTGCCGACGCGTACGAGACCGTCGTGATCGGGAGCCACGGCGCGCATGCGGAGGGAGGAACGCGCCGGGTGCTGGTCGGCAACGTCGCCGGGATGGTGGTCCGCCGTGCCCCCGTGCCCGTTTGTGTGGTTCGGTGACCGCCGATCGGCAACCGGTCCCCGCGTCGAGCGCGTACCGACAGGACGTTTTAGGACGCCCGCGTATCGCCGGCCATGCCTTCCCTGCCGAACGATGGCGGTCTCGGTGGATACGAACCCCAGTTCGTCGACGTGGACGGCCTCCGGACCCGGTATTACCGGTTCGGCGAGGGCCCGGCGGCCGTCCTGATCCACGGCGGCGTGTGGGGCGGGCGCGCGTCGGCGAACTCCTGGGCGGCGGCCTTCGACGCGCTGGCGGATCGCTTCGAAGTGTACCCGTTCGACCGGCTCGGCTGTGGGCTCACGGAAGCGCCGGCGGACCTCGACGGGCTGACCTACGACGATGTCGTCGCGCACGCCGAGGGGTTCGTCGAGGCCGTGGGCCTGGAGGCGTACCACCTCATGGGCTCGTCCTTCGGCGCGGCGATCGCGGCGGTCCTCGGGCTCGAGGAGCCGTCCCCGATCCAGTCGCTCGTGCTCACGAACAGCGGCTCGCTGTCCCCGCCGGTCGGGGATCCCCAGCATCGCCGGGGGCTCCTCGACCGCGGCATGCCCGAGGACGGTGACGTCGCCGCGCAGGCGCGCTACCAGTTCGAGACCTTCTCGCACAGTACCGCGTGGCTGACCGATGCGTTCGTCGAGGGCATCGAGGCGATGGACGCGACCGAGGAGGCCCAACGGGTCCAGGCCGGCAGGGAGGGCGTACGCGGAGAGG
>CAZAYR010000034.1:8624-20953 GCA_964489365.1 uncultured Salinarchaeum sp.
GGAGAGGCCTTCCAGGCGAGCTTTTCGTCCCGGATGCAGGAGGTCCACAAGGCCATCGGGGATGGCGACCTGACGCTTCCGACGCTGCTAGTCTGGGGGCGCAACGACCTCACCGCGCCGCTACCCGCCGCGCGGTCCCTGATGGATCTCCTGGGCCAACACGACCGGCCGGCCGATCTCGTCGTGTTCAACCGCGCCGGCCACCTGCCCTACGCGGAACACCCGGAAAAGTTCGCCCGGACGACGCGGGCCATCGGGGACGTCTACGCCGACCGATAGCCGAGCGAATCCTTTTGCGGGGGCTCCGAGAGTAGCCGGCGTGGCGCTGGACCGTCGCCGGCTCGTCGAGATCTGGCGGGAGGCCATCGCGCTGGGCTGGCCTGTCTCCGTCCAGCAGGGCCTGAACACGCTGATGCGGACGGTCGACGTGCTCGTGGCCGGGTTGTTCTCGCCGGTCGCGGTCGCGGCGATCGGCCTCGCGGACCTCTACGCGCGGATCCCGCTGCGGGTGGGGATGGGCCTCGGTAGCGGCGCGATCGCGCTGTCGAGCCAGGAGACCGGGCGCGGCTCGACCGAGCTCCGCGACGAGGCCATCACCCAGTCGATGGTCATGGGCGCGCTGGTCGGGATCCCGCTCTTTCTCGTCGGGCTGGGGTTCAGTCGGGGCCTGATCGCGCTGTTGGGTGCCGATTCCGAGGTCGCCCGCGTCGGCGGGCACTACCTGACGATCATCTTCGCGGCCTCGCCGTTCCGGATCCTCGCGTTCGTCGGCGCCCGGGCGCTCCAGGGGGTCGGGGATACCAGGACGCCGATGGTCGTCAACGGCGGCGCGACCCTCCTCAACATCGTCCTCACCGTTGCGCTGGGCCTCGGGGCCGGCCCGATCCCCCGGCTCGGGATCGTCGGCGTGGGCCTCGCGACCGCAATCAGCCGGACCGTCGAGGCGCTGCTGGTGACCGCGGCGATCGTGAGCGAGCGGACCACACCGGGGTTCGCCCGCCCACAGCATCTCACCCTCGCCAAGCAGCTATTCGAGGTCAGCGTCCCGGATATCGCGGGTGGGCTGGGGTCCGAGCTTGCCCGGTTCCCGTTTAACGGGATCGTCTTGCTGTTCGGCACCGAGGCCAACGCGGCCTACCACATCGGCAACCGGGTCTACCAGCAGGTCGCGGCGCCGTTTTTCCGGGCGGTCCGGACGGTCGCGAGTATCGTCGTCGGCCAGGAGGTCGGCGCCGGACGTGTCGAGGCCGCCCGCGAGAGCGTCACTGCGCTGATCGCGCTGAGCCTGCTCGTTCTCGGGGCCATCGCGACCGCACTGTTCGTCGGCGCGGGGGCGATCGGCGTGCTCTTCACCGACGACGCGACGACGATCGGGTTCGTCGGCCAGTTCAACCGCACCTTCGCGGTCGCGCTCGTGTTCTTCGCGGTGTTCTTCCCGCTCGCGGGGGCGCTGCGCGGGGCCGGCGACACCCGGACACCCTTCTGGGCGAGCATGATCGGCGCGTACGTGTTCCTGCTCGGCGGCGCTTACCTGCTCGCGGTGGCACTCGAGTTCGGCATCGTGGGCGTGTACGCCGCCATCGTGTTGGCGTGGGTCTCCCGCACCGTCGTGGTGGGCGTCGGCTGGCGGGCGGGCACGTGGGCCGACCTGGCCAGCCGCATGATCGACGAGCGCGAGCAGGTCGAGGACGGGTAACCACTAGATCAACATCTCGAAGACCCATCCGGTCACGGCAACAAAAAGTGCGAGGAGCACCACGAGGACGATCGTGACCTTGAGTTCGCCGTAGCCACGCTGGCCGGGCGTTCGCCTCCCGATGTCGGTGACGGCACCGACCTTCGCTTTGACGTGTGCGGGGAGATCATCGGGGTCCGGCTCGCCGTTGGCGGGTTCGGGCGTTCGAACGCCGAAGAACGCCTCCAGCCGGTCCCAGCCGCCGAACAGCAGGAGGACGAGCATGGTGAGGATGGTTCCGTACATGCCGAGGGCGGCGGCGGCCGTCCGGCCCGTGATTGCGAGCAGGATGGAGACGCCCGCCAGCATGAGGAATGCGGCCATGTGGACGCGGGTGTCGGCCGCGATTACGATGATCCACTCGAAGGGGTTCGTCGGCGCTCGGCCCTCGTCGAGGAGGTCGGTCCGTCGCAGGTACCGATCGGCGCCCTCGGTCTCGTTCGGGGCACGCAACCTGGCGAGTAGGAACATCGCCAGGACGATCACGAAGAGCCCACCGAGGGCGGCGAACGGCGATCCGACCATGGGAGTGGTCGGTGGGGGATGTCAATAATTCCCACGGTCCTGGCACGTCTTCAGGCGTACTCGAGCGATCCCGTCGCGCGGTCGAGCGCGAGCACGGCGGCGACCCCGATCCCGGCAGCGACCGCGAGGCCGAGCGCCGGCACTGGTCCGGGCGTGCCGAGCTCCGCGTAGACCTGTTCGAGCGGCAGGCGCAACGCCCCGACCATGAGGCTGACGAGGAAGACCAGCGTCGCGACGCGATACGTGGACAGCGCCCAGGCGACGAGATGGGCGACGGTCAGGATGCCGATGGCCGCCCCCGCGAGGAACGCCGCGACGACGAGGCCGGCCTCGAAGGTCTCGGCCGTGAGCTCCAGCGCGAGCACGCCGTCGACCGTCCGGGTGAGCGCGTCGAGCATGAACTCGTACTGCCCGAGGATGTACAGGAAGGCCGCTCCGGAGATGCCGGGCAGGATCATCGCGGAGATCGCGATCGCGCCGGCGACGAACACGACCGGGAGGCTGCCGCTGGACTCCCCGGCGGCCAGGCCCGAGACTGTGAACGCGAGGGCGAAGCCGACGAGCGCGACGGCGGCCCGGGCGAGCGTATCGACGGCGGCGTCGCGATAGATGAGCACCGCCGACACGGCGATCAGGCCGAAGAAGAAGGCGTTGACGTAGGCGGGATAGGCCTCGAAGACCGCGTGGATGATTCGCGAGAGCACGAGGACCGCCGTGACGACGCCCAACCCCAATGCGAAGAGGAAGGGAACGTCCATCTCGACGAGTTCGGCGCGGAAGGCCTGGCGGGCCGCGGGTTCATGGACCCGCGCGAGGTGCCGCAGGGCGCGGGGATCGAGGCTCGCGATGGCGGAGACCAGGCGATCGTAGATGCCGACGATGAGCGCGATGGTGCCGCCGGACACCCCGGGCACGATGTCGGCCGCGCCCATGCAGATGCCCTTGAGATAGATCGCCAGCCAGCCGCGCATTGTGCCGGGATGGGCGTGCGGGCGTTAAAACGCATCCGACGTTCGTCGGCATCAACGGGGATCAGTTGTTACGCTACCTGCCGCTCCGAGTCGCGAAACGAACACCCGGGCGCACTGCCTTCGACCCGAACCACGAATCATTAGCCGGTGAGCCGCGGTGGCGCGAGGTGTTCGTTCGAGCCGTTCTCGGCGTTCCCGTCTTGTTCCTCGAACTCCTCGAGATCGACCTCGATCTCTGCACCATCGTAGATCGCGGGTTCTGGCACGCTGACGGTGCCCTCCTCGACGGTGCCGTTCTCGAAGACGGTGAGCTGGTAGTCGCCCTCGGCGTAGACGTCGCTGTCCGTATAGCCATCGTCGGGCCCGAGTTCGTTCGTCGTCGCGTAGGGCACGGTCGCGTTGAACGTGCCGTCCTCGCCGACGGTCGTCTCCTGGACGTACGTGAACCCGCGCTCGGTCGAGCTGTTCAGTGCGAGCCGGAGCTCGACGGTCGCGCCCGGCGACGCGTTGCTCTCCCCGGTCAGCGTCGCCCCCGTCACCCGCTCGAAGGTCTTGACTGCGGGTTCGCTCCGTTGATCGTAGAGCTGGAACTGCGGGTTCGACTGGATCGTGAACAGCGCCTGCTGGCCGAGCGAGCGCAGGTCCTGGTTCAACACGATCGTCTGCCAGGTGCCCTCGGAGGTCTCCTGGGCGACCGAGCCGATCAGGGTCCGCCGCTGGGATTCGTGGACGAGCCGGTAGTGCTCGCTGCCCGCGGCGTCCCCGAAGTAGAACCCGCCAACGACGGTATCGTAGAACCGATCGTTCATCCGGGAGACGGTGGCGTTGTCGCCGTTGGCCAACACCACCTGCTCCTGGGTCACGTACGCGCCGTAGCCCGGCCCGGTCCACTGGCTGATCGCCTGGAACTTCCCGGTCGCCATCGCGTCGTCGATCATCACGTACCGGAAGTCCCCGAGCTCCTCGTCCTCGTACTCGCCCAGGGCCGCCCGAAGTTCTTCGGTGGACTGGGTCTGGTCGACGTCGGTCGACATCGCCTCGAGCAGGAGGTTCGCGCGCTCCTCGGACTGGGCCTGGAGGAACCGCGAGGCGTCGCGGGCGCCGGCCTGGAACGGGTTCGCCCGCGGGATGCGCTCGCCGTTGACGGTGATCAGGTGGCCGTAGTCCCACCAGGACATCACCCCGTAGGCGCCGTCGGGATAATCGTAGTCCGCGGTTTGCGTGTAGGTTCCGTAATACTCGAGGGACTCGCCAGCGCCGCCCCAGTTGCCGACCTCGGGCGTCGAGCCATCGAGGTAGGACAGCGAGGACTGCCACTTGAGGGTATCCGCGTTCGGGCCCTGGGCGTCCCCGACGTCGAGGACGGTCGCCGAGGCCACCGGTGGCACCAGCGGCACGACGAGGACCATGAGGACCGTGACGAGCACGAGCACCTGGTGGACTTCGATCTCGCGGACCCGGTCGAGGCTGACGTCGAGGTCGAGCCAGCGGACGATCTCCCCGATGAAGTAGGCGTTCAGCACGGCGACGACGACGGCGAGATAGTACCAGAACCGGACCTGGGTCAGGGCCATGCTGAACATGAACAGGCCCCAGACGACCACCAGCGCGTGGACCGGATCGGGCCGCCGGCCGAGGAACGGCGCGACGACCATGCCGAGCAGCGCGATGGCGGCGGTATAGACTGTAAAGCCGAACTCCCGGAAGGCCTGATCCCGGGGATTCTCCGGCGGCTGGGCCTCCTGGATCGTGAGGTCGGTCACCTGGGGCCCGAAGGGGGTCATCCGCCGGAGGAATTCGTCGACGATCCCGGTGACGACATCGGGCAGGACGAGTGCCATTGCGCCGAGCGCGACGATCGCAGCGCCGGCGACGGCCGCGGGGAACAGGCGTCGATCCAGGTCTTCGCGTTCCCAACGACGCGCGAGCGCGGCGAGGAAGGCACAGGCCCCGGCGATGGCGAAGGAAAGCAAGGGCGAGAGGTAGCCGAAGCTCGTCGAGCTGGCGCTCATTTGTTCGATCAGCCCGAGCATCAGGATCCCGTTGGTCGCCATGGCGATGACGCCGATGAAGGCGGCGTGCTCGGGGCTTCGGCCGGCGACGTACTCGATGGTGAGATAGACGACGAAGAACACGCCCAGAATGCCCACGAGCAGCATGCCGGCCGGCCAGACGGCCTGGAAGGCCGCCAGCGCGACGCCGGCGAGGATGCCGTAGCCCAGCGTCGGCCGAAGGGCGCCGAGATCGCGCTCGTGGACCTGCTCGACGATCGGCTTGTCGCGGTCGGCGACGTGGAGGGCGGTCGCGAAGGCCACGATCGCGATCGACATGAACAGCACCTCCCCGACGTGGTGGTCGAGCTGTCCGACGGCGCTCCGGCCGAAGAACGACCCCGGGTAAAGCGCGAGCAACACGACGCTGGCGAGGCCGGCCAGGCGGCCACCGAGACGCTTGCCGAGGAGGTAGACCGGGATCGTGACGAGCGCGCCCATGAGGGGGACCGCGACGAGCATGACCTGGTGAATCGTCGCGGTCGAGGGATCGCCGAGCCCGACGACCAGGGCGGCCGTGGCGAGAATCTGGTCGAACGCGGTCCCGAACTGACCGACGTAGCGCCCCTCGGGGAAGTAGGTCCAGACCTCGAAGGGCATCGTGTTCGGCCAGTGTTCGACCGTGTAGACCGTGGTGCGCCAGTGATAGTACGAGTCGATGCCGGCGAGCTCGAGGGGGTCGCTCGCGAAGTTGCCGTGGGAGAGATACCGGGTCGCGAACATGAACGCCATCACCACGGGGAGGGCGATGTAGTGATAGCGGCGGCCGAGGTACCCGGCGATCGCCCCGAGCCGGTCGTCGCGAGGTCCGGCGGGGTCGGACCCGTCTGCCATGTCCGTCGAACCGCGGAAGGGCGCCGTTAAGGCTTCGGTTCGGATGGACCATTCACGAAACGAAAGGGCTTATCCCCTATCTCGGCAACGTAGGCGGGATGCGCGTCTCGGTCGTGGTCTGTGGGTACACGCTTGAGCGGACCGAGACCCTCGTCGATTGTATCGAGAGCGTGCTGGCCCAGACCCACGAGCCGATCGAGGTCGTCGTCGTGGTGGACGGGAATCCCGAGCTTGGCGACGTGCTTGCCGAGCGGTTCGGCGAAGTGGGGGATCTGGTGTTGGTCGAGAACGACCAGAATCGCGGGATTTCCTACAGCCGGACGAAGGGCGCCGAGGTGGCCACTGGCGAGATCGTGGCGTTTATCGACGACGATGCGATCGCCGAGCCCGACTGGATCGAGGAGCTCGTCGCGGTCTACGAGGAGACGGACGCGATCGCGGTGGGGGGTTACGTCAGGCCCGACTGGGTGACGGAGAAGCCGTCGTTCTTCCCCGAGGAGTTCTACTGGCTCGTCGGCTGCACCGAGCCCGGCTTTGCCGAACACCTCGAGGAAGTGCGGAACACCTACGGGTCGAATATTTCGTACAAACGGGAGCGGTTTCTCGAGATTGGGGGGTACGATGCAAACACCGGGCGCAAGGGGGATCGACATATCCAGGCGCACGAGGCGCCGGCCGGGATCCGGTTGCAAGAGACGTATGGTCAGGGGATCGTGTACACCCAGAACGCCGTCGTGGACCACCAGCTGTTCGATTATCGAGGGGAATTCGGATGGCTGGTGCGGCGGGCGTTCTGGCAGGGGTTCTCAAAGCGCGTAATGGAGGTATTGTATCCCGGTGCGCAGGGGAACGAACGGGAGTATTTGCGGGATTTGTTCCTCAACCGTGTACCTGCGCGGATCCGGGCGTTCACTCGAGGACCGTCACTTGCAGAGGTCCAGCAACTCGTCTCGATCTTCGTCCTGACCGGAGCTGTCGTGGTTGGGTACGTCTACGGGCTCACGAGGCGAAATCGATACCTGTTGCGGGGTTCCAGCTGACGGCCTGTCGATTCTCCGGATTACCTCCCGGACTCGCTATTGTTCCATCAGGCATGATCGTCGCTTTCGCTCGCCGTGAGCGATCTGACAACGCGGTCGGGGTGGCCGCAGCCCCTCGATATGTCCATTCATGGGGGTCTGCCTCGAGACCCGCACTCCGTTTGGGAAAGCACAACGGCGATGTTGATGGTATCCCGGTGTTTCCCGAGCAACCGGGTACGACCGACGCTTCGAGGGAGGGACACGTCTTTCCTTGTGCGCCTCGAATTGACATGTAGTGGCCTATGGTGAGCGCCCAGGAGCTTCGTGTGCTACACCTCACAACCTCGAGGGAGGCCTTTTTCGATCAACAGATCACGGAACTTGAAAAGAGAGGGGTGACATGCGCTGTCTGTGTCGTCCCTGGCTCGACGCATGTCGATGGGGGTATGCCCGCGAAACGTGGGATGAGAGAATACGCGCGCTATTTTTCGAAGGTTCGACAGGCCCTCGGACGGGATGATTACGATCTCATCCATGCAAACTACGGCCTCACCGCGCCGTTTGCGATCACGCAGTTCCGGTATCCGGTCGTGCTGACGTTATGGGGGTCTGATGTGGTCGGCTTCGACGGCCTCGTGACGAAAGCGTGCGCCTGGCGGGCCGACGCTGTCACCGTTCGAAGCGAAGAAATGCGTCGTTTGCTCGGCAACGACAATGCGTATCTCCTCCCGAGCGGGGTTGACCTGGAGTTGTTTCGGCCACTGGATCGAACTCGGGCCCGTCAACGCGTAGGGTGGGCAGACGACGCCAAATACGTCTTGTTCCCGTATTCTCAGGAGTATGAGCGCAAGAACTACCCACTCGCCGAGCGGATCGTGAACGACGTCGCGGAGCGGTTGGATACGCCCGTACGGTTACAGACGATATCGGGCGCTCCGCACGAGAACGTGCCGTTCTACATGAACGCGGCGGATTGTCTTCTCCTGACGTCGAGGCGCGAGGGATCGCCTAACACGGTGAAGGAAGCGATGGCGTGCGACGTCCCAGTGGTATCCACGGAAGTCGGCGATGTGAAGACACGATTACACGGGGTCGATCCCGGGGGTGTCGGAACAAGCGAAGCGGAGTTATCGGGATTATTGTTCGATGTGCTCGAGGAGCCGCGTCGTTCCAACGGGCGGGAAGCGGTCCGAGATGTAAGTTGGGACCGGATCGGAGAGCGCCTTATGACGATCTATCAACATGTGCTCGAACGGGCGTAATCCATATCAGTGACTTGATGGACCTTCTCGGCAATGCTTGTCGTCGATTCTTATGAGCCGTGCGTTCGTTGCACCGGTCCAGGGTCGACCAATCATCACGCGCCGGGGTATCGCCCGGAGACGGCGCATGGCCAAAGCGGTCTAGGCGTTCGACTGAATCGCGTACAACTCGGCGTACTTCCCGTCCTGCGCCACGAGTTCCTCATGCCGCCCGGATTCCGTGATGTTGCCTTCCTGGAGCGTGTGGATCCTGTCGGCGTTCTCCACCGTTGACAGGCGATGGGCGATCGCGATGATCCCATAGTCGCGATCCATCGATTCGATGCCCTGCTGGACTTCTCTCTCGAGATTTGAATCCAGGTCGCTCGTCGCCTCGTCCAACACAAGAAAGTCAGCGTCCATCAACAGGGCCCTCGCGACAGCCACGCGTTGGCGCTGCCCGCCCGAGAGCCGCACGCCATCGTCGCCGAGCTGGGAATCGAACCCGTTCGGTAAGTCGTCGAGGAATTCGCTCACCCTCGCGATTTCACACACTCGCTTGAGCGCCTCACGCGACGCTTCCGGATTGGCGATAGTCACGTTTCGCTCGAGCGTATCGTTGAAGATGTAGGGATTCTGCCGCACCACGGCTAGACGCTTCCGCCATTCCCGGAGATCGTACTGTTGGATCGGGGTGCCATTCGACGTGATCGTCCCCGCGTTGGGTTCATACATCCGCGTCAATAGCGACACGATCGTTGACTTGCCGGCTCCCGACTGGCCGACGAAGGCTACGAACTCGCCCTTCTCGACCCCGAAGGACACGTCCTCCAAAACGCGATCGTCCCCATAGGCGAAGGTTACGTCCTCGAACGCGATCTGTTCGACCTCGTCGATCGAACGATCCCCGGCGTCTTCCTGCTGCCGGGAGAGGTTATCCACGAACGCCTGAGTACGGACGAGGTGGCCGAGGTTCCCCTCGAGGTTGTAGAATTGACTGTTCAGACGACTCGCGAGCGGGCCCAGGCGGTACATCGCGAACAAAAAGATGCCCAGGGCCCCCAGGGACAATCCAGAGAGGACGAATCCAATGTAAATCAAGAGGAACAGCGTCAAGGCCGTCGCGAGATCGTAGAAGTTCTGGATCGCCGCCCGATTCCGTTCCAGGTGGATCGAGGAGCCCGTGTACCGATCGATCGCCTCCCGGAAGTCCTCGTACACGTCGGAAGCCACCCCGTACAGTTTCACGTCCCGAATTCCCTGGGTCCCGGCCTGGACGGCCTCCTGGACCCGCTCGTTCGAACGCGCCACCCGCGTCCCGACGGTATAGGCCGGCTCTAGGACACGACGCAAGAGGACGGTAATTCCGCCGAGCAGGAAGAGCGCCAGGACGGTCATCAAAGGCGCGATATAGAGCATGATCGCGAAATACACGCCGACGAGAAACAGCGTCTCCATCGTCATCACGCCGTCCTTGATGACCATCGCCGAGTAGCGGGTCTCGGTGATGATCGCGTTCAGGATGTCGTCCGACCCCTCCTCGTCGAAGTACGCGATCTCGGCTCCGAGCGCGTAATCAAACGTCCGCGAGCGCAGCTCCCGCTCGTAGGTTTTCTGGAGGATCGCCCGGAACCACGAGGTCAGGAACGATAGCGTGAACCGCACCGTCATGATCGCGCCGACGCCGAGGATGAGGAACTCGAGCTCGAACGGAATGCCGAGGAACTCGTAGACGGTCAGAAACGCCTCCATGACCGCGTCGAACGCTGGCGGCTCCCCCTCGGTCCGGGCGACGGTGAAGATCGGATGGATAAAGCTCAGCCCGAGGCCTTCGAGCGACGCCGTCCCGGCGCCGAGGAGAACGAGGGCGATCGAGAACCCTGGGCGGTATCTCGCGACCCGGATGAGGGCGCGGAGCTTCCGCCGCCAGGAGATCCTTTCGTTACGCTCCGACATCGATCCGAGGAAGCGTATCGGCGCGCCGGTGAAAGCCTTAGCGTTCCACGCGTCCGTAGAGCCCGATGGCGTCGAACGGCTGAGAAATCGATCGCTTTGCAGCGGTCATCCCCGTTCCTCCGAGGACGCGAGACTGGCAAGGATACGCGTGACGAATTCGAGGAATTCCTCAGGGAGAGTACATGAGAAAGACAGTCTTTAGGCACCCCCTCGCCGTTGCGACACCCAATGAGCCCCGACGGCGCGGTTACCGTCCTCATCCCCACCCTCGACGAGGCGGCGACGATCGGCCAAGTGATCGAGGGTTTCCGGGCCGAGGGTTTCGAGGACGTCCTCGTCGTCGACGGCGATTCCGACGACGACACCCGAGCGATTGCGGAATCGCATGGCGCGGAGGTCCTGATCCAGTCCGGCAGGGGCAAGGGCCAAGCGGTCCGGGAGGCAATCGGGCAGATCGACACGGAGTACGTGCTCTTGGTCGACGGCGACGGGACCTATCGCCCCAGCGACGCCCCGCGCCTCCTCGACCCCCTGCTAGCCGACGAGGCCGACCACGTCATCGGCAACCGCTTCGGGGCCATGACCGACGGCGCGATGTCCCGCCTGAACCGCACCGGCAACCGGCTCATCAACCGGGCGTTCGCGTTCATCCACGGCCGGGAACTCGGCGACATCCTCAGCGGGTATCGCGCGTTCACGCGGCAGTCCTTCGAGGAGATCGACGCCGAGGTCGACGGCTTCGGCATCGAGACCGAGCTGGCCGTCGAGAGTGTGAAACGCCGCCAGCGCACCGCGGTCGTGCCGGTGCACTACGATCCCCGCCCCGCCGGTTCGGTCACGAACCTCCGGCCGATCCGCGACGGGGCCGTGATCGGGCTGACCCTCTACCGGCTCGCCCGGACCAGCAACCCGCTGTTTTACTTCGGCAGCGTCGGCGTCGTGAGCCTGCTGATCGGCGTCCTTAGTGCAGCCTACGTGGCCTACGAATGGTTCGTCGCCGGCGTCAGCCACGAGGTCTTGGCCTTGCTGGCGGCCTTCGGCGTCATCGTCGGCATCCAGCTGGTGATGTTCGGCCTGCTTTCGGATATGATCGTGACACTGCACCGCGAGCAAATGCGAGAACTCGAACGGCGCGATGAGTAGTCGGCGTCGCCACTGGAGCGTGCGAATCCCGAAAAACGAAAAGGCAACCGCTCAGTTCGGCGCGCCCTGGTAAGTCGCACTGCCGAAGCCCAGCAGCGGGTAGAAAATGATCGGGAGGATGAGCATCCCGATGGCGTACCCGATGCCCTGGCCGTAGGCCTTCGCGAGGTCGATCGTGACGATGATCCCGACGATGAAGTTGACCACCGGGATGAAAAACAGGATCAGCCACCAGACCGGCCGGCCGATGATCTTGAGCGCGATATACATGTTATAGATGGGAATGATTGCGGCCCATCCGGGTTCCCCGGCCTTCTGGAACATCTTCCAGAGGCCCGCGACCATGAGCAGGAAGATCAGGAGCGGGATGATGAAGGCGGCCGCGCCGGCCGCCGCGAGTGCGCCGTTCGATGCCAGGATCTGGAATAATGCGGTCATGTTTGCAATCGAAACATCTCGGGATCCGTGACTTAAACCTTCGCGTACCCCTTCGAATGACTCCCCGTTCGGGGATCCGCCGTTTACTCGGAAGTCCAACACGTGTCCGGACGTATCGCGGGCCGGATACCCCGTCGCAAAGTCCGATATCGCTATAGTGGTGGGCGGATGACCGTCGCATATGAGCGTCGTCGGGGGACTGCGGGAGCGGATCGTCCAGCCGGAGTACATCGGCGAGAACCGGTGTATCCCCTGCACGGCCGTCAACCTCATATTGACGGTCGTCGGGGCCGCCGTGATCGGGTGGGTGTGGGTGCCCCTCGGCGCGGCCTTTCTCGTCCTCGGGCTGGCCAGTGTCGCGCTGCGGGGCTATCTCGTCCCGGGCACGCCGGCGCTGACGAAGCGATACTTCC
>CAZAYR010000035.1:0-20872 GCA_964489365.1 uncultured Salinarchaeum sp.
GACGACGTGGGCGGTGACGCTGATGGCAGCAATCTTGACGTGGGCGTTTTCGAGTTCCGATAACCCACACTATATCTTGCTGATCGGGATCGTTGTCGTCACCATCTTTCTGGGCATCGAAGCACGGCGGTACCGGGACTACGATGTCTTTCGCTCTCGTGCTCGAGTCATCCAAGAGAACCTGTTCGCAAACGCCCTCGATCCGTCCCAAGGCACTGAAAGTCACGACTGGCGAGCGGAACTGAGCAAGGACTATCGCAGGCCGACGCTGAAAGTCTCGTTGTACGAAGCGCTCGTCAACCGGCTCCGGCGTGTGTACCTCGCTCTACTCACTGTCCTATTGGCCGCCTGGGTCTTCAGGATCACCGCATTCGCCCCGCGCCAGGACTGGCTGACCACCGCTGGAATCGCCCGCATCCCCGGGATTGCTGTCGTGGCCGTGGTTGGCGTGTTCTACGTCGTCCTGTTGGGAATCACCTTCTGGCCTCGCGAGCGCCACGCCAAGGGGGAATTCCGTGAAGGGGACCCGGACGACTGGAAAGACCCAGACCGATAGGTGCTGGTCGGGACCGATCCAGCCGTCCTGCTTTCGTGGTCCGATGGCCTCCCCGCGAACGTCGAGTTTGTCGCCCCCGTTCACAAGCCATATCCTCCCGGATAGGCGAGAATTACTCATGGCCGATGCCACGGTCGAGAATGCGTTCCTGCGAGCTCTAACGGGCTGGCGGCGAAACGCTGTCGCGCTGGGCATCGTGCTGATCGCTTTCGGCATCGCGACCTTCGTCGGGGCGTCCGTGGCGTACTATGCGGCAATCCTGATCACATTCACGACCTGGATGGCCTGGTTCGTGTCTACTGGCGTCGAGTTCCTGCAGATCATGGATGAATGACCGACAGTGACGCTGCAGCGAGCTCAACGAGAAACGACAACTTTTGCTAGAAATGTGCTAGGAACCAATCAACGATAGGCTCCCACCTGAAGATTGTCGGAAACGCCGTGTCTTCAGATTATCTATGGATCGAATCGACGCGATTCATTTGGCCAGAATATTGCCGAAATGAAGGCTCGCTAGGCCTGCTTCGTGATCACGTTGCCCTTCTCCGAGCACTTGAGCTTGTGTCTCGATGTTGTGCAATTCACGCTCAACTTCGTCGTCAGGCCCTGCATGCGAAACTCGCACCGATAAGTCCAGAGGGGATGGAACAAAGCGCTCGTCTTCCTGTCCGTCCTCCCGTTGAATCAATGAAATGAAAATCTCCCAAAGACTCCTCGCCATAGGAATCATTACCAACTCGTGAGTGTTAAGTGTATGACCTGTAGTGAGCCGGCATCTCCTCGCCCAGTGAATCTCGTCCGATCTAGCTGCCCCCTGAGCGCATCACGGACTCGAATCAATCCCAGTCCGCACACACACGCCCCGCAGCGATCGCGAGCGGTTTACGAGTATCTTGGATTCCGCACTAAAACGATGAACTCCGTCGAATTTTTCCCTGTCCCGGGCTGTCGATCCGACCGAATCATGCCATCCAAACTACGACCTATCCGAGAAGTGCTCCTGTGAGCTCTGGGTCGGCCAAGACCCCGTTTGAACAGAATCCGAATACCCAATGGATCTCGTTGCAACTGAGGGCGATATTGGTCAATTTTTCCAGCACTGGGCGTCGGTGGTCGACGGCTCGCGATCCCAGGGATCGTAGCGCCCCTGAGGTGATCAATAGAGAGCCCTTTGGGGACGGAGCCGAAATGTGGACGTGGATGGCCGAAAGCCGATCCGTTGTGATCGCCGCGCTGATCGCAAACGGGGCGATCGCGGTGATGAAGTTCGTCGGGTTTACCATCACGGGCAGCCCGGCGATGCTTTCTGAAACCTATCATTCCATTTCGGATACGGGTAATCAGGTATTCCTCCTGATCGGGCTGCGTTTCGGCGAGCGGGGCCGCTCCGCGAAGCATCCCTTTGGCACGGGGAAGGCCGAGTTCTTCTATAGCTTTCTCGTCGCGGTGTTACTTTTCGGTATCGCCGGGTGGGAGAGCGCGCGTCATGGATGGCATGCCATCACCCATCCAACGGTCCGCGGACCCGGCGAAGCGGCGGTGTTGGGGTTCTCGTTCCCGGGGATCTGGGTGAACTATGCCGTCCTCGTCGGTGCTATCGCCTTCGAGGCGTGGGCGTTCAAGAAGGCATACGCGGGCATGCAAGCCGAGATGGACGCGCATGGCTGGCAGAGCATCCGCGAAACGTTTTCCAAGACGACCAATACAGTGACCCTCACCGCGTTTACCGAGGACGCGCTTGCCGGGTTCGGAGCGGGGCTTGCGCTGTTCGGTATTTGGCTCTCGCGGGTCACCGGGAATCCCCTGTACGATGCCGTCGCGTCGTTCCTCATCGGCCTGTTGCTCATGGGGTTCGCGTTAGTCCTTGCCTGGGAGAACAAACGGTTGCTGCTCGGCGAGGGGTTCTTCGCCGAAGATCAGCGTGAGCTCCGGTCGATCATCACCGAGACCGAGGGAGTCGTCGACGTGGTCGATCTCCGCTCGGTGTACTTCGGTCCCGAGGACGCCCTGGTGACGGCCAGCGTCGAGTTCGAGGACGGGATGACGACGGGCGAGATCGAATCCCGGGTTGCCGCGCTCGAGGAGCGGATCATGGCGTGGGATGCGGACATCAACACCGTCTTCATTCAGCCCGCGTCGTGACCGGCGGGCCTGCCGACTTGCCGGTCACGGAGGAAAAATCGGGCGATGGGGTTGGAATGATTGATTCGGTGAGCCCTCATTGGGGTGAAGTCAATCCTCATCCGAGCGGACCGAACTCCGGCGAGTAGCGGTACGGTTGCGCGAGCCGGTCGTCCGGAAGCTCGGGGGTCAACGCCTCCTCCAATCGATCCATCACCGCCTCGAGCGCGTCGAGGTCGGCCGTCAGGGCTCGGTCGAGCGAGGGGAGTTCCATGGGAGGTTCACGGAAGAGCCAGGACTGATACGGGGGAAACCGGACTTCGAGAACGTAGGGCAGCCGGGCGAACTGTTCGACGGCGGACACCGCGGCACACTGCTGGACGCGGTCGTTGCCGCGCCGCACGGCCTTCCGGGCATCCAGCACCGCGCCCGTCCCGTAATACCATCCCGCGAACAGTTTCTCCCGTCGTACGGGGTCCGGGTATGCGTCGAACTCCCGCAGCAACCCGGCGACGCCGACCTCATCGTAGAGCACCTCCGCACGGGCGTATGTGTACAGGGCGTCGTCGTTCGCCCATCCGACCAGCTGTTCCTCGATCGCATCGAGCGACACGGGTGTCCACTCCACACGGACACCCTCGACGGTGCGGTCTCCGCCTTCGTCCGCACCGACGACCTCGAGATCGACATCCGAGTACTCGTCGGCATAGCCCAGTGCGACCGATCCCACCAGGAGCACTCCGTCGACGTCCTCCCGGTCGGCCAACTCATCGGCCACCGATCGTGCGATCGCCCGACCTCCCCCGACTGACGTCATCCCATCGACGGAGAACCTCCCCGGTATTGTGCCTTGGTTTTCGGTGATCCGGACGTCGCGGGGGTCAGCGACGGCCCACGCCGCGATCGCGACCCGCGCTCGAGCGTAGCGGCAGGAATAGAAACACCCAATACGCCCCCCTTGTGGCAGTGTGGCATGCCCTCGCGGTTCGATTACGTAATTGTCGGCGCCGGGTCAGCTGGCTGCGTGCTCGCATACCGCCTCTCCGCGGACCCGGATGTCGAGGTGTTGGTCCTGGAGGCCGGCGAACCCGACGAGAAGGACGCGATCCACTCCCCGAACGCCTTCCCCTTCCTGATGCGATCCGATGTCGACTGGGACTACTCGACGGTCCCGCAGCCGGGCCTCGACGGCCGTGAGGAATACTGGCCGCGCGGGAAGACCCTCGGCGGATCCTCGTCGATCAACGCGATGATGTACGTCCGCGGGAACCCCGCCGATTACAACCGGTGGGCCGAACTCGGCAACGACGGCTGGGGGTGGGATGCGATGCTCCCCGTCTATCGTCGGCTGGAGGATTACGCCTGTGGGAACGGAAAGCTCCACGGGACCGGCGGGCCGCTGCACGTCCAGCAGGAACACCCCTACGGAACAGTCACGAACGCCCTCATCGACGCGGCCGTCGAAGTCGGCTTCGAGCGAAATGAGAACATCAACGGCGAGTCCCCTGAAGGGATGGGTCCCATTCCCGTCACGGTAAAGGACGGACACCGCCAGAGCACGGCCGTCGCCTACCTCCATCCCGCTCTCGACCGAGCAAACCTCGCGGCGGAGACGGGCGCGCGCGTCACCGGAGTCAGCTTTGAGGGGAACCAGGCCACCGGCGTGGGGTACGTGCAGGATGGCACCCGGCGCGAGGTCCGCGCCGACGAGGTGATCCTCTCGGCCGGAGCGGTCGAATCCCCACGTCTCCTCATGCTCTCCGGCGTGGGCCCCGCGGATCATCTCGAGACCCACGAGATCGACGTCGTCGCGGATCTCGCCGGCGTCGGCCGGAACCTCCAGGATCACCTGACCGCCTCCGCCGCTTACGAATGTACCGCGGATCCGGAGATCGAGGATGGGGAAGTGCTGTGTCAGGTGACCGGGTTCGAGCGTTCCGACCCGACCCTCCCACGTCCCGATATCCAGTACTTCCTGGCGCGGGTGTACTTCATGCGCCATGGGTTCGACAACCCGGATTCGGGCAACGGGCTCACGCCGAGCTGTACGCTGTTACATCCCGAAAGCCGGGGGCGGATCGAGCTGGCGTCCGCGGACCCGTTCGACGATCCCATCATCGATCCCAAGTACCTCGATGCGGAGGAGGATCTCGAAACACTCCTGACCGGCATGGAACGTGCGCGCGAGATCGGCCACGCGAGCGCGTTGGACGGGATCCGGGGCGAGGAGATCTGGCCGGAGAGCGAGGACCTCGAAGCCCACGTTCGCCACACCGCCCAGACGCTCTACCATCCCGTGGGCACGGCGAAGATGGGCGATGACCACCTCGCCGTGGTCGACGATCGACTCCGCGTCCACGGGGTGTCCGGCCTCCGCGTGGTGGACGCGTCGGTCATGCCCGAGCTCACGAGCGGCAACACGAACGCACCGACCATCGCCATCGCCGAACGGGCATCCGATTTCATCCAGGCTGATCAGTAGGCGGCCTCGCCGGCGTGTGGGGACCACCGGACTTTGCTCGCACGCTCAACGGGGAGCCGCTGATGGAGTGATGCCGCCGAGAGGCCGAAAGTGCCGAATCGCCACGCGGCGTCAGGCGGTCGACGATACCGGGGCGGAGGCCATGTGGGTCCGTTCCCAGTCCTTTCGATTCTCCAAGACGGACGAGCCTTCCTCGGTCAACTCGTAGCAGTTCGTTCGGCGATCGATTTGACCCTTCGAAACGAGGCCGGCATCGACCAATGAATCGAGATTCGGGTACAGTCGGCCGTGATTGATGTCCGATTCGTAGTACTCTTCCATCTCTTCCTTGATTGCAAGCCCGTACGGGGCGTTCATGCCCGCGATGACGATGAGCAAGTCGCGTTGGAAAGCCGTCAGGTCTTCCATGGGGACTTCTAGAACCCCCAAATAGTTAATCCGATTACCTAAATAGTTTTAGCGCCGGTTGATATCCTCCATACGCTAACATTTTCCCACCGCTCGTGGCGTCGATCGTCGACAACCCCCCCGGGATCGGAGTGGGAATCGTGACCCGGGTGATCGCGTAACCAACATAACTTGGGTCAGGACATATATAGAGCGGAAGAGAACATGAGGTGAATGGAGTTCTCCTTCGAGTGTCCTTGCGGGTCGGAGGTCGGAGGGCTCATCCGCGGTGAGGATCGGGCGGTCGACCTCCGGGTCCCGTGCGAAGTATGCGGGTCCATGTTTGCGATCTCCGTCACCCAGCTGCAGCCGATCAGTTCACAGTGAGGAGATGAACCCGGTTCGGGGCGAGCACCTCGTCGTTCGCCGCTCCGGGGTGAAATCGGCACGGAGGCGCCCCGCGATCCACGGCCCTCAGGACGCCAACGGGCACGTCACACGTCAGCGATCCTGATCGAACCCCTGCTGGGCGACCCGCTCGTGTGCCTGCGCGACGAACTCCTCGGGGAGTTCACCGAGTTCACCCGCCTGGACCCGCCACAGGTTCGCATAGAGGCCGTCCGCATCGAGCAGCTCTGTATGAGCGCCCCGTTCCACAATGTGACCGTCCTCGATGACGAGGATGAGATCCGCGTCCCGGACCGTCGAAAGCCGGTGGGCGATCACGAAGGTCGTCCGATCGGCCGCGAGCTCCCGGATGGAGCGCTGGATGAGCATCTCGGTCTCCGTGTCCACGGCTGAGGTCGCCTCGTCGAAGATCATGATCGCCGGGCGCCGCAAAATCGTGCGGGCGATGGCCAGACGCTGGCGCTGCCCGCCCGACAGCTTCACGCCCCGCTCGCCGATGTTCGTCTCGTAGCCGTCGGGGAGTTGGCGGATGAACTCGTGTGCCTTGGCCCGTCGAGCCGCCTGCCGGACATCTGACTCCGAGGCCGCAAAGTTCCCGTACCGGATGTTCTCACGGACCGTGCCGTCGAAGAGGAAGTTGTCCTGCCCGACGTAGCCCATCGACCCCCGGAGGCTCGACAGGGTGAGATCGCGGATGTCGTGGCCGTCCAACCGGATCGCCCCCTCGTCGACGTCGTACAGGCGGAGGAGGAGCTTCACGATCGTCGTCTTTCCGGCACCGGTCGGCCCGACGATGCCGACCGTTTGACCGGGCTCGGCGGCGAAACTCACGTCCTCGAGGACCGGTTCATCCGCGTACCCGAAGCCCACTCCGTCATATTCGACCCGGCCCGCCACGTGCTGGAGCTCGGTGGCATCCGGGTCGTCGGTGATCGTGACGGGGAGGTTCATCACCCCGAGCAGGCGCTTCGTCGAGGCTTTGGCATCCTCGTACCGATCGACGATGTTGCCCATCTGGGCGAGGGGGTTGACGAGCTGTTGAGTAAGTAACAGAAAGATCACGAGTTCGCCGACCGAGAGGTCCCCGGTGAACGGCCCCGGCGCGCCGTCGATCAGCCAGAGCCCGCCGATGACGAACGTCGCGATGAACGCCAGCGAGGTCAGCGCTTCGAGGCCCGGTCGATAGATGAAGTTCAAACGGAGCGCCAGCCAATCGAGCCGGAAATACGTGTACGAGTGCTCCTCGACGCGTTCGTCCTCGTAGTCCTCCGTGTTGCTCGCCTTGATCACCTCGATGCCGTTGAGGTTGTTCTCCAGCCGGCTGTTGAGATCGCCGACGGACTCGCGCACCTCGGTGTAGCGCTCCTCGGCGAGGCGCATGAACCAGTAGGTGAACACCGCCGCCGCGGGGACCAGTACGAGCGTGACCAGCGCGAGCTGCCAGTTAAACCAGAACAGCACGAGTGCCGTCCCCAGAACGAGGACGCACAGCTGGATCATCTGGCCCATCATGTCGTCGAGAAACAGCTCGAGGCGGTTTGTGTCGTTCGAGAGGATCGACATCAGCTCCCCGGTCTGGACTTCGTTGAAGAAGTCCATGTCCAGGCGCTGGGTCTGCTGGTACGTGGCCGTTCGCACCTCGTGTTTCACCCGGTGGGAGAAGAGGTTCAGCGTCGACATGCGCAGGAAGTTCAGCAAGGCGGTGCCGATCATCGCGACGGCCATCGCGACCACGACGAACCAGAACTGCTCGACCGTGTCCGTGGGCAGCCAGGCCCGCGGGACGACCGGTAGATCGAATGCCTCCTCGCGAAAGATGGAATCGATGGCGGTCCCCAGCAGGACCGGGGGGACGAGCGAGAGGAAACGCGCCCCCGTGCTCGAAAGCAACCCGACCACGAACCACCGACGGTTCCCGTGCCCGTACCGCATAAAGAGCGTGGCCAGCGGGTGCTCGACCGCCTCCCGCCGTTGCTTGAAGAGGTCAGCGTCGATCCGGGGCTCGTCGCTCATGGCGGTTGCCCGTCAGTTCCCCAGCTGGCGTTAAAACACGTCGATTCCCGATTGAAAACGGCTCGCCACGACGGGATCTGTGGGGAGGCCGTCGCGCCGCCGGCTCGCAGATGACCCGTTCGCAGGCGGCTAGCCGAGAGGGCCGGTGGACCGATGCCGACGGATGCGCCAGTCAGGGCCGGGTAACCGATTGAAAGGCTGAAGACATCTCCGTCCCGTCTCCCCGTCGAGAAGTACAACTGTCGCATATGCTGGCAACGGAATTCGCATGGGCTCGGGGGAAAGAATGAGTGGGGACACCCGCCCGCCGAGCCCGTCCGGCATCCCGTTCGTCGGCCACGGCCCGGCGCTGGCACGGGATCTCGTGGGCGCGTTCGACGCGTGGGCCGACCTCGGGGATATCGTCCGGTTACACACCCTCGGCCAGGAGTTGTACCTCGTGACCCATCCCGACGTCATCCAGCGCATCCTGGTGGAGGATCAACAGTGCTTCTCGATCAGCGAGAACCAGCAGCAAGCGTTCGAGGGCGTCGAGGACCATGCGATGACCACGTCATCCGGGGAGGATTGGCGACGACTCCGGCGGGCCGCTCACCCCGCGTTCACCAAAGATACCATCGAGGGCTACCGCGACCGGGTCGTGGACGTCACGGCGAGGTTCGTCGACGCATGGGAGGAAGACTCGACGATCGATTTGCTCGCAGAAATGCGGCGTCTTACCGTTCGGATCCTGGGCGAGACGTTATTCGGTGACGACCTGCGCGGCCGGGAGGACGTCGCCATTGCCGCCGCCGACGGAGTGGTCCAACGATCGCGGTTCGATCGCCCGGGGCAACTGCTGCCGGATTGGATTCCCACCCCGGCCGAACGACGATTTCGCCGGCGGGTCGGGGAGCTGAACGAACTGATCGATGAATTGGTGCGACGACGGGCTCACAACCGCGAAGGAACCGAACGGGACGTCTGCTCGGTGCTGCTGGATGCCCACGACGAAGGGGACCTCGCGTTGGAGGAGGTCCGGGACAACCTCGCCGCGTTCATGCTCGCCGGCCACGAGTCGCCCTCGGGGACCTTGACCAGGGCCTGGTATCTCCTGGATCGACATCCGGACGTGAAACGGGGGCTGCGGGACGAGTCCGACGCGTGCGTCGAGGGCGACCGCCCGACCGGGGAGGCGTACGACGAGCTCACCAGGTGTCGCCGGGTCATCGACGAGACGCTCCGCATCTACCCACCGACGGCCGGGATCGGCCGGAGGTCAACGGAGCCGGTCGAACTGGCCGGATACCGGTTTCCCGCCGACACCACGTTCATCATGCCCCAGTGGATCCCCCATCGGGACGGACGGTGGTGGGACGAGCCCGAAACGTTCCGCCCGGCTCGCTGGGCTGAGGAGACGGACCGCCCGGAGTACGCGTACTTTCCGTTCGGCAGCGGGCCGCGGACGTGCATCGGGAACCACTTCGCCCGCCAGGAGCTCACCCTCGCCCTCGCGACCATGATCGGTCGGGTGGATCTCGACGTCGACAGCGACGAACCGCTCGAGTTCCTGGCGGCGATCCAGCTCCGACCGACGAACGCACTGACGACACGGGTGCGACGCCGACCGGGGAGATCGGGGGATCCCTAGTCGCGCGCGGAACGCCTCGTTGCATGCGGTCCTTCAGTCTCCGTCATCTCCGGAGGCCGACGAGTCATCTCGGATCCCACCCCCTTCGCGATCCGCCCCGTCGACCGCTTCGATCTCGATATCCTCCCCGACGATGCCGCTCTCGCCGATCACGGGTTTGAGAAGATATCCGGCATGGCCCCGCCGGATGACGTTGATATCGAAGACGAAGCCGACGTCCTGCTCCGGCGCAATCTCGAAAGGCCGGACGATCTTGAGTTTCTCGCTGGGGATTTTGACGTCGAGCTCGACCGGTTCCTCCGCGTCGTCATCCTCCGCGAGATCGTCCTGGTCGTCCGATTCCCGAGGGGGTCCGCCATCGTCCTGACGATTCCCGCCGTTCCCTCGGCCGGGATGGGGATCCGGATCGTACTGGTCACTCGCGACCCCGTCGACGTCGTCGACGTAGAGGTGAATCGAGGAGTACCGACCCGATTCCAGCGGCAACTCCGCGATCTGGGTGGCCCGATCGCCCACGAGTTCCGTCAGATCCGCACGTTCGCCGTCGAGGTCGATCTCCACGAATCCGCCCTCCTCGTCTTCCTCGTCCTCGGTTTCTTCTCGTTCTTCCCCGTCTTCGGGTTCAGGCGCATCCTCATCCTCGTCTCGGTCATCGTCCTCCAGTTCCTCGTCGTCGCCCTCGGGCTCACCCGGCTCATCTTCTTCCCGATCGTCGTCCGGCCCGTCTTCATGCGCCACATCGTCGTCCTCGTCATCACTATCTCGGTCGTCGTCCTCAATCTCGTCGGACGCGATCTCGGACGCGTTGTCCGGGTCGTCTGACCCGTCAGCATTCTCCTCACTCCCCTCGTCTAGCTCCGCCCGGAAGATGCGCGCTTTCTCGAATGTCACGTTCAGTTCGCTGAAATCCTCGATGGCGGCGGGTTGATCGCTGATCAGCAACCTGAACCGTCCCGACCCCTCAGCCGGTCGGTGCTCATCGGGCTGCGTGTCCTGGGCGAGGCCGGCACAGCCGGCCACCAGCGCCGACCCGATCCCAACTCCGACCGCCAGAAACTCGCGTCGACGTAACCGTCCCTCAGTCGTTCCGGCGCAGAGCGCGTTTGCGGTGCGTTTATTGGATCGATGGTCTCGTACCATAGGTATTCATGGAAACCGATAGGTCATGTAAGGGCCAGATCGTTAACCGGGATTAAGTCCCTTTTGAGAAGATTAAATGTCGGCGCATGCGCGGTGATGGTGGTCTGCGAGGAGCTGGCCGGTCGGATGGAGAGACACATCACACATCAGATGGATGGGGCGGTTAGGTTGCCTGGAAGCGTTCGACCAGCCGGAACGTGAATCCCCGGAGATAGCTCGCGCCGATTGCGGCTGCCGCGATACCCCCCACGAGATCGAAGAACAGATCCCCCACGGTATCGCCGATCCCATGCTGGGCGAGCGCGGCGTCGACCGCGAGACGCTGGGCCGCGAGATCCACGGCGAATTCAGCGAGCTCCCAGAGGACACCCACCGCGAGGATAAACATCAGGAGGAAGCCGAACATGGCCTTCGGCGGAAGGTAGACCCGATCAGTGTGGAGATCGATGGCCCGGACCGTCGCGTATCCCGTGGCGGCCACGAGCGAGGCCGACAAGGCGTGGGTGAGGTTGTCCCATGGGCCGAGGAGATCGTACAATCCGGCCGAGCCGATGGCGTGCAGGAACGCGGCGAGTGTGAGCCAGCCGATCAGTTCGGGTTCGAGGGGGATTCGGACATTCCGCTCGAAGATGGCCGGCAAGAGCGTCACCCCGAACGCGAGGCCCGCGTTCACGAGGGTCGGGACGTCCTGAATGACCAGGCCGTAGACGAACAGGACCAGCAACCCGGCCTGGAGGCCGTACGCGAGTTGCCGGAGGCGCTCGGGGGGCAGCCCGCTCCGCTCGCTCAACGAAGGGCGAGCCGGGCGGTCCCGCCCAGACGGGGTGCGACCGTCAGGGGGCAAGCCGTCGATGTGGAAGAGGTACGCCAGAAAGAGCAGGCCGGCAACCGTCCCGGCGATCGCCGCGAACAGGAAATCGAACATCATCGCGCGGTTGGCGGCGTCCCCGGAGCCCTCCCCGAGAATGTAGGCGGTCCCGAGCAGCTGGTCGGCGCCCCAGAGCGCGACGTTCCAGACCGCCGCGGTCGCGAGGGTCGCAATGAGCACCAAGGCGACGGCGAACGACGACGTCATCCGGAGCGGCGTGTACCGGTGGAGATCCACGACCGCGATCAGGGCGATCGCGGCGACCGCGAGGTAAACCGCGACCGGGGACACGTCGCTGGGGCCGAACACGGTGGCGTCGAGCAAGGGGAGCATCGCGAGGGCGAGGAGGGGCCAGGGGGGCATCGCCAAGGGGTCCCCAGTGGTCGCGGCTGGGAGGGCGACCAGGATGACCGCGGCGAGCGGGAAGAACAACCACCGAAAAGCCCCCGACAGCCCGAGATAGACGGCGAGCGCACCGACGCTCACCAGAAATGCCCACGCGAGGATCGCGTTGGCCCGGCTGGCCCTCCCGAACCGACCCCCGCCCGTCACGCCGGCCTCCCGATCGGGGTCCAGCGATCCCCGGGCGGATACCCCACGATCGCGAGCCGGTCGCCCACATCGATCCCCGTGGCGTTCGCGTAGCCCCCGGGCACTTCCAGGACGTACCTCCCATAGCCCGCGTACTCCGTCTCGACTGGGTCCTCCGGCATGGCCGATCGATGGATCGTGGTCACGGTGCCGGTTCGGTCGACGAAGAGGATGTCCAACGCGAACGCCATCTCCCGCATGACGTACCGATGCTGGCCGGGGTCCTCGTGGACGAACAGCATACCCTCCCCTCGCGGGAGCTCCTCGGTCTCGCTGAGCCCGGTATAGCGGAGTTCCAACGTATCGGCGATGCGCACGTTCACGGCCCCGAGCTCGCGTCCGTCGACATCGTGCAACCGGACCTGCGTCCATTCGTAGCCCCCCGCGTCCGGCCCGACGACGGCCGGAGTGCCCCCCACGACGACCACGAGAAGCATCGCTGCGGCCACGAGCGGGACCCCCCGGAGCATCCAACGGCGCATAGGGCGGAATTGGCTACACCGAGGATCGGCAAGAAGGTATTGCCCTCGGCCTCAATCGGACAGCGCGGCCCGACCGATTTGCCCTGTACGGCGAATCAACAAGCGGAACTCGCCGTGCTGCAGGGCGAAATAGACGGTGCCCAGGACGAGGTAGATGGCGCTGTAGACGAGGAGGAACTCGTAGCTCGAGAACGGCAGCTCGGCCAGTCCACGGACGATCGTGAACTCGATGAGGACCTGGGAACAGAACAGCACGAGGAGAATCACCGCCTCCCGGACGGAAATTTCGAAATCGAGCAGGATGGAAATGGCGAAAAAGGATTGGGCGGCGGTCAACCAGATCTCGCCGGCCTGTTTCTGATCGAACGGCAGGGTCCCGTAGGTCCCGAGCGCGATGGAGTAAACGACGACGAGGGTGCCGATCAGGAGCGTCCACTGGTTGAGCTTCGAGGAGATCAACGCGTTGAACCCCGCGGTCGATCGCGTCTTCGAGACCAGGTAGGCGACGACGATGAGCTCCGGGGAGTCGGACGCAAGCGGCGCGATCCACTGGATAATGAAAAACGGCGGGATCCCGGCCGCGGTCCCGAGCGCCTCGAGCCCGTGGGCGAAAGGCTCGACGGCCACGAAGATCACGAACCCCGAGTACACAAACAGGGCCACGACCGTCACGATGCGCACCGGTTTGACGAAACTCTGCAGATACGCCGGCACCCCGGCCCGGGCGATATGGGGATCGACGTCCCCCCGGAGCACGATGGCGATGTAGGCGACATACAGCCCGACGAGCACCAGCATGTCGAGGGCATCGATCCCACCGTTGAGGGGAACGAGGAACGCCCACATGGTGGCCAAGAGGAGGAAGACGATCTCGAGGCTGAGGTCGCGATCGACGGCGACGGCGTCGGTCAGGAACCCGTCGCGTTGCCGCACGGAGGGATCCGCGTCCGCGGTCCACCGATAAATCGTATAGAGGGCGATCCCGGCCCATCCGATCCCGATGAGGATCCGGTTCGCTCCGGTCATGTTCGCGACGGCGAGATTGGCCGCTTCTGCCCCCCGCTCGGTGCCGACATACTGCCCCGCATTCCAGGCGTACAGGGCGTCGACCGCGTATTCAGGCGCGACGGCGAGGACGGCGAGCACGGCAATCGCGAAGGCGCGGGGCACGTCCTTTTCGGCCGTTTCGGCTGCCCACGCGAGCAGGAAGGCGGCCCCGAGGATCCCGACCCCACTGACGAGAACGACGATTCCGGTGGGAAGGGGGGGCCCCGTGAGCCATGTGATCACCCAGGGCAGCGTGAGCACCGTGACGATCCCGAGCGTTACGATCGATCGTCGCATCGATATCCTCCACGAACCTCGTCCACCGGTGGCGTCTCAGGGGGTGAACGACACGGTCCGAACGTGCCCGACCGCGGGGAAAAGCGTTCCTCCTTCACCCCAGGAGGTACCTGAGCCAGGGATTGCGGCGGACGAGGTCAGTCTCTTCGATCGCGTTATCGAGGCCGAGGATTCTGCCGGCACCGACGGCGCCCAGGCCAAACAGGAGGAACGCGTACACGAGGGTGTAGCTGACGACATAGCCGTGTTCCACCGGTAGCCCCGCGAGGGGTCCCCCTTCCAGCGCCGAGAGCCAGAACATGATCATCATCAAAGCCCCGCAGAAGGCGGAAAAGCGCACAAGCACGCCCAGTAGGAGTGCGATCCCGATGGCCAACTGCCCGAAGATGACGAGGCCGTCGATCAGCGGGGAGCCGGCCATTCCCGCGAAGAGCTCCGCCAGCGGGTTGGCATCCACGACCGCGTTCTCCAGATACGTGGCCGCCGACCACCCGTCGGGATCGAGGAGCTTCTCCAGCCCGGCCTGGAAGAACACCCAGGCCATGAGGATCCGCAAGGACAACACCGAGTACCCGATCCAGCGCTCGGAGTAATCGAACGACACCGGCTGTCCCAGGATTTCCGTTTCAAGTCGCCGTTCGGCAGGTCTTCGTGACATCCCTGATCCTCGACCGAACGTTTTCGGGAAGCGACCTTTATGCTATTCACCGTTCCCACGACCGGAGAACCAGGCCACGCTCGGGATCGATCACATGTCCAGGACGAGGGACCCATCCGGCGGGGTATCGCCCGCGAAGTGGGCCCGGACGGCTCCCGGCATACCCCCGTCCGGCTCGAAGGACAACCGGACGAAGGCCGCGAGTGGCGTGATCGCATCCCCGCAGGGATCCTCCCGCGGCGCGGTCCGGGCGGCCGCCGCGTCGATCGCCACGTCCTCGCCGGCGACCTCAATCCGATCGATCTCCAGGCTATAACAGGTCTGTCGTGCCGTCGTCGCGAGGTAGATCAGGACCTCACCGTTCCCGAAGGCGGTCGCCTCGACGAACTCCCTGGTGCGATCGTGATCGAGGTCCGCGAGCACGTCCGTGAGGGCATCCGTGGTCGGGATGACCAACCCGCCTCGGTCCTGGTGGCTTGCCAGGCCAAGGGGGTCTCCCGGGATGCCGACCACCGCGTGACCGTCGAGCCGTGGTCCTTGCGGCTCCGGCTCGTCTGTGGCCGGGACGAACCGGACCGCGAGGTCGCCCGGCCCCCCGTATATGACATTCAGCGATCCGTCGACCTGTTCGGACGTTGATTGGACGTCGAAGCTAATGGTTTCAGAGACTGACGTCTCCCCCACGGCGACCGAGACACTCCGTTCGACACCTGGTTGTGCGACGCCCGGGAGACGCACCGCATCCCCAGGCCCGATCGTCTCGGCGCCCGACCGAAGGGTATCGCCGGTCTCGTCACGGATCGCAAGCACCACCGTGATCGTCGACGCCGTTTCGTTCGAAAGTGTGGCGTCGATCGAGTACGGGTCGGCCTCTCCCGGGGGGTCGGATCCGTTCCCCGGCTCGTCCTCGTCGGCTGCCGGCGCGGCGAGGCCCGCACACCCGGCCGTGACCGTGGCGAACAGCGAAGAGATCCCGAGGAGATAGTTGCGTCGTTGCATGGCTATCCGAAGGTTACCCGACGACCGGCAAAGCCGTGGCGTAGACTCAAACGCCGGTTGAAGTCTCCCGCTTCCGTCGACCGGGGGGCGCTTCGCTGCCGGGGCGACCCAGTTGTCAAAACCGGGTTAACCCGGGTTAAATGGGCGAGACCGTCGTGACGATATAAGCGCATATGGAGCGGATGGGACGTTATGCATTCGGACTCCGGGGGCGGGGATGTGCCACTCGAAGTCGCGATCGACGTGCTCGCCCATCCCCGACGACGACGAGCGATCGCGGTGCTTCGCCAGGCGGAGGCGCCGGTCTCCCTGCAGGAATTAGCGCGACAGATGGGGGCGCGAGCGGACGAACGGTCCTCAACGGGCCTCACGATCGCATTGCACCACCAACACCTCCCCAAGCTCGGGGAGACCGGTCTCATCGAATACGATGCCTCGCAACGGTCCGTGCGGCAGATCGACCTCCCCGACCTGACCGTCGTCCGGCAGGGCACACCGTCAGAACCATCCCGGCCGAGTTCGGACGAATTCGTCACCGTGCGACTGGAGGGAGAACACAGGTGAACTGGCGATGGAACTGATCCGGTGGACGGTTATGGGCGTCGCCGTCCTCGGGCTTCTCATCGGTGGTGTAAGTGCGACCAGCCAGCTTGAACAAGCAGATCCCGAGAGGGACCAGCTCTCGCCCGGTGAACGCCTGAGCGGAATCCTGGGTATTGAGCATGCCGAGTGGCGGGGCGAAATCGACTATCGCGCCTTCGAAAAGGAACTCGACCGGGCCGACGGGGAACGCGGGCAGGCCGCCGCCTTGGACGAGCGGTTGACCAGGATCGAGGAGCGCCTCGCGACTCTCGAGGAACGGCGTGCCGACCTCGAGGACGCCCGTACGGCCGGGGAGATCAGTCAGGGAGCGTATCGCGCCCAGCTCGCCGAGCTCGAGGCCGAGCGCCGGCAGGCCCAACGCGCCCTCAATCAATCCGAGCGGGTCGCTACTGGGCTTCCAGCCCACGTCCTTGAAGAGCAGGGTGTCGACGTGGAGGCGATCGACCGACTTCGGGAATCCGCCGGAAACTTGACCGGGCGGGAGGTCGCCGAAATCGCCCGGGACATCGGCGGACCGGGCGAACGCGGGGCGCCCGGGGATATTCCCGCCAACCGGAGCGACGATCCACCGGGTCCGCCGGAGGATACCCCTGGCCGTAACGGGCAGTGACCGCTCAATCGGGGTCCTTGTCGTCCGGTAACCTGATGACGTTCTCCCGGCCCAGCCGGAACGTTTCGATATCCCCGGCCTCCCGCAGGTCCGAGATGACTTGACTGGTTTTCGCGTCCGTCCATCCGAGCCGTTGGACGACCTCCTGCTGTTTCATCCGACCGTCTTCGTCCTCCAGCAGTTGGAGGACCTGCTCCTCGTTGCTCAGGAGCTCCGCGTCCGGCGTCCCCGGTGAGCTGCTCGGCCCGGCAGTCCGTCGCCACCACACCACACCGGTCAAGCCCGCCAATCCGACGAGTGCCGCGATCGCCAACAGCACGGGGGCAGCGGCGATGTCCGACAAGAACCCCCCGGACTGCGTCGTGAGTTCCAGCCGTGGCTGGTCGTCCTCGAAGTCCATCGGTCCCCGCCACGTGACGCGGCGATCCTCCTCCCCTGTCGGGGAGGGGGAAACGCTCCCCCGCTCCCACCCGTCCGCCCAGGCGATGTGAAGTGCGGAGCGGTCGTCGAGGAAAAGCCCGGAGATCGCATCCCCCACGAGGATCCGATCGTCATCGACTGCCGCGAACCCCGGCCAACGGAACGTGTAGCGGACGATGCCGTACTCCTGGGGGAGCGAGGTCCGATCGGTGGCGACCGAGAGGTTCGCGATCGCCATCTCCCGCCCGGTGGCTTCCTCCGCGGAGGTGACGGTTGGTTCCATGCGTTCCCGGAACCGGTCGAGGGTTGGGGTCGTATTGTTCGCGATCTCGTCGGCGAGCTCTTCGAAGGCCGACTCCTCGCTCGCGTCCGAGAGTCGGTGGCGATGGCTCATTGTCCACGCGGCGGAGCCGTTTTCGGCAAGGTCGATTTCGATGACGACCGTGTCGGGCTCGAGGCCGTCGTGCTGACTCTCGACAAAGGGATTCCCGCCCGCGAGGCCGCTGCCCGCAAGGACCAAAATCAGCAGAATGGCAACGGGCCCAGCCCGCGATAGCGTGATCAATGGTCTACGGACGGTCCGGATACGTGAGGGATATAGGTTTTGCCAAGACACCATGGTCGTCGCGTTGGGGACGGCCGAACGCCCCTTCGCGACCGGACCCGACGACGACACCTACCCTTAACTCGCTGGCCGCACCCGTCTGCCCTAACAGACATGCGCCTCGTCCAGGTTTGGATTCCACAGGGCAAGCAACAAACGGTTCTCGAGAAACTGGATTCGATGGAGATCGAATATACGGTCTCGGACGAGGTCGGCAGGGAGGAGTACGTCTCCGTGGTTACCTTCCCGTTGCATACGGCTGCGGTGGAGTCGGCGCTCGAAGATCTCCGAAGCGTCGGGATCGACGAAGATACGTACACGATCGTGCTCGCCGCAGAAACCGTCATTTCCGAAGCGTTCGACGAACAGCAGGAAGAGCAGGTCGAGGAGGCCGACGAGGAGGACGCCGGCATCACCGGGCGCGTGCGCATCGCTCGGGAGGAACTCGAATCGCGATCGCGCGAGCTCGTGCTCTCGCTCCCCACCTATATCGTGCTGACCTTAGTGAGTGCGATCATTGCGACCGCGGGGCTGTTGCTCGATTCGCCGGCCACCGTCGTGGGGTCGATGGTGATTGCCCCGCTGATCGGACCATCCCTGGCCGCAAGTGTGGGCACGGTCCTGAACGACCGCGATCTGTTCCGCCGGGGCGTGAGCATGCAGCTTCTCGGGATTGTCGTCGCAATCGTCGGGGCCACGGTGTTCGGCTTTCTCGTCCGGTCGCTGTATCTCGTGCCACCCGGACTCGAGGTCATGAACCTCGCCGAGATCGCCGAACGGGGGGCGCCGAACGTGCTCGTCCTCGCGATCGCGCTCGGCGCCGGAATCGCCGGAATGCTCAGTCTTATGACGGGCGTCTCGACGGCGCTGGTCGGGGTCATGATCGCCGTCGCACTCATCCCGCCGGCGGCGGCCGTCGGCGTCGGGATTGCCTTCGAGGAGCCCGCGCTCGCCCTCGGGGCCTCGGTGATCGTCGTCGTAAACGCGCTCTCGATCAACCTGTCCTCCCTCCTGCTGCTCTGGTTCGAGGGCTATCGGCCGTCGGGTTGGCTCCCGAGTCGGGAACTGCGATCGACGCTGTTCAAGCAAGTGGGCGTCCTCGTGGTCGCGATCGGCCTCGTCTCCATGTTCCTGTTCGGGGTCACGTACGATTCCTACGTCGCCTCGACGACGGAAAACGAGATCCGGACCGCGATCGTCGACGAGCTCGAGCAGATCGACGAGGATCTCGAGCTCCGTGAATTACGGATCGAGCGCACCGGCCTCGTGCCGCCGCTCGACACCGATCGCGTCGTCATCGTGATCACCATCCCCTATAACGCGGAGATTCCACCGCTCGTCGATCGGTTGACCGAGGAGGTCGAGGCGATCACGGAGACGGAGGTCGACGTCGCAGTCGAATTCGTCCTCGTCCAATCCTAGCAGGTAGTGAACGTATCAGCTTATCGAAGACAACGCGAGTTAGCTCGCAAGGGCCAGGGAGGCGTGTCGCTCGGACCCACGGCTGAAACCGTTGAGTGCCGCCTGAATCGTGTCACTCGGCCGAACGGACTTGGCCACCGTTCCGGAACGCGTGGCGATAGGCCGCCAGTTTCCGGTGGAGAAAGGCACCGACGATGGAGAGATACACGAGGACGAACGTCAGGAATCCGACGGGTTCGGTCACCGGGGCGACCGCGGCCGCGAGTAACGCCGAGGCCGGCCCCACGAGGATGTTATAGAGGGCATGGAACACCGCCGCGATGAGCAGTCCTTTTACGACGAGGGGGCCCCGATGGGCGGGATTGAACCTCGCAAGCCCGAGATAGAAGCCCGCGATCGCCGAGTAGAGCACGTGGCCGGGGCCAGCCAGGGCCCGGACCGCCGCAATCTGTCCCGAGGGGGCCACCGGGGCGGCCCCGAACCCCTGGAGGATATAGATCGCGTTCTCGATCGTCGCGAATCCGAGCCCGGCAACCGCCCCGTACACGGCACCGTCGATGACCGCGTCGAATCGTCCGCTTCGATAGGCGTACAACCGGACGGCGAGGAGTTTCGTCGCTTCCTCGACCGGACCGACAACCAGGAAGAAAAACGTCACCATCGCCACGAAGCTCCAAAGCCCACCAACCTGGGGTCCTTGCGAAGAGAGATATTGGGCGGCCGAGAACAACCCGAGGCTGCCCACCGAGTTGACCACGGCCGCGAAGCCGGCAAACAGCACTCCCAAGAGGAAGGTTGCCAGGAGCAAGGAAAGCGGTTCCCGGGTGGTCACGTCGGCGTACCAGATGTAGACGGCGATCCCCAACGCCGGCACGATCGAGAGGATGACCAGCGAGCCGAGGAGTGGATCGACCACCGCCGCGAGCCCACCGAGGACCAGTTGTGCGACCAGTACTAGGATGGCGAGGCCCACGATGATGGCCCTGATGGCGGCCAGCACCGCCGCATGGAGACGCACCGACAGCCGGTCAAGCCAGCTCCTCGGTTCCCAGGTCGCGATCTCGTAGAGATCCGTCTCTTCATCCGCCCGTCGCTCTAACGGGTCCTGCCGGGACACGGGTTACGCCACGTTGGGGTGCCAGCCTTTTTACTATCCCATCTCTAGGATTGTGCGACCTAGGTCCCAGCCTTCACCGATCCGGTCTGTCACCACGTCCAGCCACACGAAGGGACGGACCCGACGCCCAACCGATCAGGCGTCGCCCTCGGACTGAAAGGGCTCCCCAACCGCCCGGCGGGGGAGCGTCGTATGTAGATCCGACATCAGCTCGTCGCTGCTGCCATAGCGGGGTTGGGGTAACTTCCGGACCAGGGCGGCGAGGTCGGCTTCCCCGTCAGCGAACCTGAGCGCGATCCCGTCGAACTGCGCGGCGGCCTCCTCGCGGTCGATCGGATATGTCAAGTCATCGAGTGCATCCGGGAGGTCTTGGAGGGCAATCTCCTGGGTCATCGCATCCGGAGTAAACGCTTGGAG
>CAZAYR010000036.1:0-20231 GCA_964489365.1 uncultured Salinarchaeum sp.
AACTGCACCCGGCCGTCGGTTTCTTCCTCGACCCGATCCATGAAGTAGATCGAACCGTGCTCGGCGAGGACTTCCTGGCCGCTCCAGTGGTCCGCCCACGTCAGCTCGTACGTCTCATCGCTATCGTCGGCGTCACCGTCGTCGTCGGAATCGTCGGCGGTGCCGTCCGTGTCGGACCCGTCGCCCTCGTCCGAGGAATCGTCGTCATCGTCGCCGAGGCATCCCGCGATGCTGGCGAGTCCGCTCGCGGCCAACAGCTGCAGCGCTTTCCGGCGCGTATGTGTCGCCATGTCGCAGAAGAGCCGTCGGGAATACAAATATGTTCGTAAGGGTGACTGAGGGACCGACACACACCGATAGAAGTAAGTCGTCGACTCGCAGGGTCGGGACTGTGACGCGAGTGGGAGGCACCCTATCCGCGAGGCCGAGCATCCGCATGACAGGGACATAGCATGTCCTTGGAATCGCTCAACAGCCTTCGACGGCGCGGCGGCGAACGCCTCTCCCAGGTAGAGTGGGGTGTGTCGGTCATCGCGAACGTGATCCTCTTCGTGATGGCGTGGGCCATCGCGATCGACGCGATCCTGCGCTACCTGTTCGGGAGCCCCTTTCAGATCTCCGTGCCCATGGTCACGGAACTCTACCTGCTCCCTGCGTTCGTGTTCGGGGCCGCGGGGTACGTGCAGATGGAGGGCGGTAACATCAGCGTCGACATCTTCCACAAGGACTTCTCGCCTCGCCGGAAGCATCTCGTCAACCTTCTCGGCCGTACAGGTGCATTCGCCGTGTTCGCGCCGATGAGCTATTTGGCGTTCCGGCGGGGACTGTCCCTCTATCGGGAAGGCGCGTCCCTGATCGGTGTCGTCGCATTTCCCACGAGCTACACGTACTTCTTCATCTCGATCGGGCTGGTGTTCCTGTGCATACGATTTGTCCGGCAACTGATCGTCGATATCGAGGTGCTCGCGGGGCGCCGAGCCCCGACGGAACCGGGACCGACCGATCCCGGGGAGTCCGTCCGATGATCGGCCCCGACGTGGTCGTGTACCTGCCGATCCTGTTGATGCTGGTCCTTCTCGCCATCGGCGTGCCCATCGCCTTCTCGATGGCCATCGCCGGCACGCTCGGCATCTACTATCTCGTGGGTTGGCAGAGCACCAGCGGCTTCCTGACCTCGATCCCCCACAATGAAACGACCTTGTTCGTGTTGACGACCATCCCCCTGTTCGTCCTGATGGCCGAGCTCATCAACGAGTCGGGCCTGACCACGGACGTCTTCCGGGCCGGCGAACGTTGGCTGGCCCACATTCCCGGGGGACTCGCCATCGCGACCACGATCGCCAACGGCGGATTCGCCGTCCTTTCCGGGTCCAGTTCGGCCGTGGCGGCGTCGATGTCCGCAATCGCCGTCCCCGAAATGAAACGCTATGACTACAAAGATTCGCTGGCCATGGGGACCGTGAGTGCGGCGGGGACCTTCGCCGTCATGCTCCCGCCGAGCATCGCCCTGATTTTCTACGGGGTCTGGACGGAGACCTCGATCGGTGCGCTGTTCCTCGCCGGGATTCTCCCGGGGGCACTGACGCTGCTCGGGTACATCGTCGTGATCCGCCTCTGGGCCCGGCACGACGAGGATCTCGTCGGGGGTGTCCGGGACGAGCCCTACCCCCTCCGGGAACGGTTGGCGACGCTCCGGCCGATCTGGCCGGCCGGGATCATCGTGATCGGCGTCCTCGGGGGCATCTACTCCGGGGTCGTGACCGTGAGCGAGGCGGGGGCAGCAGGGGCTGTCAGCGCGATGGCCGTCGCGGTCCTCATTTACGGGATTCGGTTCGAGGCGCTAAACGACGCGTTCACCAGGGCGTCCCGGATTTCTGTGATGATCTTTTTCATCATCATCGGTGCGGTCCTGTTCACGCGATACATGGCGTTGAGCGGGGCGACCCGCCAGGTGATCGGGTTCATTACCGAGTTACCCGTCGGGCCGTGGATCGTGCTCCTCCTGATCCTCGTCGTCTACGTGCTGCTGGGGACCTTCATGGACCAGATCGCCGTGCTGATCCTCACCCTGCCGGTGACCTACCCACTCTTCGTCGTGGAGCTTGGCTACTCCCCGGTGTGGTTCGGGATCGTCCTCATCAAGACCGTCGAGATCGGGCTGGTCACGCCGCCGCTCGGCATGAACGTCTACATTGCCGCCGGGGTCGTTGACGTCGACGTGCGCGATGCCTTCCGGGGAGCGGCGATGTTTCTGATCGCCGACTTTGCCGTCCTGGCACTCATGATCGCCTTCCCGGACGCCGTACTGTACCTGCCGGAGCTCATGATCTCGTGACACAATCAGGAGCATTCGCTGAAGCCAACGGCACCGAACTCCTTTGCGGCTACCGCCCGATCGTTTCCCATGGAACGGGAGGCGGCAACGATGGGTCCCGTGATCTTCGGCGGCGGGGCCGGGGTGCTCGCATTCCTGGCCGGGTTCACCCTCACGTACCTCTGGCGCGGCCGGGAGATCGAGGACACGCTGATGCCGATCGATGCCCTGCTCGAACTCTTCGAGGCCGAGCCCATCGGCGCATGGCGGGCGGCTGGGTGGCTGTTCTACAGCGGGCATTTCGTCGAAACCCGTGTCACGAGTGAATTCGGCTGGATCGAGCAGGTGACCTACATCAACCTCGTCGGCCAGGGAGCCGGCCGCCTGGAACTGCTGTATTTCCTTCCCCCCGTGCTGCTGATCGTCGCCGGAGGATTGGCCGTGATGTACGGCCACGCCGCGGATCCACGGGCCGGGGCCAAGCGTGGTGCCTCCGTCGCGTTCGGGTACTTCCCCCTGGTGGCCCTCGGGTTGGTCCTGTTCTCGTACGGGAGCACGCGACCCGATCCGCTGCCGGCGATCCTCGTCGCCGGGATCCTCTACCCGGTCGTGTTCGGCGCGATCGGTGGCGTCCTCTGGATCTTCGTGGATCGGCAATGGAACTGACTTGTCGGGGGCTCGGCGTCGATCTCCTTCGCCGAGGCGGCGGTCTCACTCGTCAGGTTGGGTCCCGACCCCGTCCGGCCAACCCGGCGGCTGGGCTGCGCTCGGGCCCGCATGGGCCCGTTTGAGCACCATGGGGGTGCGCTCGAGGCTCAACACGAGTTCGTCGTCCTGGTTGTACGTGCGCAACTCCGTGGTCACGATGCCCACGTGATCCCGTGATTCGCTCTCCCGCTTGGAGAGGACTTCCGATTCGGCAAACAACGTATCGCCGTGAAAGACCGGGGCGTGGTGTCGGATGTCGTCGTATCCGAGGTTGGCCGTCGCGTTGACCGAGACGTCGATGACGCTCATTCCGACCGCGAGCGCGATCACGAAGGTCCCGTCGACGAGGCGCTCGCCGAACTCGGTTTCCGCGGCATAAGCCTCGTTGAAATGCATCGGGTTGAGGTTCATCGTCACGTTCGACATCCAGACGTTATCCGTCTCGGTGACCGTCCGCCCGAACGGATGTTTATAGACGTCACCGACCGAGAAGTCCTCGAAGTACCGTCCCTGCCAGCCCGCAACGAGACGTCGATCGTCGTCGATCGGGATCCGCTCACTCATCGTGTGCCCGGATTTCGCGAGATCCCGCAAGAACGTTTTCCCGCGCGATCAGTGGAGTTCGCGGTGCTCTTCGATCGTGTGTTCGAGCACGCTCGGCTGCTGGGCACCGATCAGGCGAATGTCGATCCGGCCGTCCACGAAAAACAGCGTGGTGGGCCCGCCGCCGACGTCATATTCCTCGTAGAGCAGCTTCGGCCCGTCGGGGCCGTACGTCGAGAAGAGTCCCATCTCCGGCTCGTCTTCCCCGTAGAATTCGTCGAAATCGCCGCGCACGAGATCGCAGGGGTCGCAGTCGTCCCGCCAGACATAGACGATGAACTTGCGGATGAAGTACTGGGCGAACGGAACTTTCTGGGGTTGGATCGGGGTAAACGCTTCCGGTGACCCGGAGACGGGAACCGCGTCCGGGGGAATGCAATCGATCGCGAGGGTCATCCACGCCCGTTCGCCCTTCTCGAGGTCGTCGCCGCATAGTTCGGTTAACGCGACGTAATCGATCACGCCCTCGAGCGCGAGCTCGGCCGTTTGCTCCAGCGAGGCCACCTCGTCGCTGTCGAGGTCCTCGGGCAGATGGGCCTCGTCGAACTCCTCGAACCGGTCCGCGACGGCCTCGCGATGATCCCGATAGGTCTCGGTCTTCCGCAGTCCCTCCTGGTCCTCCGCCAGGACGTCTTCGCGAATCAGGGTCTCCAACATCGCTTCCGGCGCACTCGACATGTTCGTGGGATTCTCCCGCGAGCGCTATTTACAAGCCCCGGTTCGGCTCCGTCACACGACGATCTCGCCGTCCTCGACGATAGGTTGCCCGTCGATCGTCACCGACCCGGCCTCGAGGACGCCGTCGACGTGGACTGGCGCCTCGACGTCACCGCCCGAACCGACGGCAATGTGGAGGTATCCCGCCGCCTTCTTGTCCTCGCGGAGCCGGCCGGTGATGGTCGCCCCCGGGTTGATGTTGACCGAAAGTTCCCCGATATTGTAGACGTCCGGATCGTCGAAGCGCTCGAGGAACGCGCGTAATTGTTCGGCCTCCCGACCGCCGGTGATCTCGGTCACGTAGCCGTCTTCGACCACCGCGCGAATCGGCTCCTCGATCGCGCCGATTTCGTGCATCGTCGTATCCCAGACGATCGTTCCGTTGGTCGTGCCCGGGTTGGGCGTGACCGGGACCTCGCCATCCGGGAACGCGGCGATCTTGGCGTGGTCGTCGGGATACGCCGGGTTCTCGCGCTCGACGACCGCCCGCGCTGCCTTGACGGCCCCCCACTGCCCCGCGATATCGGCGGTGAGGTCGGTCCCGGCGTGGCCCGTCATCTCGATGCGATCTCCGGCGTTCATGCGTTCCTCGATCCGCAGGCCGGTCGCGAGGATCTGGTCGTAATCGGCGTTCGCGGCGCCACTTGAGAGCGTATCGCCCGAGAACTCGGACATGAGGACGACCTTCTTGCCGGCGCCGATGACCTCCCCGGCCGCATCGCTGTGCGCAAGCCCCTTGGAGGTCGCCATCAGCACGAGATCCGCGCCCATCATGGCCGCCGCCACCGGCTCGGGCGGCTCCGCGTAGGAGTACTCCGCCTGGGGCATCAACAGGAGTGTAGGCTCGTGACCCATGGCCCGGGCGGCCTTGACCAGCGTCGACCAGACCCGCTCGTCCATAGCGGTATCCGAGACGATCGCGATCTCGTCGCCCGGTTCCGCGTTATATTCGAGGGGTTTCTTCGCGTTCCCGATCAGTTCCGCCTCGCGCACCGTCATAGCGGCCCGTTGCGGTGTCGTCGCCTAAGCTCTGGCTATGCCCGGCCCCGATCAGCAGGTTCTTGGTCGGGGCTTGCCGAGCGCGGGCATGTCACGACCCACGATCGGCCAGGTCGGCCTGGGCCAGATGGGCGGCAACCTCGCCCGCCACCTGATCGATAACGACTTCGACGTCGTCGGCTTCGACGTCAGCGAGGAGGCCTGTGTGTCCTTCCGGGAGTACGGCGGGGAGGTCGCGAGTTCGAACGCCGATGTCGCCTCGCGTGCGGACATCGTCCTGACCGCGCTCCAGAATCCCGCGATCATCGAGGAAGCGTTTTTCGCCAGCGACGGGATCGTGCACGGTGACTTCGAGGAACTCGTCTGCATCGAGCAAAGTACCGTCCCGCCGGAAGCGGTGACCGGGCTGGCCGAGGAGGTCGCCTCCCATGGCATCACGCTCTGTGACTGTCCCTTCCTTGGCGGCTCGTTCCACACGCGAAACGGGGAACTCGTCAGCCCGTTCGGGGGGCCCGAAACCGTGTACACGGACGGGGATACCCAGGAATTCCTCGAGACGATTTCGAAGACCCATGCCTATGTCGGCGAGGTCGGCAACGGCAAGGCCACGAAACTCGTCAACAACGCGATCTCGCTGGGCAATACCGCCCTCGCGATGGAGGCGATGACGCTGGGGCTCGGCTACGGGCTCGATCCCGAACAGCTCTACGAGTTACTGGAGTTCGGTGGAGCCACCTCGCTGATGTTCCGGGTCCACATGCCGAGCGTGCTCGCGCGGGATTTCGAACCCGAATTCCCGCTGGCGTACACCCAGAAGGACCTCCGCTACGCGCTGCGGGCCGCCGAGGATCTCGAGTATCCGATGCACATCACGAGCACGATCCTCCAGCAGTATACCGCGGCGGCCGCCAAAGGCTATGCCGAGGAGGACACACGGGCCATCGCCAAGCTCTTCGAGGAGTACGTCGGCGAGCCGCTCGAGGGCGATATCGAACGAGACGGCCCCGATCCACTCCTCGCGGAGACGGGGTAGCCCCGGAAAAGCGTTTTACGGTGATACTCCAACCATGACCACAGGAGGGAATCCCGTGGAGACCGACGTGGTCGTCGCCGGGTCCGGCGCGGCCGGGCTCGTCGCTTCCGTGCGCGCGCTCGAACAGGGTGCGGACGTCATCCTGCTCGAGAAAGGCCACCAGCTCGGCGGCAACGCCCCCATTACGGGCGGCACGATCGCGGTCGATCCGTCGAAGGACCCGGACGTCGATGCTTTCGAGCCTGTCGAAGATGGTGTGGCATGGCTCGAGGAGGTGGGCGTGACGATCCGCGAACCGACGAACCGGTGGTTGAGCGAATCCATCGAGCGCATCGCCCAGATCGATCCCCCGGATTTCGTCGAGCACATGGGCGAGTCCATCGAGGACCGGGGCGGGACGATCATGCTGGAGACGGCGTTCACCGATCTCGTCATGCGCGACGGGGAGGTCGCCGGGGCGGTGGCGCACAACGAGGAGCAGGGCGAGTTTACCATCCAAGCGCCGAACGTCATCCTTGCGACGGGCGGGTTCGTCGGCAACGAGGAACTCGTCCAGCGATATCTGGGCCACACTGATTTCATCCTCAACCGGCACTCGTGGTCGACGGGCGACGGCTACATGGCGGCCCTCGAGCATGGTGCCAAGACGACCGAGGGGCTCGCCAACCCCGTGGGACACAGCAAACCGGCGCCGCCCGCCGAGATCTCCTTCGAGGACATCCGCTGTGATCAGATGTACGAGACCACGGCAGTCGCCCTGGACCCGACGGGCCATCGGTTCACCGACGAATCCGCCCACCAGATCGGTTCGATCTCGTATATCAACGATTTCGTCGACGAGGTCGAGGGGACGGCGTATCTCGTGATCGACGCCGACATCTACGAATCCCATACGGGGCAGCTGGCCGAAGGCCCGGAGGTCAGCTACCTCGTCGAGTACGCCCGCGATCTCGGCGCGCCCGTCACCGAAGCAGAGAGTCTGGAGGCGCTCGCCGCGTGGCTGGACGGGCAGGGCGTCGACGGCGAGCAGGCCATCGACACGATCAGATCCTTCAACGAAGCCGTTTCGTCGGACGCCGGCGAATCGCTGGACCCGCCTCGCGCGGCCAACCAGGCGCCCATCGACACCCCGCCATTCTACGCCGTCGGGGTCCAACCGGGGATCGTGTTCTTCCGCGGCGGGTTGGATGTCAACCACAATGCCGAGGTACTGTCCCGACCCCGCTCGATCAGTTCGATGGGCCTCCTGCCGACATCGATGAAGGACATCCGGCTGGAGCCGATCCCAGGTCTGTATGCGGTCGGGATCGAGGCCGGCCGTTCGGAAAACGAGAGTTACTATTACCTCGGCCTGTCCCTCGGGCTGGCGACGGGTCGGATCGCGGGCAAGCACGCCGCCGAGCGGTCGGCGACCCGGGGACGGCCCGTGGGGGCCGTCGAACGCGACGAGTGAGCCGACCGCGGGGCTTCAAGCGGTTGCTTCGACAGGTTCGGGCTCCTCCGATTCCTCGACCATCCTCCTCGCGGGCTGCGAACGTCTCAAGGGCATCTTCGCCGCCGAGATGCGAGGAAGAATCGGCCGACGTTATCGGGACCGTCACGTCTCGTCGAGTCGTCGCTTGCCGGCGTCGGTCAGGGCGTAGACCACGAAGTACCCCCGCGACCGCGCGCCCAAGAACCCCCTTGCACGGAGGGATTGGCACGCCTCCTTGACGCGTCCATGTGGAACGTCGAGTTCGTCGACGAGCCCCTGGATCGTGGCCGGTGAGCCACGCAACGTCCGAAGAATCGCGCGCTCGAGCGCGGAATCGGTCATCGCTCGGACCTACTCGGCGACGTCGACGTCGGTGATATCGAATCGCACGCCGCCGGTATCCCCCTCGCTTAGCTCGATCTCCCAGCCATGGGCGTCGATCACGTGGCGCACGATCCGCAGGCCGAACCCGATGCCGTCCTCGGCGGTGCTGTACCCCGCCTCGAAGACATCCTCGCGTTCTCCCGGCGGGATACCCGGCCCGTCGTCCTCGACCATGAACCCCTCCGGCGTGGCGGTGACGCGAACGGTCACGTCCGGCCCGGCGTGCTCGACGGCGTTCCGGAAGAGGTTCTCGAGCATCCGGCGGAGGTGCTGGGGATCGGCCATGACGGTCGCGTCGCCCGCGATCTCAAGGGTCGCCTCCGCTGTCTCGACTGTCGCCCAACAGTCCGTCGCGAGCGCCTCGAGTTCGACCGGTTCCGGGTCCTCCACGTTATGTTCCGTGCGCGCCAGGATCAGCGTGTCCTCGATGATCTGGTGCATCCGCTGATGGGCCCGTTCGATCCGTTCGAACCGTTCGTCCTCGTAATCCCGGCTGATGAGGTCCAGGTACCCCTCGGCGACGTTCAGCGGATTCCGGAGGTCATGGGAGATGATACTCGCGAATTCGTCGAGCCGGGCTTTTTCCTCCCGCAAGTCGCGATTGCGAGCTTGTACCCGCTGGTTGTCCAGTGCGCGCCGGATCGCACGGAACTCGAAGAACCCGACGAGCGCCCCGCTCCCCGCGCCCGCGGCGATACCCCAGCGAACGACCTGAATGCGCGTCAACAGGCTATCCCCGCTCGTCACCGCGATGAGCAGGAAAAACGAGAGAAACAATGCGGTGCCGCTCAGGACCCACGCGAGCACCCGCGCATGTTCGAGATCCTCGGCCTCGTGGTCCCGGAGCACGTAGCCGACGCCCAGGAGCATGCCGACGAAGGGCAGCGTCGCGACCATGTTCGCGGCCGCCACGAGATCGACCCCGTCGGTCGACGACACCGTACGCACCCCCAGTTCCAGACTCATCCCGACGAGCAGGGCGACGCCGACGACAATGAGGAACGGGGATGTAAGGGTGTCCTGCTCCATGCGACCACCCCGCGTGGTGGGCAGTAAACCGTTTCGTCTCAGCTGAAAGACTGCCTGAATGACATCTTTGCTTGTCGCGTCAACTCCGGAACGGCCAGTCAAGCCCCCGCGGCTCGCCGGCCGGTTTGAGGGGACTCGACGGGAGCCCGGCACGCGGGGACGGCGCGTTGTACGCCCGTGGCGCGACATCGTTCGGCGCGTCGGGGTAAAACAGCGAAGCCAGCGCCTGGATATGCGACCGCCCGACGCCGAGCTCGAACTGGCCACCCCCGTACATCCGGATGTCCCGGGCCCGGCAGTACTCGAGGGTCTCGAAGAGTGAACGAACCGACCCGAACCGGGAAGGCTTGATGTTCAGCCATGCCGGTTCCCAAGGGAGATCCTCCACGTCCTCGACCCCGTGAATCGGGGCGTCCCATGATAGCCGGTCGACGGCCTCCGCGACCAGCGGGCGCGTCTCCTCGGTGAGGCCCGGATCCTCCACGACCGCGTCCGGAAACCCCTCGAGGACCATCCGGTAGAGATCGGCGTCCGGGGATTGATCGACCGTGGTGCCTGCGTACTGGCCTTTCAGATCGAGGGTCCGCACGGTATCGGTCGCGGCGAGCGCATCGACGAGGCTCCCCGTCCACGCGTCGGTCGGATCGAGCTTGAACTCGAGAGAGGGGTCGATCTCCAGCCAGTTCCGGACGCGAGCGGCGGTCGGCGGCTCGTCGAGTCGCGTGCTCACGATAAACCGGACTGGATCGTACGCCCGGTCGAGGACCTCCCCCAAGTTGGTGCCGGCCTGCTTCAGCGCCAGATCGAGCGCCGCGCTCTCGAACGCCCAGCGCCGGTACGCGCGGAAATCCGGTCGCCCTGGTGTCCGGCCGTGGAACAGGTCCGCATCACCCAGCGCCCGGGAGAACGCGTCGAACGTCTCGACACCCCGTCCCGGCAGCGGTGGCCTCGCGTCGACGAAGGCGTGGTGGTCCTCGACCTCGTAGGTCACATCCTCTCCGGTGCCGACCATTCCGTCGCCGGCGAGCCGGATTTCGGTGGTGGTCCGGACGAACCCGCTCGAGGTCTCGCGCTCGATCGCCGCGAGCTCGTACCCCTCGATCGTAACCGGGAGATCCGCGACCCGATCGAACAGTGTCATGGCCCGCGTTCGGCGTGCGAGGACATCAGTCCCGTGATCGACGAATCGAGCTAGTCCCCCGGCGCCGCCTCGGGACGGTACTCGCGACTGATCGCCTTCCACTTCCCGGTCGAGAACCGGTAATAGACGACGGCGGCCGGGACGAGCGTCTGGGCGAAGAAGGCCAGGTAGAGCCCCCACAGCCCGAGCGAGGTCGTCACGCCCAGATACACGACCGGAATCGCGACCCCGAACATCCCGAGCGCGCGCCCGTAAAACGGCCAGTTCGTGTCCCCGGTCGCGTCCAGTGCCCCCGACAAGGTCCGGTTGACGCCCTGCGCGATCACGGCAAACGCCGCCGCCCGGACCAGCGGCACCGCGATCGGAATGGTCTCCGCGCCACCCTCGTCGACGAACAGCGCGACGATCGGCTCGGCGAACACCAGGACGAGGAGCGCACCCACCGCGTAGGTCGCGACCGCGAACCGGGTGATCTCCCGGGCGTAGGCCTCCGCAGTCGCCTCGTCGTCGGCCCCGAGCGACTGGCCGACCAGACTGCTCGCCGCCAGCCCATACCCCCAACCGGGCGCGTTCATGAGCATCCAGATCCGGCGCGCGACGACGTAGGCCGCGACGACCGTCGAGCCGAACATCCCCACGAGCGCGAGCATCGGGAACCGCGCCACGGTCCAGACCATGTTTCGGCCCACGACGGGCGTACTGATCTCGACGAGATCCCGGATCGTCGGCGGATCGACGTATCGGCCCCTCGGCGAGACCTGCACCGGAAAGGGACCGATCCCCGGCAGCCGGCCAGCCACGAGCCCGATGACGAAGATGATTGTCACACACACGTTCGCGAGCACGGTCCCGCCCGCGGCGCCGACCACCCCGAGGCCGAGCCCGAAGATAAACACGGCATTGAGGACGATATTGGCGACGGCCCCGCCGGCGCGAATCACCATCGCCGTCCACGCGTCGTCCGCGCCGACAAGGGTCCGGCTCCCGATGAGGTTTAACCCCCCAAACGGAACCCCGAGGGCGAGATAGCGCAGGTACGCGGCCCCCTCACGTCGCGGGGCCGCCTCGTCGGTCAGCACCCCGATGAGGGCCTCGGGAAACAGCCAGAACGCCAGCGACATCGGCAGTGTTAACACGAGCACCAGCACGACGCTCGAGCGCACCGCCCGGCCGATTCGTCCGGTCGCCTCGGCCCCAAACCCCTGGGAGACGAGCGCGATGGTGCCGGCCGCGAGCCCGCCCCCGACCGTAAACGCCAACCCCCAGTACGGCGTCGCGTAGCCAGCCCCGGCGAGCGCCGCCGGGCCGACGGCGATGCCCACCATCGCCACGTCGACGGCGCTTTTGGACATGCGCGCCAGGCCGGTGACGATACGCGGCCACGCCAGATCGACCGTACGTCGAGCGCGCTCGGCCTCGATCAGCCCGAAACGAGCGAGTACCCGCCCGATCGCGACAAGCAACCATCTGAGAGGATTCGGCACCCGACCCATTCGAACACCCTGCCCTTACGCACATCTCGCGACGGATCGCCGGCTGATCCGGTGTTGCTGGGCCCTTCCGTCCGCCACGGTAAAACTTCCCCGACCGAGGGGAGCCCGCGCTCGGAACCGCGGTTGGAAAGCCGTGTTCGGGCCCAGAAACCATTTATCGGATCCTCGGGATCGTCCCACAATGCGCCGACGCAGGTTCCTCGCTGGCACGGTCGCCGCCTCGACGCCCCTGGTGGCCGGTTGTTTCGGCGACGAGGGGAACCGCTCCACCGGCGACGCCGATCCGCCCGCGACGACGTACGGCGAGCACGATTTTTACTTCGGGACGGATGGTTACGACGTCGAGACCGAGGAGCACGTATCGGTAAACGTCGAGACGCCCCTGGAGGTCGCCTTCGAGGTGACGTCGGATCGATTCTCCGACGGCCCCGACGTGACGATCTCCTTGGAGATCACGAACCAGGGAACGGAGTCCTACGGGATCTCGCGGGGGCCGCCGGACCCGTTCGGAATCTTCGTACTCGGAAGCGAGGATCGCGGGATCGTCGCATGGACCGATGCGTATCTGAGCGACCCGCTCGTGAGCACCGATCCCGTTCGAGGGGTGACAGCAGTGACAGATTCACTCCATGGGACGTCGTTGCCTCAGGGGGAACCAGTGCGGGAGCGATATCGGATCACGGACCGGACCCGCGGATTACAGCCGGGCACCTACACGCTGGCGAAGACACCATTCATCCTTCACGGACCTGGCATCGAGGACGGGCGGATGGAGTTCGATGCGACACTCGACATCGAGCCGGCGGGCCGGGAGGTGGGGGACGTCGAGTTTGATCTGGCCGTTGCGGAAGTACTCGAGGACATCGAGGTCCCATGGAGCTTGAGTGTCGAGCCGCTCGAGCCCGTGACGGACGCCTATCCGGGGTTGCTCGAGATTGCGATCGAAAATCACGGTGATGAACGCATCTCGTTGCGGAAGGAGGGCTTCTGGCCGTTCGGGGCTTATCTCGGGCTCAGCGCAACCCGGAAAGGGCTCGTGTTACTCCCTGAGGACATTTACGCGCCGGGATACGTCACCCAGGACGCGTCGGGATGGTGGCGAAGCGACACATTACCGTTCGATACGTTCGGGCGGAACGACCTCCTCGACCCGGGCGAACGTCGCTCCAAACGCTACGTCGTCGCCGGACACCCACTCACATCACCGCCCGAAACCGGGGACACGTACCGGTTCGAGGACGACTACGGTGAAGACGGCCAGGCAGGGAGTTTGGGCTTCGATCTGGTGCTGCAGGGCTAGACAACCGGATACACCGAAAACGCTTCGGGAGACAAGGTGATTGGTGGGGCCGATGGTCGCGTGCGCCGATTACGTCATCGTCGGCGGAGGAACGGCGGGATGTGTCCTGGCCAATCGTCTCTCCGAGGATGCCGGCACGGAGGTCACGTTGCTCGAAGCTGGCGGGCCCGCGGACGACGAGCGCATTCGCGATCCGCGCCGCGCGATGGAGCTCCAGGGCGGGGAGTTCGACTGGCAGTTCGAAACGACCCCGCAACCTGGGCTAACCGATCGCGTGGAACAATGGCCGCGCGGGAAAGTGCTCGGCGGCTCGAGTTCGATCAACGGCATGTTGCACGTCCGCGGGCATCCTAGCGATGTCGACGAATGGGCAGCCCGGGGACACGCCGGCTGGAGCTACGAGGAACTGCTTCCGTATTTCAAGCGGTCCGAATCGTTCGAGGAGCCGGATGCACCCGCACGTGGTGGCGAGGGCCCGATTCACGTGGTCCGTGATTCCTATGGTCCACTCGGAGAGGCCATCATCGCGGCTGCCGTCGAAGCCCTCGACGTCGAGCGGATCGACGACTACAACGCCGGCGGACAGGAGGGCGTCGCCCCCGTCCAGCGGGCGATCAACGACGGAAGACGCTCGAGCTCGGTCACCGGGTACATCGATCCGGTCCGCGAACGCCCGAACCTCACCATCGAAACGGGCGCGTTCGTCACGCAGATCCTGTTCGAGGGTTCCACGGCAACAGGCGTCGCGTGTCTGCTCGGCGGCACGGAGCAGACCGTGGAAGCGCGGCGGGAAGTCATCCTCTCGTGTGGGACGATCCAGTCACCCCAACTCCTGATGCTCTCGGGCGTCGGCCCGGCACCGCATCTTGACGAGTGCGGCATTGATGTCCGGGTCGACCTCCCAGGCGTCGGGCGGAACCTGCAAAATCACCTCATCACCTCGGTCATCTGCGAGACGAACGTCGAGGAGCCCGCGGAGCCGATCCCGGCAGTGGCCTTCGAGCGGGTCGATCCCGCCGCCCGAGCACCGGAACTCCAGTATACGATGAATCCGTCCTTTTTCCAGCCGGAAATGGAGGGCGGCGAGGACATGACCGGATTTACCGTCTCGGTCAACTACCAGCGCCCGGAGAGCCGTGGCCGGATCACGCTGGCCTCCGAGGACCCCGAAGATGCCCCGGTCATCGATCCGAACTATTTCGCCGAGGACGCGGACTTACAGATGATGATCAGGGGCATGAAAGGGGCGCGGCGGATCGCCCAAGCGGCGCCGCTGGCGCCGTACCGGGAACGGGAACTCCGGCCCGGCCCGGATGTCCGGACCGATCCGGAGATCGAGGCCTTCGTCCGGAACAGCGCGCGGACCACCCAACACCCCGTCGGCACGTGCAAAATGGGCGACGACGAGATGGCGGTCGTGGACGACGAACTTCGGGTCCATGGGGTCGACGGCCTCCGGGTCGTCGACGCATCGATCATGCCGACCCTCACCAGCGCCAACACAAACGCCCCCACCCTCGCGATCGCGGAGAAAGGGGCGGCATTGATCCGTGATTGAACCGCTGGATCCGTCATCGCCCGGAGTCATGTCGGTCGAAAACGGAGCATGGATCGGCATGAATCTCGTACCGGCTTTGGGCGCGCCAGCACGGCGATTCGGTGGCAGTGCACCCGCCGCACAAACTAATTCGAGAACTCAGATACGACGACATGCACGACACGCAAGGACGAACCTGCGGAAACTCGACGAGACATCTACCACGGGACGCCCCTCGACGGTATTCCCGCAGTCTCCCGACTATTCTAGCTCTGACTCGCCATCGAGAACGCGCTGATCCCGAGATGGAGACGACGACGATTCGCACCTACGAAGGCCTCGGGCGCGTCGCTTCGGGAGTCTCCGAGACCGTCCCACCTGACGAGTGGGTATCGCGAACGGCTCGTAGAACTGGCGATCATATCCGTCGATGACGGGCCGGTCGGCGACTCGATGATCATGAACGGACATTGTCGCCAGACGTTCACCGCCCCCCGCCTATCGCCACTGAGGAACTAAATGCGACAGCCCACGAATCAGAGCCGTTAGGCACTCTGGCCTGTGCCGGTAGATGGGAACCCAAAGCTGGTAACTGAGGAGGCAATCATTCTTTCTCATGGACAAACATCGTCTCCGAACAATATCCTCTCAGCTCATCATGGCCTTCGGGGCGGTGTTATGTCTGGTTGCGCTCGTTCATCACGCGATCGAAATCTTTGTCCTCGATGAATTGATCGGGCCAATGGCTGCGCTGCTCTTGGACGGCCTCCCCGCACTCGGACTCGTCTACCTCGGGTATTGGCTCGCCGGCAGCGACCTGTCCCCCGAGAATCGCTGGCGTGTCTTCCTTTGGTGTCTCGGCGGTGCGACCCTGTTTGTGGCGGTCATGGGTCTTTCTCTCCTAGTGCGAGCATTCGAGGGACGTGGCGTCGTTGAACCCGTCTTTCCACTCCTGATCGCCACGCAGGCAGGGGGTATCGCGGGAGCGATTGCGGGCTATCAAACCGTCCGTGCCCGCAGAGAAACGCGTCAGGTCCGAACAGTGACCGAGGCACTCAAGTTCGTGAACAGCCTCATTCGCCACGATCTTCGAAACGACCTGATCACGATCAAGGGTCGGGCTGAACTCCTCGAAATGGACGCGGGATCGACTGACGCCCCCACGGACTCCAAGAGCGCATCGGTCATCTCCGAGAAGGCTGACGAGGCGATTACTCGTATCGAAACGACCGGGACAGTGACGAACACCCTCATCGGCGATCCGCATCTCGAGCGGGTCGATCTCGCGTCGATCACGGCCGACATGGCGACGCGACTCGAGAACAGTCATGACCTGTCCGTGACAACTGATGGACCTGACCGCGCGTTCGTTACCGCCAATGCGGGACTGCAGTCAGTCGTCGACAACCTGCTTGAGAACGCAGTCGAACATAACGATACCGAGGAGCCGGAGGTCCACATCGATATTGAAGAACTCACAGGGACAATCAGGTTGAGAATCACCGATAACGGGCCGGGTATCCCGGACGAACACAAGGAGCGTATCCGTAATCGATCAAGTGGTGCGGCAGGGAGTGGTGGTCTCACCCTCGTTCGGACGCTCGTCGAGCGGTATGGCGGGCAAGTAGGAATTCGCGACAATGACCCCCGCGGATCGGTGTTCATCGTGGAACTCCCCCGCGCAGATACCCAACAGCAGTAACGACACGCCCGAAGTTCGGGTGGGGTAACGAGGTCCCAAGTGCAGTACCGGTATCACTTTCCGGGCCACGTGCCAGGGCGACATCATGGCCGAAAGCGAGACGAACCGCGAGTGGCGCTTGGCGGAACGACCGACCGGGATGCCGGATATGGAGACCTTCGAGTTCACGGAGACGGCTGTGCCGTCCCCGGACCCGGGGGAGGCGTTGGTTCGCACGCTATACATGTCGGTCGATCCCTACATGCGGGGACGGATGCGTGACGCCGAGTCGTATGCCGACCCGTGGGCGGTGGGCGAACCGCTGCGAGCCCGGGCGGTGGGGGAGATCGTCGAGAGTAACGGGCCACGCTACGCAGCGGGTGACCTCGTGATGGGCGAGGTCCATTGGGCCGATTATACCACGGTTGCGGAGACCACCCTAACCGCGATCGATCCCGATCGAGCACCCGTCTCTGCGTATCTGGGCGTACTCGGCATGCCGGGGGTCACTGCGTACTTCGGCGTCAACGAGGTTGCCAGGCCCCGAGCGGGGGAAACGTTCGTCGTCACCGCCGGGGCCGGTGCGGTGGGTTCAGTCGCGGGACAGATCGCGAGCTTGAACGGCGCTCGCGTGGTTGGATTTGCTGGTTCCGACGAGAAGGTCGCATTTCTGGAAGAGGAGTTGGGCTTCGACGCCGGCATCAACTACGAGAGCACGGAGGATTACACGGCCACCCTCTCGACGGCAGCCCCGGATGGCGTCGACGCCTACTTCGATAACGTCGGCGGCCCGATTACCGACGCCGTCTTCGACTCCCTCAACGTCCATGCCCGCGTGGCTATTTGCGGACAGATCGCGTTCTACAACGTGACGGAGATCCCGACCGGTCCGCGTAAACTCCAGACGATCCTCGGCAACCGAGTCACAACGCAGGGGTTTCTCGTCAGCGATTTCAATCACCGCTTCGACGAGGCGCGCCGACAACTGGGGAAGTGGGTCAACTCGGGGGAGGTGACGTATCGTGAAACGATCGCGGAGGGGCTGGAGGATGCACCCGAGGCCTTCCTCGGCCTCTTCGAAGGGGAAAACATCGGGAAGCAACTGGTGAAGGTGGCGGATCGTCCGGGATGAGCCGGCGGGGGATCGCGTCGGCCCTTAAGAGGTGGACATCGGCGACCTCGAGTGATATCCCAGCGCTGACTTGGCCAGACGGGATCGCTGGCACTCCCGGAAAATCTGATTGGGTCTGTTCGTCATTATTATCAGAGCAGACGAGTACGGTTTAATGTCAGACAAATGCAATGGGCCAGCACGGATTTGAACCGCGGACCTCCCGGTTATCAGCCGAGCGCTCAACCTGACTGAGCTACTGGCCCAGGTCCAACGCATGCGAATCTTTCCGTGTCGCCCGTTTAAGGATTACTCTTGTCGCCGCCGTCGGCGTCATCCATCTCGATCGTGAACACGTCATCGTCGTCCTCATCGGGGCCCGGAAATCCCTTCGTGTACACGCGGCCGGTCACGAAGCCGCCCGAGCGCCGATCCAGCGCCGGCACGATCACCCAGCGCTTGAGCGCCGTCCGGATTACGAGCCGGGTCGGCGGAACCACCAGCAGAAAGCCGATCGCGTCCGTGACCAAGCCTGGTGTCAACAGGAAGGCCCCCGCGGCGATCAGTAAGCCGCCATCAAGGAGCGCGTTCGTCGGCGGGTCACCGGCTTGCAGCTGCCGCTGGATCCGACGAAGCGTCCGCGTCCCCTCCGCTCGAACCAGGATCAACCCAACTAGGCCGGTCAGGACGACCAAGAGCACGGTCATCGGCCACCCGAGGAAGTCCGCCACGACGATGAGAAAGAGCGCGTCGACCAGCGGAATCAGCAGGAGCGCCACCGCGACGCGTTTCCACATGTCGCGTTGTTCGATACGTACGCCCAAACCAGTTCCGACGTCGGACGGGCGGCGACCGTCGAGGATGGCCGGTTGCAGCGGGAGCTTATCGTCAAAAGTGACAAAAGATTCGGTAACCGAATGGCCCGGCTCCCGAACCTTCTGATCGGACTTGGCGGGCTAATTCTGCTCGCAATTCTCGGCGAGCGATTCGTCATCATCGGGTTCGGGGTTACGGTCGAGCCGATCTATCTCGTCTTCCTGGGCAGCTCGCTGCCGTTTCTCGCGGCACTGCTCGTTGGCGGGTGGTGGCTCGACCGTGGGGCCCTCCCCGAGGAACGCTACCGCCGAATCGGGGGGTGGACAGCCGTCTGGATCGGGTTTTGGGGCGGCCTGTTCCTCCTCGTGGGCCTGCTTTCCCTGCCGGCCGAACAGATCTGGGGGCCGTCCGCTGTGGCGTGACCGTTGGAGGTGGCCTGGGATTCCGCTTCGGGGTCTTCGAGGCGCGAGCCATCGAACACGCCCGGCGAGCGGAATATCGCCGCACGCGGGCGCTGGAGTTGGAGCGGCGGAAGGAACGCCTGGAGGAATTCAGTCGGATCGTCTCGCATGACCTGCGGAACCCCCTTTCGGTGGCCATCGCGCGGCTCGACCTCGCCCGAGAACAGGACAATCACGAACACCTCGCCGCCATCGGGGACGCGTTGGACCGAATGGAAGTCATCCTTACCGACACCCTCAATCTTGCCAAACAAGGGAGGTGATTACCGAGCCGGAGCCGACCGAACTCGCGACCGTGGCCCCGGCGGCCTTGGAGAACGTGCGTTCACAGGAGACCACACTGGAGGTCGACGTCGACGAGACGGTCCACGGCGACCCCGAGCGTCTGGCGAGCGTCTTCGAGAATCTCTTCCGGAACGCGATCGAGCACGGCGGGCCCTCGGTGACGGTTCGGATCGGATCACTCCCCGGCGAACCCGGATGTTTCGTGGAGGACGACGGCCCCGGCGTGCCGCCGGGGGAACGCGAAACCGTCTTCGAGCCCGGGGCATCGTCGAAAGCCGACGGGACCGGCTTCGGGCTCACCATCGTCCGAAGTATCGTCGCCGCCCACGGCTGGGAGATCGTGCTGACCGAAGGCGATGCGGGCGGGGCTCGGTTCGAGATCCACACCGCACCCCAACGCAGCCCGCCGGGAGCGCCCGAGGACCAGGTCCCCACGGCGACCGTCTAGGCTGGCTCCCCATTCACCTCGTCCCGCAGCGTCCCGACCGTCGCCACACGTTCGGCGAAGGCATCGTGTTGGTGGATCGATTCCTCGTTGCGCTGGCGCATCGTGACCCGCGCCTCGTCGTCGAGATCCGGGAAGGTCTCGACCACCCCCTCGGCCATCGACCGCACGCAATCCTCGACGAACTTCGCATTGCGGTGGGCCTCGAGGGTCATCGCGTCCTCGTCCGGGCGCTTGGCCAAGTTATAGATCCGCGCGCTCATGGCGTCCTTGGCCACCTCGATCAGCTCGCGGAGATCGACCGACGGTGCCCCGTCACTTTCGATGAGGAGCGTGGCACGCCCCCGCTGTGAGTGGCCCGGCTGGGGCACCTCCTCGAGGAAGGCCTCGATCGTCTCCTCGTCGACGCCAAGCTCCCCGAGCGTTTCCCGCGCCCGGCCCTCGGACATCCCTTGCGAGCACGGACAGACGGTCATGCCGGTCACCCGGGCCCCGATAGTTTCCTCGGTCCCCGCTTCGCTCGCGGTCGCACGGGCGATGACGTCGACGGTCCCCTGGGTCTCACGGTCGGTGGCCGGCGTGCGCTCGCGGGTGCGATAGGTCGCTTCCATCGCCACTGTCGCCTGGGAAGTATACGAATGCCGTTCGAGCAGTCGCTCGGCGACCTCCCCACACACGTCCTCGAGCCGCTGCGTGGGCT
>CAZAYR010000037.1:0-20063 GCA_964489365.1 uncultured Salinarchaeum sp.
TCCCGTCCCCTGAGACAGCGTGGCTGGCGTGCGTCGATCGGTCATCGCTCCATCTCCTCGTACTGTTTGGTGATCTTCCCCCAGTCGCGTTCGACCCCGTACTCGGCCTGGAGGGTCTCCCAGGTTTCAGGTAGCTCGATCACCCGGGTGATTGGATCCCCGTGGACCCGACCGATCGCGTTGAACCGGCCGCTTCCCCCGACCACGATGATGTCGACGAGTTCCGGGTCCGCGATCTTGGGGACTTGCATCGGCATGGCGTGATCGAACCAGTCCGCATCGATGTCCAGGGCCTCGCCGAGGACGGGACCCATCTCCTCGTAGGGGCGCACCGAGTTATCCGCGAGGAACGCCTTGACATCGGCCTTGTCGAATCCGCCGTCGGCCAGTTCCTCGGCGTTGTACGGCCCGAGGGTAAACACGACGCGGTCCTCGATCGGCCCCGCGTCGGTCGCGAACATATCCGGCGAGGTGTTCGCTGCCATCGCCTGGGCGACCGCGTCGGCGGTCATATCGTGCGGGATGAACTGCAGGAAGCTCCGCCGCACGGCGAAGGTGATCGTGCTGTCCTCGGGCGCATACCCCCGACTGACGTGATACGGCTCCCACGGGCTGGCCTCCTCGTGCTCGCCCGCCAGCAGGGTATACTGAAACGGGTTCCCGATCCCGCCGGTCGTCTCGTCGGCCGGATCGTACCCGGTGACGTTCTGAAAGGCGAACCCGAGCGCGCGGGATACGGACCGGTTCGTCCGAAAGCCCGGCCCGAACGCCCCCGTATCGCTCCGGACGTCCGCCGGTTCGCGAACCGGCCCGTTCACGATCCACTGGAGGGCCCACGACCCGGGATCGTCGGCGATTAAGCCGGCGTTGCTATCGGCGTCGGTCATCGCGATCGCGCCGGCGATGACGAGCGGGAAGTGGAGTGGCGTACAGCCGGCCGCCACCGCATTCGCCGCCAGCCGCTCGACGGTGAGCCGCTCGTCCGCGTCGCCGAGTGTGCCCAGTGTCTCCCCGGCGGGCCGATCGGTTCCGCGGAGCATCTCCTCGATGCGTTCCGACGTCGGGGGCACGACGGGGAGCCCGTCGGTGGCCCCTCGTGCGTATAGTTCGTCGTTGATCGCCTCTACCGGCTGATCGGGATCGAACGTCGACATCCTGGAAAATCCGCCGGGTTACTGGGCCTCGGCCAGCTCGCGCTCGTTCTCGGTCCGTCCCCGAGTCAGCTCGTCGGCGATCTCCTCGAGGATCTCCATGGACATGTCCTCACGAATCCGGTCGCGGTCGGTGATCTCACAGCGGATGGGAATGACCTGATATCGCAGTGGTCGCCCCCGCTCGATGGCGTTTGACTTCCAGTCCATGACGAACCCCTCGTCGACGAGCCCGACGGCCGGTGGCCCGGCCGCCTCGACGGCATCGGTCGCCCAGACGAGGAACTTCGTACACGAGCCACAGTCCCCGATCGCCGTGATCGCGAGATCGACGGTCTCGTCGGCCCAGGTCGTGATGTCCGCTTGGACGGCATCGTCCTTGAGCTGGTTGAGCTCGTCGAGGAGGTAATACTCGATGTCGATGTCGTCGTAGCGCTCCGTGAGGAGCTCCTCGACGACGTTCAGGACCGGCTCGGCGGCCTGTTTTCCGTTGCCGACAAGGCCAACGGTCTTGCCCTCGAGCGAGTCGATACGTGGCGCAAGCGGCGCCTGCTCGGTCTCTTCGGCGCTTGCGGTCGGATCGAGAATACCCATGTGAACGGATGACTCCCGCTCGGAGCCTAAATGTTTGGTTTTCCCCGACGACGCCGGGCCCTCAGCCGGATTCGATGATCTCGACTTCGCCTGGGGGCAGCGAATCCTTGTCGACGATCTCGACCCGACAGCCAAGGTGTTCGTCCGGGAGCACCCAGGCGAGCCGGAGGGTATGGTCCGGAAACAGGTCGGGCTGTTCGGCCTCCTGGAGCGAGACGCCCTGTTCTTTGAGGCGGTCGATCTCCTCGTCGAAGTGTTCGATGACGATACAGTAACTGAGGATGCCCTCGCCACGTTCCTCGAGGAACTCCGTGAACGGGCTCGGCACGTCCGTGTCCGGCTCGATGAACTCGAGGCGGAGGCCGGAGAAGTGGATCGTGGCCAGCCGCGCGTCATCGAGTTCCTCCACGATCCCCTCGTCGGTGGTCAGAAAGAGGATCTCCTCGTAGGCCTCGAGGGTGGTATCGAGATCCTCGACGACGAAGGTCATGTGGGAGAACTCGGCGTTTTCCATCCCGCCCGCCAGATCGTGCCGGTCGCTCGACATGTCTCAGAACACCTGTTCGAAGAGCCCCCGCACCAACTGTTAATAGTTGCGAATGGGGGTCGGGGGGTGGCGCCCAACCCGAATCCTTATGGTATTTCGACGGGCAACCGGACGTCATGGCCGATATCCTGGCGGAAAATCTCTCGGGGAAATCCGTCATGGGGGCGGACGGAAGCGAACTGGGATTGCTCTATAACGTGACCATGGACGTCCAGTCGGGCCGTCTCCTCAATCTGCTGGTCACGCCCGACGAGGAGAACCCACCGACAGGCGTCGACTACGAACGGGACGACGCCGGCCGGTTCCAGGTGCCGGTCGGTGACGTCCAGGCGGTCAAGGATTACATCATCGTCCAGCGGTAAATGTACGTTCTCGACGCGTCGGCGTTTATCAACGAGTATCACACCACCGAGCAAGTGGCCAGTATTCCCATGGTCCGGGAGGAACTCGAGGGCGAGAGCGCCTATCGGTTCGACGCCCTCGAGGGTGCCGGGATGCACATTCATATCCCGAACGAGGAGACGATCGAGACGGCCCGGCGCGTGGCCAAGGAGTCCGGCGACGACGGGGTCCTCTCGGATACGGACGTCCGGCTGCTTGCGACCGCCTTCGAGCTCGACGGGCGCCTGGTGACCGACGACTACGCCATGCAGAACGTCGCCGAGCGCCTCGAGATTCCCGTGGAGCTGATCGCCCAGGAGGGCATCGAGGAGCAGCGTAGCTGGACGTTCCAGTGCCAGGGGTGCGGTCGGGAGTTCGAGGAGGAACACGACCGCTGTCCCATCTGCGGGACGGCACTGGCCCGGAAGAACCCTTCGGCGTAGGCGCCCGTTCAGAGCGACACGAAGACCAGCACCCACAACACGGCGTTGTAACCCCCGTGGATCAGGGCGGGGACGACGATATTGTCCGTGCGGTGATACGCGACGCCAAGCACGATCGAGAGGACGAACACGACGGTCACGGTGCCCAGCGTGGCGATCGGATCGGGGTCCCCGTAGGCCGGAAAATGCACGAGCGCGAACACGATACTGGCGAGCGTGATCGCGACGGCCGGCGCGAATCGCTCGGCGAAATACTTCTGGACGACGTTCCGATACAGGAGTTCCTCGCCGAGCCCGTTCGCGACGAAGGCGAACACGAACGCCACCGCCAGGATGGCCGTGTCCCCCTGCCGCGCCCGTTCCTCGACGCGATGCTCGACGAACTCCACGCCGAACTGCACGAGCACGAACTGTACGGCCATGGCAGCCACCAGGATGGCGACCGTGCCGGCCACGACGTAGGTCAGATCCCGCCTCGTGGGCCAACGGAGGTCGATGAACCCCCAGGGCCGCCCGGTCAGGACGACGAACCCCGCCGTCGAGAGGACGAACCCAAGGGCGATCCCCGCCTGGGCGAGCCCGAAGGTCGCCCAGGCCGGCGGTTCGATGCCGCCCGACGACAGGATCGACTCCGGGAGGTTGCCGAGGGCCCCAGCCACGACGAGCGCGCCGAGGCCGACGGCCGCGCCGAAGAAGAGGACGCGCGTCTGGGCGGCGAGGACGGCGACGGGGGTCTCCCGCCATTCCGCGACCCCGATCGCCGTGCACCCGATGCCGAGCGCGACGACGACGCCGCTCGCGATCCGTGCCACCGCTGTCGGGTCCTGAGTCAGGAAGAGTGTCCCGCCGCCGACCACGAGCGCGCCGCCCCCGACGACACCGATCGTTCCGCCCCCCGTTCGGCCCACCCACCCGTGGCGTCGGGCCGAGTAACCGGCGGCAGTGAGCACGGCGGCGATCGGGATGGCGATCGCCCCGGGCGTGGCCGTCGCGGCGATCGCTCCCGCCACGAGGGCACCGCCGGCCAGGAGCAATCCCAGCGTCGGCCGGAGGCGGTCCATACCGATCCAGACGCCCGGAACGCCGTATAGGGGCTCCGATCACTCCCGGGAGACGACAAGCGAGGATTTGCTCCCCAGCGCGTCCCGTTCCGGACCCGCTTCTTCCCGAAGGACATCCCGGGTGGCGCGCTTGCCCCACTCGACGGCCGGCTGATCGAACGCGTCGACGCCGAACAGCTCCCCGGCCATCATGCAGGCCGCCTGCATCCCGACGAGGAGCTCCCCGAGCGCGGCCTCATCGAGCGCGGGGATCGTGATCCGGACCGAGGGCCGGCCCGCCTCGGCCAGGCTGGCCTCCGTCGCCATGAACTCGGTCTCGGCGATCCGGGCGACGGACTCGCCGGCGATGCCCGCCCCCCGGGCGGTCGGGGTCTCGGGGACCGTCAGGCCGTTCCGACGCTCCTCGACGACGAGAAAGCTCACCTGGACGTTCCGGGGCCCGCCGCGGTAGAGCTGGAGCTGGGAGTGCTGGTCGGTCACCCCGAGGGCCCGGACGGGAAACTGGCCGAGGCCGTCCTTCCCGAGGCTCTCGGCCCAGAGTTGCGCAAACCACTCGCCGAACGTCTCGAGCCCCTCGGCGTAGGGCATGAGCGCGTTGACGCTGGCACCCCGCACCGCCAGCGCGTAGCTCACCGCGCCGAAGGCATAGGCCGGGGCATCGAACAGGCTCGCGCCGAGGGCGTCGACCGCCCGGTCCCCTCCCGCCAGGAGCGACTCGATGTCGTGGCCCAACAACGCCAGGGCTGGAAGTCCCATCGTCGAGAGGATCGAGTACCGCCCCGGCACCCCCGCCGGGGGGGCCAGTACCGGGAGGGCATGCTCGTCCGCGAGCTCGCGCAGGGGGCCGTCTTCGCCGGTCGTGACCATGGTCCGGGCCGCCCAGTCGATGCCCGCCTCGGCCATCGCGTCGCGCACGAGGAGCGCGTTCGCCACCGTCTCGGTCGTCCGGCCGGAGCGGGAGACGACGTGGACCACGCTCTCCGAGAGGTCGGTATCCGCCAGAACTCGGTCGATCGTCGGCGGGTCGAGGTGATCGAGGACGAGGAGATCCACCGGTGAAGGCAGGGCATCGGCGACGGTTGCCGCCCCGAGGGCGCTTCCCCCGATCCCGACCAGGATGACCGATCCCGGGTCGGGGAGCGACTCGGTGACCGCCCTGATGGCCGCGGGATCCGTCTGCTCGGGCAGGTCGAGCGCCGCGAAGCCGTGCGTCCCGGCCACGCGGGCATCGGTGATTCGCTCGTGGGCCCGGGCCACCCGCGCGTCGAGGCGCTCGAGCGCGTCCCGTGGTATCCCGGGCGTCGCGACCCGCGCAAGTGCGTTCCCGACGTCGATCCGCATGCCGGGATGCGTGCTCGTGCGGACAAAGAGCTACCGGCTCTTCGGGTAAACGGGAAGGCTTATTCAACGGCTTACCCCAGCCGAGCGCATGGCGCGGCTGCCGGTCCCGGAGATCGCATACGACGAGTACTCGAACCGGCAGCTACTCGCGGTGCCGCTGGGCTTCCTGGTGGTCGCGCTCCTGGTGATCGGCGCGACGTTCGCGCTGACGGGCGCGCCCGTCCACCTGGGGATCGATTTCACCGGCGGGGTCGAGATGACCGTCGAAACCGACGCGAACCAGGACGCGATCGCGTCGACCTTCTCGCGGGAACCCGAGACGATTCAGCCCGTCGGCGGCTACGACGACCGGTACATCCTCACTTTCCCGGTCGACGTCGACGAGGACGAACGCCTCGGAGGCCAACTCGAATCGGAGGCGTCGGCGGCCGGCTTCGACGTCCGGTCGCTGGATGAGCGATCCGCTTCGTTCGGATCCGACACGCAGCGCGAGGCCCTGTTCGGGATTCTCCTGGCATTTCTTGGAATGAGCGTCCTCATCGGGGTCATCTTTCGGACGCTGGTGCCGAGCCTGGCGGTCGTGGCCTCGGCGTTCAGCGACCTCCTGATCCCGCTCGCGTTGATGAACCTGTTCGGCATCGAGCTCTCGCTGGGCACCGTCGCGGCACTGTTGATGCTGATCGGGTATAGCGTGGATTCGGATATCCTACTGAACAATCAGGTCCTGCGGCGACGAGGGGACTTCTACGAGAGCACGCAGCGGGCGATGCGCACGGGGGTGACCATGACGATTACCTCCATCGTCGCCATGATCGTGATGACGCTCGTGGCGTGGTTCTTCCAGATCCCGCTCTTGCCCGCCGTCGGGGTGGTGCTGGTGTTCGGGTTGACCGCCGACCTGATGAACACCTACCTGATGAACGTGAGCCTCCTGCGATACTACAAGTACGAGGCGGTGGGACAATGAACGGCCGGGAGCTGCTGGCGGCGGCACGCCAGCACTGGCGGGTGACCCTCCTCGCCGTGCTCATGGTGGTGAGCCTGTTCGCGCTCTTTGCGCCACTTCCGGGGCTGCAACCCGACCAAACCGCCGGGGATGCCCAGGAAGAACTCCTGATCGACCAGGAGACCGGGTCCGGCGTCACCAACCTCCAGTGGGGCCTACAGCTGTCGGGCGGGACGAGCGTGCGCGCCCCCGTGCACGGCTACCTCGCCGAGGGCCTGTCCGTGGATCCGGCTGACGAGGGCCGGCTGGCCCGGGCCGTTGCCGACAACCTGTCGGTGCCCGAACGCGATGTCACGGTTCGGGCCGGCGCGACGCCGGAGGAGGGGAGCGTGGAGACGACGAGCCCGAACGTCACCCGCGGGGAGTTCCGTGCCGCGCTCCAGGCGGCGGGGCTCGATGATTTCGGTAACGGGGACATCAGCGAGGGCGTCCACGAGGGAACCCGCGAGGGCATGGAGGATGTCATCCAGGACCGCATCGACGGGGTCGGCCTCGGCGGGGCGAACGTGGATATCCTCACGCGGCCCTCCGGCGAGCACCTGATCGCCGTCGAGGCGCCGAACGTCGGGCAGGACGAGCTCCTGGGGATCATCACCGAGCGCGGCGAGGTCGAGGTCGTCGCCCACTTCCCGGAGAACGACACATATCGAAACGAGACCGTCCTCGTTCAGGGGGATTTCGCGGGGGTCGATCCGGCGCAATCCGGGGAGGGGGAAAGGCCCCCGCACGTCCCCGTGCGGGTCGCCAGCGGTGAAGCCGAACGGTACAGCCAGGACATGGTCGCCTACGGCTTCGCCGAACCCGGGGGGACGACCTGCACCTGGGATGTCCGGGAAGGTCGGCCGGACGATCCCGGCCGCTGCTTACTGACGATCGTGGATGGCGAGGTGATCTACGCGGCCGGCGTGCACCCGAACCTCGCCGAGAGCTGGCGCTCGGGCACGTTCGCCGACCGGCCGAATTTCCAGATGGAAACGACCAGCTTCCAGGAGGCCCAGGAGCTCTCGATCAACCTCCGCTCGGGCGCGCTGCCGGCCGAACTGGACGTTGAATCCGGATCGGTGTACTTCCTCCTGCCCAGCATGGCCGAGGAGTTCCGGTTCCTTTCGTTGATCGTCGGCATCGTGGCGGGCCTGGCCGTCGCGGGCACCGTCTACTGGCGGTATCGGGATGCGCGAGTCGCCGTGCCGATGCTCGTGACCGCGAGTTCCGAGGTCGTCATCCTGTTGGCGTTCGCAGTGATCGTCCCGATCCCGCTGAACCTCGCGCACATCGCCGGGTTCATCGCGGTACTCGGCACGGGGGTGGACGACCTGGTGATCATCGCCGACGAGATCATGCAACGCGGGGACATCCGGACCGATCGGGTCTTCGAGAGCCGCTTCCGGAAGGCCTTCTGGGTGATCGGCGTGGCTGCGGCGACGACCATCCTCGCGATGACGCCGCTGGTCGCGCTCAGTCTCGGGGAGCTCACCGGCTTCGCGATCGTCACGATCGTCGGCGTACTGATCGGGGTGTTGATCACTCGGCCGGCCTACGGGAACATCCTCCGGATCCTGATGCTCGATTGATTACTCCTGGACGGGGAAGGCGATCTCCGTGGTGGCCCGGTATTCGACGATCTCCTCGTTCTCGACTTTGGCGGTCCAATTCGTGACGTCGACGCCGTGAACGCCCTCGAGGGTCTCACATGCTTGCGCGACGGCTTGCTCGGCGGCGTCCTCCCAGGATTCCTCGGAGGTCCCCATGACTTTGATCACTTTGACGGCTGACATGGCCTCGATCCGTACCGCGAGCGGACCCTTTGCTACGCGCGCCGTAATCGCTTGATGGATCCCCCGTGGGCGTGGCTCCTGTATCCACCCCATGGGAAAGACGAAAAGGGATGGGGCGAAACCCCGCGTACGATGGAGCAGTACCTCGACCTCGTGCGGGACGTCCTCCGCGAGGGAACCTTCAAGGACAACCGCACCGGGGTCCACACGATCGCCGATTTCAGCCATCACTACCGGATCGACCTCCAGGAGGGCTTTCCGCTCCTGACGACGAAGGCGATGGACGGGGCCGTGTGGGATTCACTCCGCCACGAACTCGTCTGGTATCTCTCCGGGGACGAACACATCCGCGAGCTTCGGGAGCACACCGCCATCTGGGACGCGTGGGCCGACGAGGACGGGAACCTGGACACGGCCTATGGGCGCTTCTGGCGGCGGTTCCCTTTCCCCGCCGAGACCCTCCCCGGCGAGTCCTGGGCCGACGAGGACCACGAGTGGGTCAACGAGGACGAAGCGACCTTCGACCAGGTCCGGTACGTCCTCGACGAGCTCGAGGACAACCCACACTCGCGTCGGCTGGTGGTCTCGGCCTGGCACCCGGCGAACGCCGCCGTGAGCACGCTCCCGCCCTGTCACTACACCTACACGGTCTCGGTGCACGACGGCCGCGTGAACCTGCACCTGATGCAGCGCTCCGGCGACGTCGCGCTGGGCGTACCGTTCAACATCGCCGCCTACTCCGTGCTCGCGACGATCTTCGCCCAACGCGCCGGGCTCGAGCTCGGGACGTTCGGCCATACGATCGTGGACGCGCACATCTACTGCGGGCGCGACGAACGCGGCGGCTGGTACGCCGAACACCTCCCCGCGTTCCAGGAGCGTCTCGCGGCAGTGTCCTCCCGGGAGGAGTACGCCGACGTCCGCGCGTGGCTGGAAGCCGAGGCGCCGGCGGGCGAGGGCTACGATCACGTCCCGAACCTCCTCACCCAGCTCACCCGCGAACCGCTCGACCGGCCGCGGCTCACCGTCGCGAACGTCCCGGTCGACGCGCTCGGCGTCGAGGATATCCAGCTGTCGGAGTACCAGAGCGCCGATCGGCTCGAGTTCGAGGTCGCCGAGTAACGGATGCAGGTGATCCTCATCGCCGCGGTGGCCGCAAACGGCGTCATCGGCCGCGACGGGACCCTCCCCTGGCATCTCCCCGCGGATCTGGCCCATTTCAAGGAGACGACCATGGGTCACCCGGTGATCATGGGCCGGATCGCCTACGAGGATATCGAGCGGGCCCTGGACGGCCCGCTCCCCGGGCGGACGAACATCGTCCTGAGTCGGGGGGAGCCAAACGTCACCGAAGACGTGATCGTGGCCGACGGCCCGGACGAGGCGATCGCGGCGGCGGAGGCGGTCGACGACGTCGCGTTCGTCGCCGGTGGCGCCTCGGTCTACGAGGTGTTTCTGCCCCGGGCCGACGGGATGATCCTCACCGAACTCGAGGACGCCTACGAGGGGGATGTCACGTTCCCGGCGTATGACCCCGAGCAGTGGCGCGAAATCTCGCGGCGCCATCGGGAGGAGTTCGCGATCGTCGAATACGAGCGCACGAAGTCCGAGTGATCGTCGGCCAGGGGGACGGAGTCGCCGGTCACCCTCAAAAGTCCGCGAGCGTCCCCTGTATTTGCGCCCCGAGGACCTCCGTGCAGGTCTGCCAGCTGGAGCGGGCGCAGGGCGGGAGCCGGCCATGTGCTTCGACGTATTCGGCCAGGTACGCACGCGTCGTGGGATCCGAGGGGTATCCACTGCCAACCTCGCCGAACCGGTCTTCCAACGCGCGGACGTGGGCCTCCCGCCGTTCCTTGGCGATGATGCTCGCGGCTGCGACGGTCTCGTGGTTCTCGTCGGCCCCGTGGCGCGCCAGTATCTCGAGATCTCGATCGAGCTCGGCAGCGACGTAGCGCGCGTATCGCGCCACGTCGGGGTCACAGGCGTCGACGACGATCCGGGGATCGGCGCCGGGTCCGAGCAGGTCGTCGATGGCCCGCGCGGCCGCCGACGCGGTGAGCCGGTTGAGATCCCCGGCCGCCCGATCGATCCGGTCGACGGGCACTTCGACGACGCCGGTCCGCACCGTGGCGTCCGCCTCGATGGCGGCCGCGAGCGTGTCGCGGCGGGCAGCTTCGAGCTGTTTCGAATCGCGGACCCCGTCCGGGAGGGCGGATGCGGCGGGCACGGCGACCGCCGCGACGAACATCGAACCGAGGACCGGCCCACGGCCCGCCTCGTCGACCCCGATCAGGCCCGTCATCGATCGGGCCATCGCCGGACGGGGGCTTAGTCGCTTGGCTTGAGGTACGCCTCGTCCGCAAACGCGGCATCGCCTTCGGCCTCGACGGCGACGACGTCGAGTGCTTCGACCGCGACATCCACGCCGAGCCCCCCGGCGAGGCTGGGCTCCGTCCGGCCCTCGTCCCCGTGGGCGAGCTCCTTGACGTAGAGCCCGCCGGCCCCGTGGATCTCGATGACCGCCCGATCGCCCTCGAAGGCCTCGATGCCGACCTCATAGACCTCCCGCTCGCGGGTCCGATCCGCGCGACGGTGGGACACCCGATGGGGGGTGCGCTGTTCGATCGTCGTCCCTTCGAGCCGGTTCAACGCCGCCTCGAGGTCCCGGCGCGCGATCGGTCCCTCGAACGTGACCGTCAGACGGTACGTTTTGCTGGCGGGCAGTTCCTTGACGCGCTCGACCATCTCGTGGGTGGCCAGCGCCAGGTCGGTGACCTCGACGGCCCCGTCCGCGGCCTCGTTGATCGTTGCTTCGAGCCCGTCGAGGTCTGGCGTGCGCGTCCGGGGCTCCTTGACCTCGATCACGAACGGGCGCCCCGTACCGATCATTCTGGCGTCGACGTCCTCGCGTCCTGCCCCGTGAAACACGCCCTCGCTGCCGTCCATGGCCGCCACGACGTGGGGTGCCGTGAGTTCCTCGACGCTCCGGTCGTATCGGTAGCCGGTGCCGCCACAGCCCCCGCAGGGTTCCGGGCCGTCCGCGCCGAGCTGGGTCCCCTCGCCACCACACTCCCGACACGGCCACTCGGTCTGGGGGATGTCCCGTTCGAGCTTCCGGTACCGCCCATAGACGAAGGCGGGGTTGATCGAAACCTCCACCGACTCTCGTTCGAGATGCAACAGCGCGACGACGGCCGGGCGCTCGAAGTCGACCGTCGCGTCCCGCCCGGCGCCCACGTGCTTGCCGACCTCCCGATTGAGCTCGCGTTTGAGCGCCTCACCGGCATCCGGGGCCCACCCGATGGATTCCCGGAGCAGACGGTCGTTTTCCTCCAGGAGCGGGGGGACGCGGGTACCGATCTGGTAGGTCTCGAAGGCGACGTCCTCGAGGGCCTCGCCCACCTTCTCCGCCCACGCATCCACCCGTGTGCTATGGCCCTCGCAGACCCAGCAATCTTCGTCCGCCGGCGGTTCGTACGGTTCGTCCCGGAGGATCGCAAAGGCCTGCCGCAGCGCCCGCCCGCGTTGCCCGTTCGTGAGCCCGAAGCTCCGGTTGGCGACGAGCCGACCCAGGCAGGCCGCACACACCGGGTCCTCGGCGCGGACGGCTTCGACCAGCTCCACCAGCTCGGCCTCGCCGGCCAGCTCGTTCATGCCGAGCGGTACGTCGTCGCGGCCTAACGCTCTTCGGATCCTCGAACAGGCACACGTTCGGGACGGCGCGCGGCGTGCCGGTGGAGGTAAGGATACACCCGGGGAGGCTTCAGCATGCGAGAATTCATCGTGCTCGGCCACGAGGTCCCCACCGAGCCCGGGATCGACCTCGACGATCTCCCCGGAAGCGCCGGCCGATTGGATGTCCTCTGTCGCTGCGTGACGGCGGGGCTCCTGCATTCGCATGGCATCCGCTCCGACGCGCGGGTGGGGACGGTCCTTCGCGACGCGATGACGATCACGTTCGACGGCCGGACCATCCAGGGGCTCCATCCGGACGCGCGGAGCACGGCGGCACGCTTCGACGCGGCGCTGGCGGACGGCCAGGATGCCGTGGGGATGGTCGAGGTCGAATCCTCCCCGGGCGTGAGGGTGTCGCGGGCTGGCCTGGACGCGACGCTGGATGAGGTGGCGGGGGAGATCGTCCAACTCCACCCCGGTGGCCAGCCGCTGCCGTCCTGGAAACCGCCCGAGGACGTGGCGTTCGTGCTCTCGGATCACCGCGATTTCCAAGCAGGCGAGGGCGAAACCCTGGACGACCACGTCGACCATCGCATCAGCCTCGGGCCCGTTTCGGTCCACGCCGACCAGGCGATCACCATCGTCCACAATTACCTGGATACCGAGGGGTATGCGGTCTACTCGGGATAAGGGGGGCCTTCCGCAATTCTTAAAGAGGGTCCGCTGTTTTCCTGAGACGCGGGCCGGTGGGGTAGCTTGGTATCCTTCGGCCTTCGGGTGGCCGTAACCGCGATTCAAATTCGCGCCGGCCCATATCATTGATATGGCGCCGAATTGCCGGGAAGACTTCAGTCTATCCTCCGGATTTTCCCTCGCGGAGTCTGCCCCTTCTCGTAGATCGTCTCACCGATCGTTTCAACGAGTGTAATGAATTTCCTGGGGGCAGCCGGCTTGGTAAAGAACCCATCCGCACCGAGTTGGTAGGCTGAATCAACGACTTGGTCCCCGGTCGAGGAAGTGAAGATCACGACCGGCACGCCGTGCTCGTCCAGCCTGTGGAGGATTTCGATGCCAGCTGTTGCCCCAATACTGAGGTCGAGTATGACGAGATCAAAGCCTTGCTCTTTCCGATCGTCAAGGACGCGGAGGGCATCATCTCCGGTGGTTGCTGTAGTGACCTCGCAGACATACTCGGCCCTTCGAAACCCTTCATCCATCAATCGGAGATCTCCAGGGTTGCGCTCCACGATCAGTATTTGAAGGCTCCCCGGCGCCATCCCCATGTGAAACATCACACTCGCACATAAAATTCCAGGAAAAAGAAACTGAAATTCTTCATCCTCGAGGGGTATGCTGGCCCACGCAGCTGTTACTCGGGAGCGGTGAATCCATATAGGGCCTCCCTGAGATCAGAGGAGAATGCCGGGGGATGAGCTCGATACGCTTGGGAAGGCGAGAGAACTGGATGGAGAAATCCTCCAAGTGACAGGCTCGTTTTCGGTGGACGAGGTGCAACAGGTCGTGAGTTCGCGTCCGTTCCAAATCGAGACTATCCAGCATCTGGACGGCGGAACGCAGGTCATTCTACGCAGGGAGAAAGGCTAGGCAATCCCTTGACCAAAGGGCGCTCACGGCTCAGGCCTTGCCATGATCGGCGTTGATGGAGGCGGATCGCCTCGTTGGAATATCGTGTTGCATTGTTGACCTCGGCCCGTCCGCACCGCCGGTTGCGACGCAACCCGGCCAGCCGTGGGGGGCGGTACCGTGATACCCGGAAGTCGTATCCCTCCAGGGTGATTACGTTTCGTTGCGATGGTAGAAGGCACGGTTGATTTCTTCAACCCCACTGGCGGCTACGGATTCATTTCCACCGACGATTCGGACGATGACGTGTTCTTTCATATGGAGGACGTTGGCGGTCCTGATCTCGAAGAAGGTACAGATATCGAATTCGACATCGAATCGGCCCCGAAAGGGCCGCGCGCGGCCAACGTTATCCGCGCATAACTCGAACGTTCGATCGCCTTCAGGCGATTGATCGTCCGATTGGTTTTCTCAGGGCTTGTGTCGAGATCCTTCTCCGACCGGGGAGAAATCGGGTGAGTTGGCGCTTTTTGCGCCCGGATCCTGGGGTTGGAGCTCAGGGTTTCGGATCCCGACGAGGGAGCAATCCGAAGGCGAGTAACCGGCGCGCGAGCACGACGAGCCCATTTCCGAAGCCTTCGCCGAAGATGGCGTGCTCCTCGTGTGAGCTCAGCATATAGGAACTCACCAGGATGGTCGAGCGGTCGGCCAGTAACAGCCGGCCGACCGTCACGTCCTCGGTTTTCCCTTCGCTCCCGTCGAGCCATTCCAAGCCCGAAACGAACGTCGTCGCGCCCGGGATCTCGTTCCGGATTCGCTCTTCTAACTCGGCGTTCGGCGCCCCGAGGACGACGTCCACATGGTCGTCGAGTGCGTTGAGTGTTTCCGCCAACTCGGCATCGAATATCGCATCGTGCCCGATCACGAGGACGACTTCCTCGGCGGCCTCCCCGATGAGTTCGTTGGTGCGGTTCTCGATCGCCGTGTGTCCCGACATCGCCCACACTTCGTGGACCGGGGCCGGATCTTCGTCCTCGACGAGTTCTATCGGTTCCAGGGCATCCGTGAGGCGGTCGACGCGGTTTTCGTACTGGTCGCGTAGCGTCTCGGTGGCCTCCTCAAGGGGGACGGCCCGAAACCGTTGCGGGCTCGAGTGTTGGATCTCCACTAACCCCTGGGCTTCGAGGACGCGGATGGCGTCGTACACCCGGGTGCGTGGCACGTCCGTCGTCTCACTCAGCCGTTTTGCCGTCGCCGTCGAGAGCCGCGAGAGCCCCACGAAGCACCGGGCTTCGTATTCTTTGAGGCCAAGCTGTTGGAGGATCTCAACGGCCTCCTCGTGTTTGTCCGTGGTGCTCATGTGTCCCAACCCCAGGCGCGTCCTGGCTGGGACCACTTTTTCGTACAGACAGAAAGGGATTGCTACTATGCGAAAATGGGGATACCTTTATAAATTACATCCGAGCAACCGCCAGAAGGGGAAAATCACGTACTCCGTTCGACCATCTGTTACTCGATTTATCACAAAAGAGGTAAATGCCGGCCCCGCCCACGTTCAGCCGGCACGCAACGGTTCGTTGTCCCAACCACCACGTTGCGTGCTGGGCCTCGCCCCAGGCGAGGTTCGCGCGGGGATCGATCAGGCCGCTCTGTCCGTAGCGACGGAAGCGAGGTATGATGATCGAGCCGCGGGACGCAGGGACGGACGGGAGTCCGATTGATCGTAGTCAGTTCGGGAGGCGCTCGAGGATGGTCTCGATCCTGTCGTCGCCCGTATAGACCACGCGATTGTCGCGCTGGTTGAATTCGATAATCCCCGCCTCGGCTAACTTCGGAAGATGGATATGGCAAAGCTCGAGCTCGATATCGGGATCGTCGTCCTCATCCATCGAGGTCGCCAGATCGGAAAGCGATATCGCGCCCTTGGGATGATCGATGAGTGCCTCGATTGCTCGCCGCCGACGTTCGTCCGCGAGTAGACGGAGTTGCTCGTCCAACGCGAGATCCGGCTCCCTGAGCGAGTTCATAGGAAGTAGACCTTCACAACTCACACCCTTCAAGTCAAAGGGTTTTCACGACCTGATTTGTTTTGATGAATCGGGTTACAATGGTTGCAAACGGATCAACGGATTTCGATGTATTCGTTGTGCTCGACTGTCACCACATACGGCCCGTAGGTGAAGCTCACCCGACCCTCCGCGCGGGGTCCCTCCTCGCCGTCGTGGAAAATGGCATCCAGCGCGTCCGGGTCGAGTGACATGGAAATCGGCTCGAGTGGCTCGTCCGCTCGGCCTCGGAAGTCCCGGACCGCGGCCTTTACCCCCTCGCTGACCGACTCGGCAGGGTCGAGGCTGTATTCCATCCGTGTTCGCACGTCACTTCGGGCCGAGAAGTGTAAACACACATGATTTTCACTGAATCAATAACGGACGTGAAGGGCGAGGATCCCCTCTCACGATTGAACACGTTGATAGTCATCGGATGAGAGGCGCGACCATGGACGTACTCCATGCGGCGATCGACGTCGATGACGAAGCGGCGTTACACGGTTTCTACGGGGACCTCCTCGGGCTCGAGGAGACCCGGCACGCCGAGGTCGACGGCGAGGACAATTACTGGTTCGGCGGGGAGGGCCCGGCCGAGCTCCAGTTCCGGGTGGTCGATGACATGGACGAGCCCGCGGGGATCCATCACATCGCGATCGCCGCCGACGACGTCGAGGCGACGGTCGAACAGGCCGTCGAGGAGTGGGACAGCGAGGTCGAGATCGAGCCGATGGAAATCGGGGATGGCGTCTTCATCGCGTTCGTGAGCGATCCCTTCGGCTACTCGATCGAGCTCATCGATTCGTAGGTCGCTTCCGAAGCATCCCGCGATCGACCTCGTCGAGCCCCCGGCATCCGGCCATCCCGACAAGGCTCTCGAGCGCAGCCAGGAAGTTGTGTACCGTCTCGTAGACGCCGGTCTCGCCGTTGACGATGAGCCCGTAGAGGTACGGCCGCCCGAGAAAGACGCCGTCGGCCCCGAGCGCGAGGGCCTTGAACGCGTCCGCGGCGTGCCGGATCCCGCTGTCGAAGAGTACCGGGCAGCGCCCATCGACGGCCTCGACGACGGCCGGGAGCGCCCGGATGGCCCCGATGGCGCCGTCCGCTTGGCGGGCGCCGTGATTCGAGACCACGATCCCGTCGGCGCCGTGATCGACCGCCCGTGCGGCATCGTCGGGGTGGACGATCCCCTTGAGATAGATCGGCAGATCCGTCCGATCCTGGAGGGCGGAGAGGTCCTCCCAGCTGGCCGTCCGATCCCAGGGTGGATCGCCCGTCCCGTCCGGGGGGTAATCCGCGACCGGATCGCTCCGGAAGTTCGCGAGCGGCGCGCCGAACTCCGGGGCCGCCTCGTCGATGACGTCCTCGGGGACCCACCGACGTCCCTGGAAATCGACCGTCAGCAGGATCCCCCGATAGCCGGCCTCCTCCGCCCGTTCGAGCAGGCTCGCGGCCACCTCCCAGTCCTGAGGCCAGTAGAGCTGGAACACCCGGGGGGACGCCCCCATCGTGTCCGCGACGGATTCGATCGACCGGGCGGCCACCGTACTGAGGGCAAACGGCACCGACAGCCGCCCGGCCGCCCGGGCGGTCGCGGTTTCGCCTGCCGGATGATAGACGGCCTGGCGGCCGATGGGCGCGAGCATGACCGGCGAGGGGAGCTGCTCGCCGAAGAGCTCGGTTCCGAGGGTACAGTCGGACACGTCCCGGAACGTCCGCGGCACGATCGCCCACGCATCGAACCCGCGGTTAGCCGCCGCGGTGCTCCCGCTGCCGGGGGTCGCCCGGACGTGCCGGAACAACCGGTCCGGCAACGCCTCCCGCGCCGCAGCCCGCAGCGCCTCGAACCCGAACGGCACCGTGGCTCCCCCAGATCGGATCTCCTCGACGCGACCTTCCATCCACGCGCGATCCGCCGCCGGCATGTCCCGGAGAGCCCGCAGCCCGGCGTTAACCCTTCCGGTCCACGCGGTCGTTACCGGTCGTCGGGCACGGTGACCTGGTGACCCCGGTACTGGTAGACCGCCGGGTTGACGACGTTCTCGAGGGGGTCGCCGTCGAAGACACGGCGGAGTTCCGCGCACATGAGCGCGATGACGTTTTCTTCGGCGCGCTCGGTGCCACCCGCGGTATGGGGCGTGAGCACGACGTCGTCCCGTTCGAACAGCGGTGAATCCGTGGGTGGCTCCTCCTCGAAGACATCCAGTCCGGCCGCCCGGAGCTCCCCGGCCTCGAGGGCCGCGACGAGTGCGTCCTCCTGAACGATCGGTCCGCGGGCGGTGTTGACCAGCACGGCGTCCTCGCGCATCCGTTCGAAGGCCGCCGGGCCGAACATGCCGGCGGTGACATCGGTCAACGCCGCGTGGATGGAGATACAATCGCTGCGTGCCAGCAGTTCCTCGAAGCGGACCTGTTCGACGCCCTGCATGGCGAACACGTCGTCCGGCACGTGCGGGTCGTGGGCGATGACGTCCATGTCGAACCCCCGGGCCTTCTCGACTAGGGCCCGGCCGATGTGGCCGAACCCCACGATCCCCATCGTCCCGCCGTGAACCGGATGGACGGTGCGATCCTCCCAGCCGGTCTCCGCGCGCACGTTCCGATCCCCGGGCACGATCCGGTGGGCCGCCGCAAGCAGCAGGGCCATGGCGTGACTGGAGATGTCATCGGGCGCGTACCCCGGCGCGTTCGCGACGGGGATCCCCCGGCACGTCGCCGCCCGGACATCCACCGCATCGTACCCGGCCGCGTGGACGAGAATCGCTTCGGGATCTCCCGCGGCATCCATCACATCCCCGGTCACGGGGACGAATCCGCCGACGATGACGTCGGCGTCCTCGCAGAACGCGATCGCGTCCGCTTCCGTCGCACAGGTCCCGTATGCGAGCGATCCGCCATACTCCGCGACGATATCCCCGTACGGATCCCGATCGGGGAACCGCCGGCTCGTGACTACGACGCGCATGCACCGGGGGCGTCGGCCAGGCCTTTCGGTGTTGCGTTCGCGTGTTTCCCGAGGCAGTGTCAGACTCGGGAAAGCAGCTCCTGCAGCTCCTCGCGTCTGACCTCCGCCTCGTAACTGATCGTCCCTTGGTCCCAATCGTAGTCGACGAATCCGAGATCGGCAAGTTTGGGGAGATGGCAGTGATAACACCGCAGGGCGAGCTCGTCGGGCGGCGAGGATGGTAACCGATCGGTCGCGGCGGCGATTACGTCGTCGAGCGCGCGATCCGGGGCCGGATGCTCTGCGAGCTCCTCGAGGAGGGCCCGTCTGATCTCGTGGGAGAGTGCGGCGTGCAGGCGATCGGGGGCTGGCCGCTCCGCCATGGTTCGTGGGTTGGGTCCGTCAGGATTTGTTATGCGTCAGCTTCGGAGCTCGATCTCGAGGGGCGGACTACCGAACGAGATCGGTCATTTACCCAAGCGGAGAAGGGTAAAGAGCGTCCTTTACCTACCCTTTGGGTTTATCTGGTTGCTGGACCGAGATATCGAACCGACGGCGCGCCGACCATGGACCTGCAGCAACTCACCCGCTCGCGGCCAACCGTCAGCCTCCCGGATCAGGCCGAGATCTGGGACCTCGCGAGCGAGGAAGCCGGCGAGGCGATCGAGACGCTGGCGGCCGAGACCGCCCGCCGGATCCTTGCGGCCCTCTATGACGAACCGCGGACGGCCTCTGAGCTGGCCGAGGCGACCGACAACTCCCTCCAGAACGTCAATTACCACCTCACCAACCTCCGGGAGGCCGGCTTGATCGAGGTCGCGGACACCCGCTACAGCCGGAAGGGCACCGAGATGAAGATCTATGCGCCCACGACCAACGCGGTCCTCCTGCTCTCGCAACAATCCACCGCGGATCGCATCAAGCAGTTGCTCTCCCGGCTCGTCCTGGGCATCGGCATGCTCGCCATCACCGCACTGGCGTTCCGGTCGCTGTTCGTCTACGGGATTGTCGACGTCCCGGGCGTCAGCGTCGGCCCGCGGGGGACCGATGACGCTGCCGGCGACAGTGGCGGCGATGGCGGCGGCGACGGCGCGGACATTCAGGCCGAGTCCGAGGATCTCGGCGGGAACACGGGCGAGTTGATCGAGACGATCAACCCCCTCGAGCATCTCCCCTGGCTGCTCGATCCCGGTGTGGTGTTCTTCCTCGGCGGCCTGACCGTCCTCGTCGTCTTCCTGGGGATCCGCTGGTGGCGTGCGCGCCCCGATTACTGAACGTCGAGGATCGTCGCGACCCCGCCCTGGTGGCTCATCATCCGGCATGCGAACTCTCCGCGGGCCTGGGCTTGCCGTGGCGGAGGGTTCGACAGCCGTTCGGTGGGCATGCAATCATCCCTAGGCGCAGACGCTGCTACGGGAACTGAAAGCGGTCGCCGTCGGTCAGGACGGCGAGAAACCGCAGTTATTGTCGAACGACGTTGGTCGCGCGGGGGCCCTTCGGCGCCTGCTCGATGTCG